>NZ_JAMYQW010000011.1:0-158139 GCF_040321085.1 Mesorhizobium sp. M0522
ACCCCTGATCGATTAAAGCCTCACCGACGCTGCCAACGAAGCTCACGCCTCAAACCCCGCGCCCCTCCCGCGAGCGGGTTCGTTCTCTGACACAGAAGCAGTCATCGAAAAGGAGCCAAACTCGCAGGCTGAACTGGCCAAGAATTCTCGTGGATAGCCGAGGTTTTTCTCGAGCCTAGGCCATGTCTTGGTCGTCAATGGGTAGGACAGGGTTGTTCAGTTATCCCCCGGCAAGGCGCGGCAGCAGGAAAATCTCCGCCCCTTCCGGCAGTTCCTTCGACCAGGTGTCGCGATAGATCGTCCCGTCGATGGCGACGGCGATGCCGCGATCGATGTAGGGCTCGAGGCCGGGATACTGTTCAGCCAGTTTCCTGAACAGCTCCCTTATGTCCTTCGCCTCGATCTCGACCTTGCTCTTGCCTCCGGCGATCGCGCCGAGCGATCCCCAGAGCGTTACTTCGACCATCAGCCTTCCCGTTCTGCCTCGAGCGCCGCCAGGATGCGCGGCGGCGACATCGGGATGTGCGTCATGCGCACGCCCGCGGCGTTCGACACCGCATTGGCGATCGCCGCCAGCGGCGGCACGATCGAGGTCTCGCCGACGCCGCGCACCCCGTAGGGATGGTTGGGATTGGGGATCTCGAGGATCTGCGTGTCGATCATCGGCAGGTCCGAGCAGACCGGGATGCGGTAATCGAGGAAGCCAGGGTTCTGCAGCCGCCCGTCCTTGCCGTAGATATACTCCTCGTTAAGCGCCCAGCCGATGCCTTGCGCGGCACCGCCCTGGTACTGCCCCTCGACATAAGTCGGATGCACCGCCTTGCCGGCGTCCTGAACGACGGTGTAGCGCAGCACCCTGGTCGAGCCTGTCTCGGGATCCACCTCGATATCGCAGATATGGGTGGCGAAGGAGACGCCGGCGCCGTCGGCGACGAGCTCACTGTGCCCTGCAATGGGTCCGCCCGTCTTTCCGGAAGCGGCCGCGATCTCCTTCATCGACAGCGGCGAAAGGTTGCCGTGCGTCGCGCCTTTGGCAATCGCGTGACCCTCTTCCCAGACCACGTCGTCGACGGGTATGTCCCACATCTGCGCGGCGCGCTGCCTGAGGACCTTGATGGCGTTGCGAGCGGCGGAGATCGTCGCCATCGAAGACGAGAAGGTGCCGCGGCTGCCGTCCGTCATATCGTTATAGCCGAGGCTGGAGGTATCGGCGACCACCGCCTTGATTTGCTCATAGGGGATACCGAGCTCCTCCGCCGCCACCAGCGACAGCGAGGCGCGGGAACCACCCACGTCGACAGTGCCGACGGCAAGCGAGACCGAACCGTCCATGCCGATGTTGAGGTCGGTGCAGGTCTGGCCACCGAAATTGAACCAGAAGCCGCAGGCCATTCCGCGGCCCTGATTCTTGCCGAGCGGCGCCTTCATATGCGGGTGGTTCTTCACCGCCTCCAGCGTCGGCCCGATGCCGATCGGGCCGTATACCGGGCCGTAGGAGGATCTGGTGCCTTCCTGCGCCGCGTTCCTGATCCGGAACTCGACCGGGTCCATGCCGATCTCCTTGGCCAGCTCGTCGACCGCGCTTTCCACCGCAAACGCCGCCATCGGAGCCGACGGCGCGCGATAGGCCGCGGTCTTGGGCCGGTTGACCAGCACTTCGTAGCCGACCGTCTTGACGTTCTCGAGCTTGTAGCAGGCAAAGGCCGTCATGGCGCCGATCTCGGCCCACATGCCGGCATAGGGGCCGCAGGAATAGCGCAGCGTCGCCTCGGCCGCCGTGATCGTGCCGTCCTTGCGGGCGCCGATCCTGACGTCGATCGAGGTGGCGCTGGTCGGGCCAGACGCGCGGAACACCTCGTCGCGCGTCATGACCAGCTTGACCGGCCGGCCGGCCTTGCGCGACAGCGCCAGCGCCACCGGCTCGGCCCAGACATGGGTCTTGCCACCGAAACCGCCGCCGATCTCCGACGAGGTGACGCGCAGCTTCGAGGCTTCCATGCCAAGCAGCTGGGCGCAGTGTTGGCGGTAGACAAAATGGCCTTGCGTACAGACCCACAGGTCGGCGGTGCCGTCGGAGCTGACATTGGCCACGCAGGCATGCGGCTCGATATAGCCCTGGTGCGTCTGCTCGGTCTTGAAGGAGCGTTCGACGACGAAATCGGCCTGGCCGAAACCTTCATGGATGTCGCCATGGCCGTACTGGGTGCGCTTGGTGACGTTTGAAGGCTTGACGGGCTTTTGCTCGAGGCCCTCGGTGAAGATGGCGTCGTTGATCAGGGGTGCGGAGTGCTTCATCGCCTCGTCGACGTCGGTGACATGCGGCAGCACCTCGTAGTCGACCTCGATCAGCTTCAGTGCCTGCCTCGCCGTGCGAGCATCGACCGCCGCGACCGCGGCCACGGCATGGCCGTCATAGAGCGCTTTCTTGCGCGCCATGCAGTTGTCGAGGATGTCGTACATGGCGGAATCGCCGTCGGTAAGGTCGGGCAGGTCGGCCGCGGTGATCACGGCCTTGACGCCGGCGAGCTTCTCCGCCTTCGACGTGTCGATCTTCCTGATCGTGGCATGCGCATGGGGGCTTCTGAGAACGCGCCCGACCAGTTGCCCGGCCATGTTGAAGTCGGCGCCATAGCGTGCGCGGCCCGTCACCTTGTCGACGCCGTCGGGACGGATGGGACGCGTGCCGACAGAGGTGAAATTGCGTCCGGAGTAACGCGGATCGAAATTCATCGTCATGCTCCCTTCATCACGCTGGCGGCGTCCTGAACGGCACGCACGATCTTGTCGTAGCCGGTGCAGCGGCAGAGGTTCCCGGCGAGGCCGAAGCGGATCTCCTCCTCGGTCGGATCGGGGTTCTTGGCCAAAAGGTCCTTCGCCGCTATCAAGAAGCCCGGCGTGCAGACGCCGCATTGAAGTGCGGCGTGTTCCAGAAATTTCTGCTGCAGCGGATGCAGCCTGTCGCCATGTGCCATGCCCTCGATGGTCTCGACGTGCCGGCCCTCGGCCTCCGCGCCGAGCACCAGGCACGAGCACACCAGCCGATCGTCGAGGATGATGCTGCAGGCCCCACAGTCGCCGGTGCCGCAGCCTTCCTTGGCGCCCGTCAGCCCCAGGCGATCGCGCAGGACATCAAGCAGCGTCTCGTCCGGCTGGCAAAGAAACTCGACATTGTCGCCGTTGATTGTCGTTGATACTGCCACACCAGCCATCATTTGCCTCCTGCGCGTGCATAGGCGGTCGTGGCGGCCCGCTTGGCCAGCACACCCGCGACTTTCCGTCTGAATTCGATAGTGCCGCGCTTGTCGTCGATCGGGCGGCAGGCGCCCGAGCAGACCTTGGCGAGCCTCTCCAGCGTGGCTTCGTCCAGCTTGGAGCCGATGAGAACCTCGGCGGCCTCCTCGACCAGAATCACCGTCGGCGCCACGGCGCCCAACGCCAGACGGGCGGATTTGACGCGACCTTGCTCATCGAGCGTCAAGTTCACGCCGGCGCTTACCACCGCGATGTCCATCTCCGTGCGCGGAATGAAACGCAGATAGGCATCGCCCGAACGCGGCAGACGGCTGTCGAGCAGGATTGCCTCGACGATCTCGCCCTTGGCCAGCGACGTCTTGCCCGGCCCAGTCGGCACCGCTTCCACGGCAATCGTGCGCCTGGTTCCCGGGCCGACGACCACAGCCTTGGCGCCAGCGGCCACCAGCGCCGGCACGCTGTCGGCGGCCGGCGAGGCGTTGCACAGATTGCCGACGATGGTGCAGCGTCCCTGCACCTGCTTCGAGCCGATCAGCTTGGCCGCTTCGACGACGCCGGGCCATGCCTTCTGCAGGGCCGTGTTCTCGCCCAGCATGGCGCAGGGGACCGCGGCGCCGATGCTGAAGCCCTCGGCTGTTTCCCTGATCTCGCCAAGCCCGTCGATCGCCTTGATGTCGACGATCAGGTCGGGTTCGATAAAGCCGCCTTTCATTCGCACCAAGAGGTCGCTGCCTCCGGCGAGGATGGCGGCCGTGCCGGCTGAACCGGCCAACAGGCCGGCGGCGTCTTCAATTGAAAGCGGACGTATGTAACGCATCGTCTCCCCTTAGTGGTCATAGTCACACCAACTGATATAACCGTCTCTCCACAATGGCCATCCTGTTCGTGCATTCGCGGATTGGGCCAGGCGCCGCAATTTCATTTGCTCGTCCAATTGGACGCGCCGCCAGCCACTAATGCTCGATCGGTCCCTTCGGCATGACCAGCGCGGTGCCGGCTGTCGTCGGGCGCTCGATCATGCGACGGACGCGAGCGCAGTCCAGCACCGCGCCGACCCATCCGTAAGTCATCCGTAAGTGCGCTCCCTCTATGTCCTGTTTCGAACCAGGCGACATGTCTGCGCCGTACAGAGAGGGAAACGAACATGAGCACGCTCCTTGCACCAATTGTGATTGGCCCCGTATCGGTCTTGAGTACCTCGGTCCGTATCGATGGGCCGCTTCCCGGCTCGAGCATTTCCCTCCTGGTAAATGGCGTACCCGTCCCTGCGGTAAATGCCGGCGCCACAACCAGTACCTTTGTGCCGGTCGCCGCAGGCTCCCTCAACGTGGGAGATGCATTGACCGCACGTTGGACGCTCGGCGCCGAAACCAGTGATCCAAGCCCGGTCCCGATCGTCGTGCTCGGGTATCCCTCGACGCTAAGCGCATTGGTGTATTTGAGTCAGGTGCACGAGTGCGTCGACTGGGTGCTGATAGGCGCAGCCTATCCTGGCGCCACGGTCGAGATTTTCAACGGCGGCGCATTGATTGGCAGCGATACTGCACGCGGAAATGTCGTACCAGTGCGCATTCGCGGGGCGATCCAGGCCAACGATGTGCTTAGCGCAGTGCAGTCCGTTCAGACGCCTGCCGGACAGGTGAAGAGCAGTCAGACCCCGAGCTTGCCCGCCGAACAGACGCCGTATCGGGAAAATACCATGCCGGCACCAGCAGTCGGCCCGGTTCCTGGGTGCGCGCAAGCAGTACCCGTCAGGGGGTTGGCTCAAGGCGCCACCACGAAGGTCCACTTCAATGGCGACGTGCTGGAATATCCTTTCGTCGGTGCCAACCTCCTGGCGCTGCTTGGCCGTGCCGCGCACAATCCGGATGTCTTCAGCGCCACGCAGCACTTCGAGCGCTGCAATGCATCAAGTCCGTCATCTGCCCCTCCGGTGATCGTCGACGAAACCTTGCCGGTTAGAAAGCCCGTAATCGACGCCTCACAGTACTCCTGCCCGGCAGCCCGTGCTTTGCCTATCTCCAATCTCGAGCCCGGCGCGACATTGACGATCCAACTTGTCGATCCGACTTCGGGTGCAGCTACCGTGCTCGGGAGAATCGGAGTCGGCGAGGATGTGAGTTCCGGCCAATACTGGATTCCCGACGTGTCGGCCCTGATCCCGGCCTCGCCGCCGTTTCCATCGCTCGTCGTCATCCAGGAGCTATGCGGCAAGACAGCCACATCGGATAAGTTGCTGGTGGTAGGGTCTTACCAGGGCAGCGTATTTCCGCCGACCGTCATGGAGCCTGCATTTGAATGTGCAAGCGGCGCTTTCGTCAACAGCGTCGACAACGCGGTCGTACGTTTGTACTCGGATGCGCCAGATTCTCCTGTAATCAGCAAGCCCGTATTCAGTTTTGGCGGCCTCGTCTGGGTCGAGACATTTCGGCCGTTGCGCGCCGGCGAGCACATTCACGCCGAGCTGGAGCTTACTTGTCAGCCCCTCGCGCTTCGGGTCGGGGGCCCGATCAAAGTGTCCGACCTGACCCCACTCAAGACCCCGGATATTCAACAGCCCGTCCGGGTCTTCCAGCGGTTAATTTACGTATCAGGCGTGATTCCCGGGGCGCGCGTGCATGTATTCGTGAACGGGAAGTGGCGCGCCAGCGATACGCCACTTGGTTGGACGACGCTCTTCTTCGGGATTTACGTGGGCGAGCTCAAGGTAGAAGACCAAATTACGGTGATGCAGACATTGTGCACGAAGATGTCTCCGCTCACCAGAGTTCCCGTCAATGTCACCCTCGGGGAAATGCTGCTCTCCGCGGCTCCCCCGTCCCTGATAGCGGGCCAGCCGGCGACGATAACCATCAAAGCAGTCGACGCCGATAACAAGTCCCAATCGGTTGGAGGGACCATATCGCAAGGGGGCGCGGTGGTCGGGGCCACCAACACAGCGTTCACGCTATCTCCGCCGACCGGCCAAGCATCGGTCAGCTTGCAAGTTGCAGCCGTTGGCTACAAGACCGAGACCATCAGTATTCCCCTTACTGCGGCGCCGGTCGTCAAGCCGGCGATGCTGACGATAGCAACGGGTCTCTGGTTCAACGCCACCAAGAAAGAAATCACTGAAATCACCTGGCACCTGCAGGGGCCATCCGGCAGCTTTTCAAAGACCGAAAAGCCGAACGCAGAGCCGGCGTTGGTTCAGTTCGCGTTGCCCAAGCCGGCCGGCGGCGGGTTCACGCCGTTCACTCTCAGCTGCGAGGTCACATTCCAGTTCCAGGATTTCAATTTCATCTCAGGCGTATCTGGGACGAGGTCGAGTGACTTTATCGAGGGAGGCCTCATAAAGCCGTCTCCATCAACCGTCGAGATGTATTGGAGCGGTACCGACCTGACGATCAACTTCCTGGTAAAGTGGATACAGCAGGGCGATTATTTCGTCATAGAGCTCATGTAGTCGAATCGCCAGCGGAAGGGCGTCAGGGTGGCTGGAGCGGTTCATCGTTTCACGGAAACGGCGAACCGCTCTGTCTCTTCCGGACGGAAAACCGTTTCACACTTTTCCTGGAATTGCGCTGGAGCGGGATGCGTTCAAATTGAACGGTGCATCCCGCTTTATCTATTTGTTTTAACCGCATTTCTGCGACGTCAAGTGATTCCCTTGGCTGCAAAATGCTTTAATGCTCGATCGGTCCCTTCGGCATGACCAGCGCCGTGCCTGCTGTCGTCGGGCGCTCGATCATGCGACGGACGCGAGGTGGCTCGTTGCCGCTGTGCAGCGCCCTTATGCGCTCGCCGATGACCGCGTCGGCGTAGGTGGCGCGCCGATTGTGGCGGATATATTCGACCCAGGTCGGCGTGTGGTAGTGCTCGATCCATATCGAGGGATTTTCGAGATCGCGCGCCAATGTCCAGTTGCGGGCGCCGTCACGGCGGCGAACGCGGCCGCGCTCGGCCATGGTGGCGAGGAATTCCGGTACGTCCTCGTTGCGGATGACATATTCGATCATGATGGCGATGGGACCGCTGCGCGGCTTGAGATCAAGCGCCAGATGCGGCTCCTGAAAACGGTTGAGCGGGTCGAGGTTGAGCACCGCCTGCTGCGGCAGCGGCAGCAGCAGGCCGATGGCGCCTCCCGCCAGCATGGCGACACTGGCCGCCATCAGGGCGACTTCGGCGCCATGCGCGTCGGCGACGACGCCCCAGACCCAGCTGCCGAGCGCGATGCCGCCGAAGGTCGCGGTCTGGTAGACCGAAAGCACGCGGCCGACCACCCAGCGCGGCGTCGACATCTGGACGGTGACGTTGAAGTGCGAAAGCGCGGTCACCCAGCAGGCGCCGCCGAGCAGCAGGCCGAGCGACGTCTGCCAGGCATGATTGCTGACGGCGGCGTTGAAGGCGCAGACGGCGAAGCCGGCGAATGCCATGCGCACCATGGTTTCGCTGGACAGCAGCTGCCGCAGCCTGACGCTGGTCAGCGCGCCGCCGACGGCGCCGATGCCGAAGGCGCCGAGCATGATGCCGTAGCTCAAGGCATCACCCTTGACGACGTCGCGCGCGACCAGCGGCAGCAGCGCCAGGACCGCGCCGGCGCTGAAGCCGAAAGCCGAGCTCCTGACCAGCACCTTGCCGATGTTAGGCGACATGGCGACGTAGCGCAGGCCGGCGCCCATTGCGGCGCCCAGCGTCTCGCGCGGCAAGGTCGATGCCGGCAGTTCCGGCTTCCAGCGGGCCAGCACGACGATGAGGCCGACATAGCTCAGCGTGTTGACGGCGAAGGCCGCGGCAGCGCCTGCCGCGGCAACGATGATGCCACCGATCGCCGGGCCGACGCTGCGCGTCAGGTTGAAGCCCATCGAGTTGAGCGCAATCGCCGCCGGCACCTTGGTGCGAGGCACCATGTCGCCGACCGAAGCCTGCCAGGACGGGCTGTTGAGCGCGGTGCCGCTGTCGATCAGGAAGGTGAAGGCGAGCAGCGTCCACGGCGTCATCAGGTCGAGATAGGTGAAGACGGTCAGAAGAGCCGAGACGACGAGCATGAAGATCTGCGCAATCAGCATGATTTTGCGCCGGTTGAAGCTGTCGGCGATAGCGCCGGCCAGCAGCGCAAACAGCATGATCGGCAAGGTGGTCGAGGCCTGCACCAATGCCACCTGGTAGGACGAGGTGGCGATCGTCGTCATCATCCAGGCGGCGCCAACGCCCTGGATGAGGCCGCCGAAATTGGAGACGAGGCTGGCGGACCACACCGCCCGGAAGATGCCGTGCCGGAACGGCGCCAGCGCCGAGGCGCTTTCGCTTTCCGGTGTGTCGTCGTTCATAAATGCTGTCCCGGGCTCAAATGCGTTTGTTCTTCCGATCAATCGGCCCCGCAAGCCGTGGGTTCAAAAAATAGAACATCATTTCGCAAAGGGCGAACGCATTCTGGAAAAACATCATGGTCCAACAACAAGATAGCGGGCAGGTCAGCGCGTGCCGCTGCAGGCTGAACGATCGGTCAGGCAGGCGGTACCGCTTGCCGAGCGCTGCCATGTGATTGGCAGGCACCGGCGGCACTTCTAGCGGTCCTCGAAGCCGGTCAGCACGCCGACGGCGTTGATGCCGATCTCCTCGACGGCGTAGCCGCCTTCCATGACGAACAGCGTCGGCAGGCCGAGCCTGGCGATGCGGCGGCCGATCCGGGGATAGTCGGGGGTCTTCAGCTTGAACTGGCTGATCGGGTCCTTCTCGAAAGTGTCGACGCCGAGTGAAACCACGACGACGTCAGGAGCATAAGCCGAAAGCCTCGTGCAAGCGTCCTCGAGTGAGGCGTTCCACACGTCCCAGCCGGTGCCGAAGGGCATCGGGTAATTGTCGTTGAAGCCTTCGCCGTCGCCCTCGCCGCGTTCGTCGGCATGGCCGAGGAAAAAGGGATATTCGGTCATCGGATCGCCATGCAGGTTCAGCACCTGAACGTCACCGCGGCGATAGAATATCTCCTGGGTGCCGTTGCCGTGGTGATAATCGATGTCGAGGATCGAAACGCGCCCGGCGCCATGGTCGCGGAACCATTGCGCGGCGACGGCGGCGTTGTTGATGAAGCAATAGCCGCCCATGAAGGCCGCCCCTGCATGGTGCCCTGGCGGGCGGCAGAGGGCGAAGGCGGAAGGCTCACCGGCCTTGACCAGCGCCGCGGCGGTCAGCGCGACGTCATAGGACGACTTGATCGCATCCCATGTGCCTTTGACGAACGTCGCGCCACCGTCGAAGGAGTAGAAGCCGAGCAGCGCATCGATGCCTTTCGGGCGCACGTCGCCGCGAAGGCCGCGCGTCGGCCAGGTGAAGGGAATGGCCGAACCGCTGCGGCCCGACGCTTCCCAGAGCGGCCACACGGTCGGCAGGAAATCGATGTAGTCGCTGGCATGCACCTTCCTGGCGCCGGCGAGGTCGTGGCTTTCCGGCGGCAGGATCGGACCGAGCTTCTCGCTCTCCACTCGCGCCCTGATGAACTCGGCGCGCGAGGGCTTTTCGAAAGCCGGCACGATGGCGCCGGCGATCAGTTCGACATTGCCGGCATGACCGGCATGGAAAGGCGAAAAAACAGTCTTCATGAAATTGTTCCGTGGTGAGACGCGGCGACCCTAACCGTCCTGCACTGCCTTTCACAAGGCGCTGGGCCAATCGCCCATGGCTTGCTGGCCCGGCAGCCGGTCGTCTAGCCTGCCGGCAGCGCAACCGAACCGCGGGTAATCATGAGTTCAAATGCCGACCTGATCGTCACCAATGCCCGTGTGCTGACCATGGACGAAGGCAATCCGACGGCCGAGGCGGTGGCGATAAAGGACGGCAACATCCTGGCGGTTGGCGATCGCCGGACGATCGAGGCGCTGAAAGGGCCGGCCACGAAGATCATCGATGCGCAAGGCGGTTCGGTGGTGCCGGGCTTCATCGAAGCGCACATGCATCTTTTCGGCGGCGCGGCCGAACTCGACAATCTGCATCTTCAGGGCGTGCATGGCTTCGATGCGCTGAGCGACGCGATCCGCGCCTACGCTGCGGCACGGCCGAACGCCAAATTGCTGCTTGGGGCCGGCGTCGACTACACCATCCTTTCCAAGGAAGAGCCGGTCACCCGCCATCATCTCGACCGCATTATCCCCGACCGGCCGTTCGCCATGTCTGCTTCCGATCACCACACGATGTGGGCCAACACCAAGGCGCTGGAACTGGCAGGCATCCTGCACGGCAAGCAACTCGGCCCCGGCAACGAGATCGTCATGGGCGCCGACGGCCTTGCGGCGGGCGAATTGCGCGAGGGCGAGGCGTTCGGGCCGATCCTCGAGCTTTCCGGGCAGAATCGCGTTCGGCTCGGCCTCGCGACAGGCGGTGAGCCCGACCCATACCCTTCCGCCGCTGAAATCGCGGCCGACCGCGACCTGATGCATCGCGGGCTGGAATGGTGCGCCCGCCACGGCATCACCTCAATCCAGAACATGGACGGCAATCTCTACCAGCTCGAACTGCTTGCCGGGTTGGAGCAGGAAGGCCGGCTGCTCTGCCGCACCAAGATACCTTTTCATTTCAAGAACTTCATGACGCTCGACAGGCTGGAAAAAGCGTCGAGGATGGCTTCCTCCTACCAATCGGAATGGCTGTCGTCCGGCATGGTCAAGATGTTTTACGACGGCGTGCTGGAAGGCTGGACCGCGGTCATGGTCGACGACTATGCCGACCGGCCGGGCTGGCGCGGTGAGCCGCTGTTCACGCCAGAGCATTTCGCCGAGGTGGCGCTGGAGGCCGACCGGCGCGGCCTGCAGGTCGCCGTGCATTCGATCGGCGACGGCGCGGTGCGCGCGGTTCTGGACGGTTACGAGGCGGCGCAGCGGAAGAACGGCAAACGCGACAGCCGGCACCGGGTCGAGCACATCGAGGTCACCACTGCCGCCGACGTGCCGCGCTTCGCCGAACTCGGCGTCGTCGCCTCGATGCAGCCGCCGCACCCGCCCGGCGCCATGGACTTCCCGCTGGAGCCGACGCTCTCGCGCATCGGCCGCGAAAGATGGCCGCTCAGCTATGCCTGGCGGACGCTGAAGCAGGCGGGTGCGCATGTCGTCTTCGCTTCCGACTGGCCGGTGTCGCGGATCGAGCCGATCCTGGGCATTCAGGCGGCGATGCTGCGCAAACCTTGGGCAGACGGCGTTCCCGACCAGAGCTTCTCGCTGTTGGAAGCGCTTGCGGGCTATACAGTCGAAGGCGCTTATGCCGAATTCATGGAGCACCGCAAGGGCCGGCTGAAAACCGGCTATCTGGCCGATCTGGTGGTGCTGTCGGCCGATATCGAGACAACTGAACCGGGTTTGTTACACAAGGTGCATCCGGTGACTACCATCTGCGGCGGCAAGATCAGTCATCAGGTTGATGATGGGGCTGACGATGGCACGGAGCTTGCGTTCTGAACCGAGATTCAGATGCATGGTTGCCAAGCCGACCGGCATATGCTGACAATCGAATGGGAACTGGATCCGCCAACAAGAGCGGACATGAAAATGGGGAAGTGCGTGCCGGATCAGCCGGGTAAGAGTGCAATCGAAGTCCGCGGCGTCCGCAAGGTGTTCGGTACCGGTGACGCACAAGTCGCCGCTCTCGACACGGTTTCGGTGTCGATCCGCGAGAATGAGTTCTTCACGCTGCTGGGGCCGTCGGGCTGCGGAAAGACGACGCTGCTGCGGCTGATCGCCGGCTTTGACTTCCCCAGCGAAGGCGAAATCCTGCTGCACGGCCACGACATCGCGCCGCTGCCGCCGTTCAAGCGGCCGGTCAACACCGTCTTCCAGTCCTATGCGCTGTTCCCGCACATGACGGTGGCCGAGAATATCGGCTTCGGCCTGGAGATGCTGGGCAAGCCGAAAGCCGAAATCAAGGCGCGCGTCGCCGAGATGCTGAAGCTGGTCAAGATGGAGGCGCTGAGTGCCCGCCGCACCAGCCAGATCTCCGGCGGCCAGCAGCAGCGTGTCGCACTGGCGCGCGCGCTGGCGCCGCAGCCGAAAGTGCTGTTGCTCGACGAGCCGCTGTCGGCACTCGACTACAAGCTGCGCAAGGAAATGCAGATCGAACTGAAACGGCTGCAGCACCAGACCGGCATCACCTTCATCTTCGTCACCCACGACCAGGAGGAGGCGCTGACCATGTCCGACCGCATCGCGGTGATGTCGGCCGGCAAGATCCTGCAGGTCGGCACGCCCTGGGACATCTATGACAAGCCGGCCGAGCGCTTCGTCGCCGACTTCATCGGCGAAACCAATTTCCTGACCGCAGCCATCACCGACATCGGCAACGGCAAGGCTCGCGCGACCCTCAAATCCGGCGCAACGATCGACGCGACCGTGGCTGAAGGCTTCCAGCCGAAGGATAATGCTACCGTGGTGGTCAGGCCGGAACACGCCAAGCTGACCAGCGGCAAGGGCGACCTTTCCGGAACCATCGAAAACATCGTCTATTTCGGTACCGACACGCATATTCATGTCCAACTGGACAGCGGCGAAGCCTTCACCGTGCGCCAGCAGAACACGCGCAGCGCAGGCTGCGGTTTCGAGCGGGGCGACAAGGTCGGCGTCTCGATCGGCAGCGACGCCGCGCAAGTGCTGAGGGATTGATGGCGAGCGCGTTTTCCCAAGCTGCATTGTTCGAAGCAGAGGCGGAGAAGGCCAGCGCCAGGCGCCACCGCCTGCTTTCGTTGCCAGCTTTGATAATCATCGGCATTTTCGGCGTGCTGCCGCTTCTCATCATCGTCATCTATTCATTTCTTGCCGCAGCACCCTATGGCGGCGTGCAGTGGCAATTCTCGACCGACGCCTATCTGAACTTCCTGTTCCAGCGCGACATCTTCGACGACACGCTGCAGTTCACGCCGGATTTCCTGATCATCTATCTGCGCTCGTTCGTCTTCGCCGTGGTGACGACGGTCATCTGCCTGCTGCTCGGCTTTCCGACAGCCTATTTCATGGCCACGCGACCGCCGGCGCAGCGCAACTGGTGGGTGCTGCTGATCACCATCCCGTTCTGGTCGAACCTGCTGGTGCGCACTCTTGCCATCATGTTCATCATCCGCGACGAGGGCCTCATCAACAACGCACTGATGGCTCTGGGGGTGATCGAGAAACCGATCACCATGCTCTACACCAACTTCGCCATCCAGCTCGGCCTGTTATACTCGTTCCTGCCGTTCATGGTGCTGCCGCTCTATTCCAGCCTGGAGAAGCTGGATTTCCGGCTGGTCGAGGCCGCCTACGATCTCTATGCGACCCGTCGGCAGGTGCTATGGCGGGTGATCATCCCGCTGTCGCTGCCCGGCATCATCGCCGGCTGCCTGCTTGTGTTCATTCCGGCCCTCGGCGCCTATGTGACGCCGCTGATCCTCGGCGGCGGTATCCACCTGATGATCGGCGATCTCATCGCCCAGCAATTCGGCTCCGGGCGCAACTGGCCGCTCGGCTGCGCGCAGGCGCTGATCCTGATGGCAGCGGTGCTGGTGGCGCTCTACTTCTATGTCCGTAACACGTCGGGGAAGATGAGGCATGGCTGACCCCCGCAGCGCCGATATCAAGGACCAACCGGGCTTCCGCTCGATCGCCATCATCTGCCTCTGCGTGCTCTACGCGCCGATCCTGATCCTGATGATCTTCTCGCTGAACACCGGGTCTCTGGTCACGCGTTGGGAAGGCATCGGGCTCGGTTGGTATGGGAGTGCGCTGCTCAACCAGGAATTCCACAACGCCGCCAAGAACACGCTGATCATCTCTGTCACCGCCACGATCATTTCGACGATCGCCGCGACGCTGGCGGCGATCGGCATGACCCGGGTCAAGCCGTGGCGCGGGCTGTCGGCCGCCTTCATGGTCATCAACCTGCCGCTGATGGTTCCGGAGATCATCACGGCGGTGGCGACGCTCTCGTTCTTTGCGCTGATCGCGGGCACTCTCGGGCTCAATTTCGGTATCGGCAATCTGATCCTCGCCCACACCGTCTTTTGCATTCCTTTCGCCTATATGCCGATCCGGGCGCGTCTCGAGGACATGGATCTGACGCTCGAAGCTGCCGCGGCCGATCTCTATGCCACGCCCTGGCATGCTTTCCGGCGCATAACGCTGCCATTGCTAGTTCCCGGCATCCTGTCGGGTGGGGCGCTCGCCTTCATCGTCTCCTTCGACGATTTCACCATCACGCAGCTGGTCGCCGGCCCCGGGCAGACGACGCTGCCCCTCTACATCTGGAACCAGATCAGGCGGCCGATGACGCCGGAGATCAATGCCATCTCCACCATCCTGCTGCTGGTGTCGATCCTGTTCGTCTCGATATCGTTCCTGATCGCGCGCCGCCGCGCCAAGTGAGTCAATGGGAAGGCAAAGGAGACTGTGATGTCTAGGAAACTGATGGCTGCCGTTTCGACGGCAGCACTTTTATGGGCAGTACCTGCACTCGCCGATGGTGAGCTGCACATCTACAATTGGGGTGATTACACCAACCCCAAGCTGATCGAGAAATTCGAAAAACAATACAACGTCAAGGTGACGCTGGACGACTACGATTCCAACGAGACCATGCTGTCGAAGGTGCGCGCCGGCAATTCCGGCTACGACATCGTCGTCCCATCCGACTACACCGTGAAGATCATGATCGATGAGGGCCTGCTCGAAAAGACCGAGCCCAATGCGATGCCGAACGGCAAGAACCTCGACCCGCGCTTCGTCGACATCTACTGGGACAAAGGCCGTCACTACACCGTGCCGTGGCAGTTCGGCACCACCGCGTTCGAAGTCAACACCGACAAATACAAGGGCGACATCGACACGCTGGCAATCCTGTTCGACCCGCCGGACGAGTTGAAAGGCCAGATCAACATGCTCGACGATGTCAACACCGTGATGCACGCGGCCGAGCGCTATGCCGGCGTGCCGCGTTGCGGCGCCGACAAGGCCAATCTGAAGAAGGTCAACGACATTCTCATGGCCGCCAAGCCGTCATGGAAGACCTTCAGCTACGACACCATCACCAAGATCACCTCGGGCGATGTGATCGTCACGGAGGCGTGGAACGGCGCAACCTATCGTGCGCGCCAGAAAATTCCGGCGATCAAATACGCCTATCCCAAGGAAGGCATCGAAGGCTGGATGGACAATGTGGCCGTGCTGAAAGGCGCGAAGAACCTTGAAAATGCGAAGCTGTTTCAGGATTTCGTCATGGCCCCGGAAAACGCCGCGCTGATTTCGGAATTCGCCGGTTACGACAACGGCATTACCGGGAGCCACAAATTCCTGCCGTCGGACTTCGCCAGCGCGCCGGAAATCAATCCGCCGGCCGGTGCGCCGACTGCGGAATTCGTGCCACCTTGCCCACCGGAAGTGGTCGAGATCTACAACAAGATCTGGACCAATCTGCGCAAATAGGCTCGACGTGGGATCGATCGAAGGGAGGCTTCGGCCTCCCTTCTTTGCGACAAGGGGATTGGATGAAATCTTATCGCAACAGCGAACCGGCGCCGCCGATCATGCAGGGTTCGCCGCCGCGGATGGTGCCGCCGAAGCTCGACTGGGACCGGCCGCCATGGAACCGCTGGGCGTTCCAGCATATCCGCGAAATCCTGCCGACCGTCGAAGTCTGGCGCGGCAATGGCCATCGGCATCGCTTCGAGCGCGCCGAGGTCGATCTCGACGCGCTGCCGGTGAACGACAGCATGGGTCAGCCGACGACACTCGCCGGACTGCTCGATGAGACCTATACGGACGGGTTCCTCGTGCTCAAGGACGGCAAGGTCGCCTATGAGCGCTACTTCAACGGCATGACCGAGCGCACGCTGCATCTGTCGCAGTCGATGGCGAAGTCGGTCACCGCCTCGGTGTTCGGCATACTGGTCGGGCGCGGGCTGATCGATCCGGCTTTGCCGGTGACGACCTATCTGCCGGAGCTGGAACCGACCGGCTGGGAAGGCGCCAGCGTGCAGCATGTGCTCGACATGACGAGCGGGGTGCGCTTTTCCGAGGAATACACCGATCCCCATTCGGACATCGGCCAGGTCGATGTAGCCATCGGCTGGAAGCCGGTGCCGCCGGGCAGCGATCCGGTCTTCCGCTGGCCATCGCATATGTTCGAACTGATCCTGGGGCTCAAGGAAAAGAGCCGGCCGCACGGCGCCGCCTTCGAATACCGCTCGATCGAGACCGACGTGCTTGCCTTCATCATGGAGCGGGTGAGCGGCAAAAGGCTGGCGCAGCTGATTTCGGAAGAGCTCTGGCAAAAGCTCGGCGCCGATGAAAGCGCCTGCTTCACTGTCGACAGCGCCGGTTATGCGGTCGCCGACGGCGGTTTCAACGCCACGCTGCGCGATTATGGCCGCTTCGGCCAGCTGATCCTCGACAATGGAGGCGGCATCGTACCGGCCGACTGGATCGAGGCGACGCGCAATGGCAGGCATGGACCGGATTTCAGTCCCAGCCTGCCGGAAGGCAGCTACCGCAACCAGTTCTGGATCGAGGACCCGCGCTCGCGAGCGCTGATGTGCCGGGGCGTGTTCGGGCAGCTGATCCGTATCGACTGGGATACGAAAATGGTCGTGGTGAAGCTTTCGAGCTATCCGGATTTCACCAACATCGGCTATTCGGTGGCGACGCTGAAGGCCGTGCATGCCATTGCCGCGGCGCTCGCCTGAACCTCAAAGAAATCCGCAGGACCACCATGACCGGCAAGACCGCGTTCGAAACCAGATACGGCTTTGCCCGCAGTGAAGTGCTGCTCGGCAACTGGCGCGAAAGCCCGTTCAGCCGGTGGTCGTTCCAGAATGTCGGCGAGTTGGTGCCGAGCGCTGCCGTGGCGGCACAGCCGGGCAGCAGCGAAGCGCCGGCCCAGGATTTCGGCGGGTTACTTGGTGAAAAGGTCGCGCTTGCAGGCGGGGCGGAGACGGTCGCGGCTTTTCTCAGGCGCTCCGATACCGACGCGCTGACGATCATGAAACGCGGCAAATTCGTCGGCGACTGGTTCGCGCCGCATATGGGGTTTGGGGCGCGCCACATCGTCTTTTCGATCAGCAAGTCGCTGACCGCCATTGTTGCCGGCATATTGGAAGGCGAGGGGATTTTCGATCCGCAGGCACCGGTAAGCCTCTATCTGCCCGAAGCCGTCGGCTCGGCCTATGGCGACGCGCGTGTGCGGCACGTGCTCGACATGAGTGTCAGCCTCGATTTCGAAGAGGCCTATCTCGATCCGGAAAGTGCCTTCGCCCGCTACCGCCGCGCCATGCTGTGGAATCCGGGCGGGGGCACCGAGAGCCTGGCCACTTTCCTCATGACGCTGCAGGGTCTGGCCGAGCCGCATGGCCGGACGTTCCGCTACCGTTCGCCCAATTCCGACCTGCTCGGCATCCTGCTGGAACGTGCGTCTGGCCGGCGCTTCGCCGATCTGATGCACGAAAAATTATGGGCGCCGCTCGGCGCCGTCAGCGACGCCTCGGTGACAGTCGACATGGAAGGTACGGCGCGCACCGCCGGCGGCATTTCGGTGACACCGCGCGACCTCGCGCGCGTCGGCGAGATGATGCGGCAAGGCGGCACGGCCAATGGCCGCCGTGTCGTGCCGGAAGCCTGGGTGCGCGACACGGCCGAAACTGGCGGTGACGCCGAGGCCTGGCGGCGCGGCACGATGGCGTTCCTGTTTCCGCGTGGCCGCTACCGCAACAAATGGTACCAGACGGGCGCGGCAAGCGGCGCCGTCTGCGGCATCGGCATCCACGGCCAGTGGCTTTACGTCAATCCGAAGGCCGAAATGGTAATCGCAAAGATGTCGTCGCAGCCGGTACCGGTCGACGATCCGCTCGATCTGGATATGGTTTCCTTCTTCGAGGCGCTGAGCCGGATGGTCTGATCCGATCCAGACAGCCGACCTTTCCTGTGGACCTCTCGCCGGGTTGAAAATGGCGCAGTTGGCGCAGCAGTGCTCCGCGCCTATGGTCGCGTCTCTTTTCGACGAATAGCAGGACCGACATGGCAGCCGACATCAAGCGCATCGCAACCATCATAGCCGCCGAGATCGCCGCGCGGCCCGAACAGGCTGCGGCGGCGATCGGCTTGCTCGACGACGGCGCGACCGTGCCGTTCGTGGCGCGCTACCGCAAGGAGGTCACCGGCGGCCTCGACGACACGCAGCTGCGCGACCTCGCCGAGCGGCTCGCCTATCTGCGCGAACTCGACGCGCGCCGCGACACCATCCTTGGTTCGATCCGCGAGCAGGGCAAGCTGACCGAGGAGCTCGAGGCAAAGATCGCTGCGGCCGGCACCAAGGCCGAACTCGAAGACATCTATCTGCCTTACAAGCCGAAGCGCCGCACCAAGGCCGAGATCGCACGCGAGCGCGGGCTCGGGCCTCTGGCGGAAGCTATTCTCGCCGACCGTACGGCTGTACCCGCCGAGCTGGCGCTCGCCTACATCAGCGAAGACGTCGTCGATACCAAGGCGGCGCTCGAGGGTGCGCGCGACATCCTGTCCGAACAGTTCGCCGAGAATGCCGATCTGGTCGGCAGATTGCGGACCTACATGAAGGAACGCGCCTTCCTGCGGTCGCGCGTCGTCGACGGCAAGCAGGAGGCGGGCGCGAAATTTTCCGACTATTTCGACCATGTCGAGCGCTGGGCCAACGTGCCGAGCCATCGCGCGCTGGCCATGTTGCGCGGCCGCAACGAGGAGTTTCTGTCGCTCGACATCGAGGTCGATGCCGATGATGCCTCGCCGGTGAAGCCGGTTGAGCGGATGATCGCCGATACCTACGCCATCGGCCGCCAGTTGCCGGGAGACCGCTGGCTGCTGGAGGTCGCCGGCTGGACCTGGCGCATAAAGCTGTCGCTGCACCTGACGCTCGATCTGATGCGCGATCTGCGCGAGCGGGCCGAAGAAGAAGCCATCCATGTCTTCGCCCGCAATCTCAAGGATTTGCTGCTTGCCGCGCCTGCCGGCTCGCGGCCGACGATGGGGCTCGATCCGGGCATTCGCACCGGCGTCAAGGTGGCGGTGGTGGACGGCACCGGCAAGCTGCTGGCGACGACGACGGTCTATCCATTCCCGCCGAAGAACGATGTCCGCGGCACGCAGGCCGAACTGGCCAAGCTCATCCGGCTGCACAAGGTCGAGCTGATCTCGATCGGCAACGGCACCGGCAGCCGCGAGACCGAAAGGCTGGTGGCCGACATGCTGGCTGATATGCCTGCCGGGTCCGGGCCGAAGCCGCTCAAGGTGATCGTCAGCGAAGCCGGCGCCTCGGTCTATTCCGCCTCGGCAACGGCGGCGGCGGAATTTCCCGGCCTCGACGTGTCGCTGCGCGGGGCAGTGTCCATCGCGCGGCGCCTGCAGGATCCGCTCGCCGAACTGGTCAAGATCGAGCCCAAGTCGATCGGCGTCGGCCAGTACCAGCACGACGTCGATCAGTACCGCCTCGGCCGCTCGCTGGAAGCGGTGGTCGAGGATGCGGTCAACGCCGTCGGCGTCGATCTCAACACGGCGTCAGCGCCGCTTCTGGCGCGGGTTTCGGGTCTCGGCGCATCGGTGGCCGAGGCGATCGTTGCGCATCGCGATGCCTCCGGCCCGTTCGCCAGCCGCCGCGAACTGTTGAAGGTCTCCCGCCTTGGACCCCGCGCGTTCGAGCAATGCGCCGGCTTCCTGCGCATTCCAAACGGCAGCGAACCGCTCGATGCCTCGGCCGTGCATCCGGAGGCCTATGGCGTGGCCAAGAAGATTGTTGCGGCCTGCGGGCGCGACGTCCGCTCGCTGATGGGCGACAGCGCCGCACTCAAGGCGCTCGATTCGCGCGTCTTCGTCGATGAGCGCTTCGGCCTGCCGACGGTGCGCGACATCCTGGCGGAGCTGGAAAAGCCCGGCCGCGATCCGCGCCCCGGCTTCAAGACCGCGACCTTCGCCGACGGCATCGACGACATCAAGGATCTGAAGCCCGGCATGCAGCTTGAAGGCACTGTCACCAATGTCGCCGCCTTCGGCGCCTTCGTCGATATCGGCGTGCACCAGGACGGACTGGTGCACGTCTCGCAACTGGCCGATCGGTTCATCAAGGACGCGCATGAGGTGGTTAAGGCCGGCGACGTGGTCAAGGTGCGTGTCGTCGACGTCGATATCAAGCGCAAGCGCATCGGTCTGTCGATGCGCAAGGATGGCGACGGTGGCGCACCGAAGCCGCGCGACAATGGCAGCAGGCCGGTGCCGCGCGCGCCCGCGCCCCAACACCAGCCGGAGCGGCCGGTGCAGCAGGGCGCGTTCGGCGCGGCTTTGGCCGATGCGTTGAAGCGGAAGTAATTTCGCGAGCCGGGCTGCGCCGCCAGGTCAGACGGCGGCGCTCGACATTGATGATCCATCACCAATGCTCATGGATCGGCGAAGCTATTTCGTTTGATTTTTTCAGGACGGGAGCCGATAAGCCGCGCGTTTCAAGATTTCTGTTTCGATGCAGGTCGTTATCTCCAAGCTGCCGAACACCCTCGGGTCAGGCCCGCGGGCAAGCTTTGGGCGACATGCATGAGTTTGGGAGACCGAGAGCCATGGCCGCCGACAAGAACGCATTCGTCTGGGATGATCCTTTCCTGATCGAGAACCAGCTTTCGGAGGACGAGCGCATGGTGCGCGATGGCGCCGCGGCGTTTGCTGCCGACAAGCTCGCTCCGAAGATCGAGGAAGCCTATCTCGAGGAGAAGACCGACGCCGGGATCTTTCGCGAAATGGGCGAGGCCGGTCTGCTCGGCATCACCATCCCGGAAGAATATGGCGGGCTCGGCGCCAACTACGTCACCTACGGGCTGGTCGCGCGGGAAGTGGAGCGGATCGACTCGGGCTATCGCTCGATGATGAGCGTGCAGTCGTCGCTGGTAATGTATCCGATCCATGCCTATGGCTCGGAAGAACAGCGCAGGAAATACCTGCCGAAGCTGGCGTCGGGCGAATGGATCGGCTGCTTTGGCCTGACCGAGCCGGATGCCGGTTCCGACCCGGGCGGCATGAAGACGCGGGCCGAAAAGACTGCGAACGGCTACAGGATCTCCGGCTCGAAGATGTGGATTTCCAATGCGCCGATCGCAGACGTGTTCGTCGTCTGGGCAAAATCGGCCGCGCATGGCAACGAGATTCGCGGCTTTGTCCTGGAAAAGGGCATGAACGGGCTGTCGGCGCCGAAGATCGGTGGCAAGCTGTCGCTGCGAGCCTCGATTACCGGCGAAGTGGTGATGGAAGGCGTCGAGGTCGGCGAAGACGCGCTGCTGCCCAACGTCTCGGGTCTCAAAGGGCCGTTTGGCTGCCTCAACCGGGCACGCTACGGAATTTCCTGGGGCGCCATGGGCGCGGCTGAGGATTGCTGGCACCGCGCCCGCCAGTATGGCCTCGACCGTAAGCAGTTCGGCAAGCCGCTGGCCGGCACGCAGCTTTTCCAGAAGAAGCTCGCCGACATGCAGACCGAGATCGCGCTCGGACTGCAGGGCAGCCTGCGCGTCGGGCGGCTGATGGACGAAGGCAAGATGGCACCGGAGATGATCTCGCTCGTCAAGCGCAACAATTGCGGCAAGGCGCTCGACATTGCCCGCCAGGCCCGCGACATGCATGGCGGCAATGGCATCCAGATCGGTTATCACGTCATGCGCCACGCCCAGAACCTGGAAACGGTCAACACCTACGAGGGCACCCATGACGTGCATGCGCTGATCCTCGGACGGGCGCAGACCGGGTTGCAGGCGTTCTTTTAGCATTGGCAGGTGTCCTCCGCTTCCAGGGCGCCACTGCCTGGCATCTCCCCTCGCAAGGCGGGAGATCGGCAATTTTCGCCGAACGGTGCCACATTTTGTTCTTGCTTTGTGCCGGCAGCTATGCTACTAATTTCGCTATGGTGCTAATTCGCACCGACGACCCGCTCACCGAGGCGGGTTTTTCTTTTCAGCTCTTTTCGACCAAGCATCTCGCGTGCTGCTGACATCAATGTCGGCGGGAAGCGCCCGGTGCTGACCCGCCGGCCTTCGGCTCTGCACCGTTGCAACGTCTTGCCGCCACGCCACGGAATTCCAGGGTCGGCGCTCCGTTTCGTGAAGCTGTGAAAGCTGCTTAATTTAGGTGCAGCGCAACATCTCTGCTTGGAGAATGGTCAGCATTCGTGTCAGGGTTCAGCGAACTCCTTTTGAAACGCCGACTTCAGGGGCACCATGGCAATTCTGGCAGCCGTCTATCACCTGACCCACTACAAATACGACCGGCCGGTCGTCTTGGGCCCGCAAGTCATAAGGTTGCAGCCTGCGCCGCATTCCCGCACCAAAGTGCTCAGCCATTCGCTGAAGGTCGGGCCGGCAAACCACTTCGTCAATTTGCAGCAGGACCCCTACGGCAATTTCCTTGCCCGTTTCGTCTTTCCCGAGCCGGTGACGGAGTTGAAGATCGAGGTCGATCTCGTTGCCGACATGACGGTCTACAATCCGTTCGATTTCTTCGTCGAGCCCTCGGCCGAGACGTTTCCGTTCGAATACCCCGAAGAGATCCGGGACGATCTGACCATCTACCGAACGCCGGAACCGGCGGGGCCGCTGTTGGAGGCATTCCTGAAAACCCTCGCGCGCCACCCGACCAACACCGTCAATTTTGTCGTCGACCTCAATGCGCGGCTGCAGCGCGAGATCGCCTATATCGTGCGCATGGAAACCGGCGTCTTCTCGCCCGAGGAAACGCTGGCCGCCGGCAAGGGGTCGTGCCGGGATTCCAGCTGGCTCCTGGTGCAGATACTGAGGAACCTCGGCATCGCCGCGCGTTTCGTCTCCGGCTACCTGATCCAGCTCAAACCCGACCTCGTTGCGCTCGACGGGCCGCCCGGCACGGCGACCGATTTCACCGACCTCCATGCCTGGTGCGAGGTGTATCTGCCGGGCGCCGGCTGGATCGGCTTCGACCCGACCTCCGGCCTGCTCACCGGCGAAAGCCATGTGCCGCTCGCGGCAACGCCGCATTTCCGCAATGCCGCGCCGATCTCCGGCATGGCGAGCTTCGCCAATGTCGAATTCGGCTTCGACATGCGGGTAGACCGCATCGCCGAGCATCCGCGCATTACCAAGCCGTTCTCCGACGAGAGCTGGCAGGCGCTGGACGCGCTGGGGGTCCAGGTCGATGCTGCGCTCCAGGCCGGCGATGTGCGGCTGACCATGGGCGGCGAGCCGACCTTCGTCTCGATCGACGATTTCGAGGCTGCAGAGTGGAACACCGCCGCCGTCGGGCCAACCAAACGCGAAAAGGCCGATGCGCTGATCCGCCGGCTGCGCGAACGCTTCGCGCCGGGCGGCTTCCTGCATTACGGACAGGGCAAATGGTACCCCGGCGAAAGCCTGCCGCGCTGGACCTTCTCGCTCTACTGGCGCACCGACGGCGAGCCGGTGTGGAGCGACCCGTCGCTGATCGCGCATGAAAAGAGCGAGGCGGATGTCGGACCGAAGCAGGCCGAAGGCCTGCTGACGGCGATCGCCGACGAACTCGGCATCGACAAGACGATGGTCAGCGAGGCCTATGAGGATCCGGCCGAGTGGCTGCTCAAGGAAGGCAAGCTGCCTGACAACGTCGATCCTTCCAATTCGAAGCTGGAGGATCCGGAGGAGCGCAGCCGCATGGCGCGGGTGTTCGAACGCGGGCTGACCAAGCCGTCGGGCTATGTGCTGCCCGTCCAGCGCTGGAACAGCCAGGCTTCCGGACCGCGCTGGCGCTCGGAGAAATGGAAGACGCGGCGCGGCAGGCTGTTCCTGGTGCCCGGCGATTCGCCGGTCGGCTACCGCCTGCCGCTCGGCACGCTGCCTTATGTGCCGCCGGCGCAGTTCCCCTATATCGTGCCGGTCGATCCGTCGCTGCCGCGCGGACCATTGGCGGCGCGCGAGGCGATTTTGCCCGGTTCTGCTTCTTCGCCGGCTGCGGCCGAACTGGAAGGCGCCGACGAAATGGCGCGACGCCAGCAGGCGGTCTCCTTTACGGCCGTTACCGGCCAGCAAGACCGCGTCGAACAGGAGATCACCGAGATCGGCGGCGCTGTGCGCACGGCCCTTTCGGTCGAGCCGCGCGACGGACGGCTTTGTGTGTTCATGCCGCCGGTCGAGGCGCTGGAGGACTATCTCGAACTGGTGGCGGCGGCTGAGAACGCGGCAAGGGCGATCGGCCTGCCGGTGCATATAGAGGGCTACGGCCCGCCGCACGATCCGCGCCTCAACGTCATCCGTGTCGCACCCGATCCCGGCGTCATCGAGGTCAATATCCACCCCGCCGCGAATTGGCAGGATTGCGTGGCGACGACCACGGCGATCTACGAAGAGGCGCGGCAGACGCGGCTTGGCGCCGACAAGTTCATGATCGACGGCCGCCACACCGGCACCGGCGGCGGCAACCACGTCGTCGTCGGCGGCGCGACACCCAATGACAGTCCGTTCCTGCGCCGCCCCGACCTGTTGAAGAGCCTGGTGCTGCAATGGCAGCGACATCCGTCGCTGTCCTACCTTTTCTCCGGCCTGTTCATCGGCCCGACCAGCCAGGCGCCGCGCTTCGACGAGGCGCGCCACGATTCGCTCTACGAACTCGAAATCGCGATGGCGCAGGTGCCACATCCGGACAAGGGCGCGGCACCCCTGCCGTGGCTGGTCGACCGGCTGTTCCGCAACCTTCTGACCGACGTGACGGGCAATACGCATCGCTCGGAAATCTGCATCGACAAATTGTTTTCGCCGGACGGGCCGACCGGCCGGCTCGGGCTGGTCGAATTCCGCGGCTTCGAGATGCCGCCCAACGCGCGCATGAGCCTGGCGCAGCAATTGCTGGTGCGCGCCATCATCGCCCGGGCCTGGAAGAACCCGCTCGACGGCCGCTTCGTGCGCTGGGGCACCTCGCTGCACGACCGTTTCATGCTGCCGCATTATGTCTGGGCGGATTTTCTCGACGTGCTGGACGACCTCAAGCTGAACGGCTTTGCGTTCCGTCCGGAATGGTTCGACGCCCAGCTCGAATTCCGCTTCCCGTTCTGCGGCGAGGTCCAGCATGCCGGCGTCAAGCTGGAGCTCAGGCAGGCGCTCGAGCCGTGGCACGTGATGGGCGAGCAAGGCGCGATCGGCGGCACCGTACGCTTTGTCGATTCCTCCGTCGAAAGGCTGCAGGTGAAGACCGATGGGCTCAACCCGGAGCGTCACGCCGTCGTCTGCAACGGCCGCGTAGTGCCGATGAAGGTGACCGACAACCGCGAGATCGCAGTGGCCGGCGTGCGCTTCAAGGCCTGGCAGCCGGCGTCGGGCCTGCATCCGGCGCTACCGGTCAACACCCCGCTGGTCTTCGACATCTATGACCGCTGGTCGGGCCGCGCGGTCGGCGGCTGCGTCTACCATGTGGCACATCCCGGCGGGCGCAGCTACGACACCTTCCCGGTCAACGGCAACGAAGCGGAGGCGCGGCGGCTCGCCCGCTTCGAACCACGTGGCCATACGCCGTCCAGCTATGTGCTGCGCAACGAAGAAGCCTCTGAAGATTTCCCGATGACCCTTGACCTTCGGCGGCCGCAAAGACTCTGATCAGCCATGGCGAAGGGGAATCACAAAAGGCTGCGCAGCAAGCCGCAAACCCACAGTCTGCTGGAGCACTATCAGCCGATCGAAGGCGTCGTCGACGAGATGGTCGATGCGTCGGGCAATCCGCGGCCGGCGTGGCGGCACTTCATCGAGGCGCTGGAGGACCTGGGTCCGGAAAAGCTTGCCCAGCGCTTCGCCCGCGCCGACCAGTACCTGCGCGATGCCGGCGTCTATTACCGCGTCTACGACAAGGCCGGCGCCAACGAGCGGGAATGGCCGCTGGCGCATGTGCCGCTGCTGATCGAGGAGCAGGAATGGGCTGGTATCAGCGCCGGCCTGGTCCAGCGCGCCGATCTGTTCGAGGAGACCATCGCCGACATTTACGGTCCGAACCGGCTGGTCGAGAAAGGCATTCTACCGGCCGGATTGATCGCGGCCAGCCCCGAATATTTGCGGCCGGTCGTCGGCACCAGGCCGGCCAGCGGCCATTTCCTGCATTTCTGCGCCTTCGAGCTCGGTCGTGGCCCGGACGGCCGCTGGTGGGTGCTTGGCGACCGCACACAGGCGCCGTCGGGCGCCGGCTTCGCGCTGGAGAACCGCGTCGCCACTACGAGGGCGCTGTCCGACATCTACGGCGAGATGCATGTGCACCGCCTGGCCGGCTTCTTCCGTCGCTTCCGCGACGCGCTGATCGGCATGGCCAAGCAAGCCGGCGGCCGTGTCGCCATCCTGACGCCGGGACCGCTGAACGAAACCTATTACGAACATGCCTATATCGCCCGCTATCTCGGCATCATGCTGCTCGAGGGCGAGGACCTGACCGTCTCGGGCGGCAGGCTGATGGTGCGCACGGTTTCGGGGCTGATGCCGGTGAGCGTCTTGTGGCGGCGGCTCGACGCCGCCTTTGCCGATCCGCTTGAATTGCGGCCGGACTCGCAGATCGGCACGCCGGGGCTGGTCGAAGCGGTCCGGCAAGGGGCGGTTTCGGCCGTCAATGCACTGGGTTCCGGCCTGATGGAGACGCGCGCGCTGCTCGCCTTCCTGCCGAAGATTTCGCGCGCCCTGCGCAATGAGGAACTGCTGCTGCCGACGGTCGCGACATGGTGGTGCGGGCAGGAGACGGAGCGTGAGCATGTGCTCGCCAATATCGATAGCATGGTGATCGGCCCGGCGCTGTCGACGCGGCTTGCCTTCGAGGACGACGGCTCGACCAAGCTCGGGTCAGCGCTGTCGGTCGAGGAACGGGCCGAACTCGTCGCCAGGATCGAACGGGACGGCGGCGACTTCGTCGGCCAGGAAGCGGTGACGCTGTCGACCACGCCTGTCTATGTCGGCGGCTGGCTGGAGCCGCGGCCGGCAAGCCTGCGCGTCTATCTGGCGCGGACGCCGGAAGGCTGGACGGTGATGCCGGGCGGCTTTGCCCGTGTCGGCTTCTCGCTCGACCCGACCGCCATCGCCATGCAGCGCGGCGGCCAGGCGGCGGATGTCTGGGTGGTCAGCGACAGGCCGGTCGAGCGCGAGACGCTGCTGCCGCAGGAGCACGACAGCTTCACCCGAACCTTGCCCGGCAGCCTGCCCAGCCGCGCGGCTGAGAACCTGACATGGCTCGGCCGCTATATCGAGCGGTCGGAAGACACGGTGCGCATCCTGCGCGCCTACCATGTGCGGCTGGCCGAGACATCCGATCCCGAGATGCCGCTGCTCGCCGATATCAGCGACTATCTCGCGCCGTTCGGCATCGACGTCGAGACGGCAATCCCATTGGGGCTCATCGGCACGCTGGACAGCGCCGTTTACAGCGCCGGGCAGATCCGTGACCGCTTCTCGCCCGATGGCTGGCTGGCATTGAAGGATCTGTCGAAGACCATCCATCAATTTGCCGCGACAGTGGCGCCGGGCGACGACGCGACAAGGGCAATGACGGTCATCCTGCGCAAGCTGGCCGGGTTTTCCGGCCTGCTGCACGAGAACATGTACCGCTTTGCCGGCTGGCGTTTCCTGGAAATCGGCCGCAGGCTCGAACGCGGCATCCAGATCGCCCGCACGCTCGCCCGGCTGACCGGAGCCCAGGCGCCGGAAGGCGCGCTCGACATGATGCTGGAGATCGGCGACAGCGTCATGACGCACCGTCGGCAATATCCGGTGCAGGCGGGGCGGCGCACGGTGGTCGACCTTCTGGCGCTCGATCCGCTCAACCCGCGCTCAATCCTTTTCCAGCTCGAACGGCTGAAAGCCGAAATCGCGCTGCTGCCCGCTGTCGGCGCTGAAGGCCATATGTCGCCGGCGGCCAAGGAAATCCTGCAGCTCAACACGTCGATCGCCATCAAGGAGCCCTCGGACATGACGGCCAAGGCCCTCGGCGATCTCGCCAATGAAATCGGCGGGCTCTACAACAGCCTCGCCAAAGCCTATTTCGGGTAGAGACAGCATGCTCTACGACATCAGGCTTCACCTGCGTTACGACTATGATGCGGCGGCCGGCGGCGGCCGCCATCAAGTGCGCGTGCTGCCGCCGACCATCCCTGGCGTGCAGCGCGTCATCGCCGCTTCACTGTCTTTTGTGCCGGCGCCCAGCGAACGGTCCGACTTTTCCGACTTTTTCGGCAACAGTGTCACCTCGATCGCCTTTCGTGACGCGCATGATGCGCTCGACATCAGGATGAGCGCGCGTGTTTCAGTGTCGCGGCCCGAACCCGGGCTCGACGTATCGCCGGACATACGCCGGCTGAGGGAAGAACTCGGCGCAGTGCACTCGCTGGCGCCGGCTTCGCCGCATCACTTTCTGGCCGCCAGCGATCATGCCGGCATCGACGCGGCAATCACTGCCTATGCGAAAGGCAGTGCCGGCAGTTCGACAGTCGGCACGGCCATGGCTCTGTGCAACCGCATTCACCGCGATTTCACCTATGACGGCGAGGCGACCACCGTGCAGACGCGGGCCAGCGACGCCTTTGGCCTGAAGCGCGGCGTCTGCCAGGATTTTTCCCACATCATGATCGCCGGCCTGCGCGGCCTCGGTATTCCCGCGGGCTATGTCAGCGGGTTCCTGCGCACCATCCCGCCGCGCGGGAAGCCGCGGCTCGAAGGCGCCGACGCCATGCACGCCTGGGTCAAGGTGTGGTGCGGGCGCGATGCCGGCTGGCAGGAATTCGATCCGACCAATGGCATGCGGGCAAGCAACGACCATATCACGGTCGGCTACGGCCGCGATTACTCCGATGTGGCGCCGATCGTCGGCGTGCTGAAAACCACTGGTGGACAGGTCGGCGAGCAGGCGGTCGACGTCATTCCGGTCGTGCTCGAAAAGGCGTGACGACGCACGTCTTCGTTGCACGGCGACGTCGATAGGCTGTTCTGGAACCAAGAGATCAAGAGGCGTTGGAACCCGCAGCCGGCAAGCGGCTTATCTACGGAAATTCCGTGGAGAGGACATGCTGGACAAATCCGGGTCGTCGTCTGGCCAATCGGCTGTGAGGAAAGCTGCACCAAAAAACGGGGTGCCGCAGAACGGAGCGCTGGAGAACGGCGCGCAAGCCTCGGCCGTTCGGGCCTCGCTCAACTATGTCACCGACACTGAACCCGGTATTCGCCGGCTGCGTTCGGGCAAAGGGTTCTCGTACAAAGGACCCGACGGGCGGATTGTCGACGGGGAGGCGCTGGCACGCATCAAGGCGCTCGCCATTCCACCGGCCTGGACGGATGTGTGGATCTCGCCAGACCCCGATGGTCATATCCAGGCGACCGGTCGGGACCAGCGCGGACGCAAACAATACCGCTATCACCCGCACTGGGCGGAGGAGCGTGACGGCGTCAAATATTCGAGCCTGATCGCCTTCGCCGAAAGCCTGCCCGAACTGCGGCGGCAGATCGACGTCGATTTGCGCCGTCACGGCCTACCGCTGGAACGCGTCGTTGCGGCTATCGTCTGGCTGCTCGACAACACGATGATCCGTGTCGGCAATGCCGCCTATGCCCGCGACAACAAGAGTTTTGGGCTGACCACGCTGCGTGACCGCCATGTCGACATCAAGGGCTCGAGCCTGCGCTTTGCCTTCATCGGTAAATCCGGCAAGGAATGGAGATTGAAGCTTGTCGATCGCCGGATTGCCAAGGTCGTGCGTGGAGCGCAGGACCTGCCGGGCCAAAAACTGTTCCAGTATCTCGACGAGGACCGAAACAGGCATCCGGTGCGCTCAGACGACGTCAACCGCTATATCAGGGAGAACGCCGGAGCGGAGTTCAGCTCCAAGCACTTCAGAACCTGGGGCGGCACCATCCATGCGGCGTCGCTGTTTGCGCAAACCGAACGTCCGGAAAGCCAGGCGCAGCAAAAGAGGGTGATGAACAGTGTCATCGACAAGGTTGCCGATCGGCTCGGCAACACACGCGCGGTTTGTCGCCAATGCTACATCCATCCGGAAGTGTTCCGCGCCTGGTCCGAAGGACGGCTGCTGGACGAAATGGCGGATGCCAACAAAGGCAAGCGCTCGATCGCCGGGCTCGACGACGAGGAGGCCCTGGTCTTGAGATGGCTGAAGGCAAGAGAGGCTGACGCCGGGACCCACCTCTCAACCGAAATGTGGAAACCAAGCAGATAGAGGTGCCGAATCCGTTTGCAGCATTGGTGTGCTGGGCGATCTTCTTGCCGAAAATATCCTCGTGCGGCATTCTGCGCACCCGATTGTAGCAAAATGTCCCATTTTGCGGCGTCGCAAAATTCAATCGCAAAACTGTCGCTTTAATCGGGATTTTCGCGACAAAGGAATGACGCAGTAGGGTGGCCATCATACCCTGACCGGCACGGAAACTTACGGCATGGCGAAGCTCGTTTTTGGAATGAACCTCTCCCTCGACGGTTATGTCGACCATCAGGAATTTGGACCTGATCCTGCTCTCTTTCGTCATTGGATCGACCACGTCCGCGACCTGACAGGCAGCATTTACGGTCGACGCATGTATGAAGTCATGCGCTATTGGGATGACAACCATCCTGAGTGGACCCCCGAGCAACGCGACTTCGCGATGGCGTGGCGAAGCCAGCCGAAATGGGTCGTGTCCCGCTCGTTGAAGTCGGTCGGCCCTAACGCAACGCTTGTCATGGATGACGTCGAGGTGGCAATACGCGGGCTAAAGACCCAGCTTACAGGGGAGATTTCCGCTTCCGGACCGGAGTTGGCGCAAAGCCTGACTGACCTAGGTCTGATCGACGAATACCGTCTTTACCTTCACCCAGTGGTGCTTGGTCACGGCAAGCCCTTCTTCACCGGTCCTCGGCCGCCGCTCCGCCTTGTGGCCAGCGATCGGGTCGGCGGGGAGGTCATCAGGTTGACTTACGTTCCTGCCTGACCACGGATTGCGCCGACCGTCATGGCCGCTTCGAGGTCGAAAGCCGCTGTCTTCGTGTCGCGAAAATCCTGGCTTTTGCACTATTTGCATCCAGATCTGGGTGCGGCAAGGTGACAAGTAGCCCTTGATGCAGCCCGAAGAAAAGAGGCTTGCGGCGACTATACAAATTTTTGTATAGTCGCCGCATGAAAATGCTCAAGTTCCGGGGCAGCGCCCTCAATGATCTGCGCGCTTTCCCGAACTCGGCACGGCGCGAAGCGGGCTACCAGCTCGACAAGGTACAGAATGAGCAACCTCCAACCGACTGGAAGCCAATGGCGACAATCGGGAAGGGTGTGCAGGAGATCAGGATTCGGGACGAAGCCGGCGCCTTCCGGCTGATCTACATCGCCAAAGTCGCCGATGCGGTCTACGTGCTGCATTGCTTTCAGAAGAAAACGCAGAAGACCAGCAAAATGGATCTGGACCTGGCGGCGAAACGCTACGGCGATCTGATGAAGGAGTTAGGCCAATGAGCAACGAGACTTTTGCAAGCGTGTGGGACGCCATCGAAGACACCCCCGCCGAAGCAGAGAACATGAAGCTCCGCTCCACACTGATGATGGCGCTGGAACAGCATATCCGGGCAAAGGGCTGGACGCAGGTCGAAGCCGCGCGCCATCTCGGCGTGACGCAGCCCCGCGTGTCCGATCTCCTGCGCGGTAAGATCAACCTGTTCGCCCTCGACACCCTCGTCAACATGGTGGTCGCGGCCGGACTGCATGTTGAAATGCGCGTTCTGCAATCTGCCTAATCGGCATTTGCCGGTTATTTTGTCGCTTCAATCGGGAATTTCGCGATACGGCAAGATCGCGGAAGGTTGGAAAACGGCCGATCGGCTTCGGGTGGGGGTGTCAAAAGCCGCCGTTTTCCAAGGCACGGAAAACTTCCGCCTCGGGAATGGTGCTTGAAGCGGCGGTTGCCCAAACGACGCATGTTCTCCCCTGCTGCCCATAGACGGCAATTCGACTTCCGGGACCGCTTCCGCTGTGACCGATGGGATGGGCGAGCGGGTTCGTTGCCCGCAGCATCAGCCCCAATCCGTATGCTGGATCGGGATGGAGTTCAGAGCGGAATTGCGGGAGCGGCCTGTGTTCGAGCATTCTGGACAGCGCGTTCCCGTCGACCAAATTGCCGGCGAGTAGATGGCGAAGAAGTCGGGCCGCATCCATCGCCGTGCCGACAACCAATCCGTGATAGACCCAGGCCGGATGGTAGCCGATCGCGTCGCCCATCTGCACGTCTGCTAAATCAGCCGGAGTGAGGGCGAGCCGGGCCGTGGCGAGTTCGGCAGGGATGAATACGAGGTTGGAAAGAGCCTCGGAAAGAGGGACATTCGTTGCCTCCTCGATCAATCGGGCGACCTCCTGGTAGCCGATGTTCGAATAGGCCCACCCTTGACCGGGTTCGTATCGCAGCCGATCCGCTTCGACTGCATTCAACAGGTCATCAACAGACCACGGCGAACGACCCGCTTCAACATCGGCGTGGTAGGCCGGAAGGGAACCGTAGTCTGGTAACCCCGCCTCGTGCTGTAGGAGTTGGGCAGGTATGAAAGATTTCCCCTCGACAGCTTCGTCGAGGTTGATCTTGCCGCGTTCCGACAGGCGCAACAGAGCAACCGAGAGCGCCGTCTTCGTAAAGCTCCACCATGGAATCGAATCCGTAACCCCCGTTGCGTCTGTTTCGCCATCGTCACGAATGAACACTTTTGCTTCCATGCCGCATCATAGGCAGCCTGGGATGACGACGCGAGAACCGTCCGCTCTTTGGAGAGAATCCGACGTTCATCAACTTCTCGATTGCATCGATTCCGGTGTCGCGAAACTCCTAAGTTTTGCGACAAAATCGATGGCGTTGAATTTTCAGGGAAGTTCCTGCCGCAAAGTCAGTCGCAAAAATTCGAAGTTATGCGACCGACTTTTGCAGCAGAAAGCATTCCACATTTCAGTTAGGGGCTGGGACACCGGACGGAGCGTATTTTTTTGTCGACGCGGTGTCGGGATCGGTCCTAGTGTTTCGTCCTTTGACAGAGAAAAGGACGACCCATGCTCTACGCGATCCTCTGCTATGCCTCTGAAGACGTCGTCTGCTCCTGGAGCAAGGAGCAGGATGATGCGGTCATGGAAAAACTCCTCGGCGTGCAGGAAAAATATGCCCAGGCGGGACGGCTTGGCCCGGTGGCGCGGCTCTTGCCAACGACGGCGGCGACGACGCTGAGGAAGATCAAGGGCGAAGCGGTGGTCATCGACGGCCCGTTTGCCGAAACCAAGGAACAGTTCCTCGGCTTCTACACGCTCGAATGCGCCGACCTCGATGAGGCCGTCGACTTCGCGCGCGAGCTTTCCGAGGTCAACCCGAGCGGCGGCTCCTATGAAATCCGGCCGGTCTCGCTCTTCAATCCCGCCAAGGTTTCCGCATGACCGAACTCGCCTGGATCAGCACAGCAATCAGCACCGCTCGCCCGCAGGTGATGGGGGCATTGCTGCGCTACTTCCGCGACCTCGACGCGGCGGAGGAAGCATTCCAGGACGCCTGCCTGAGGGCACTGAACAACTGGCCGAAAAACGGTCCTCCGCGCGATCCGGCAGCCTGGCTGATCTTCGTCGGCCGCAACAGCGGCATCGATGCGGTGCGCAAGCGCGCCAAGCAGGCGCCGCTGCCGGAGGAGGACCAGATCTCCGATCTGGAGGATGCCGAGAGCGACGTCGCCGAGCGGCTGGACGGCGCGCATTATCGCGACGATATTTTGCGGCTGCTGTTCATCTGCTGCCATCCCGACCTGCCGGCCACACAGCAGATCGCGGTGGCGTTACGCATCGTCTCCGGCCTGACGGTCAAGCAGATCGCCCGCGCCTTCCTCGTCGGTGAAAGCGCCATGGAGCAGCGTATCACGCGCGCCAAGGCGCGTATCGCCGACGCCGGGGTGCCGTTCGAGACGCCGGGAGCGGTCGAGCGCTCCGAACGGCTCGCCGCCGTCGCCGCCATGGTCTACTTGATCTTCAACGAAGGCTATTCCAGCAACAGCGGCGAGGCTTCGGCGCGTGCGCCGCTTTGCGAAGAGGCGATCCGGCTGGCCCGGTTGCTGCTCAGGCTGTTCCAGACCGAGCCGGAGATCATGGGGCTGACGGCGCTGGTGCTGCTGCAGCATGCACGCTCGCCGGCTCGCTTCGACGAGAACGGCGAGATCGTGCTGCTCGAAGACCAGGACCGCAGCCTGTGGAGCCGCAAGATGATCGATGAAGGCCTGGCGCTGGTCGATAAGGCGTTGCGCCATCGCAAGCCCGGTCCCTACCAGGTGCAAGCGGCGATCGCCGCACTGCATGCGCGGGCGGAAAAGCCCGAGGACACGGACTGGAACGAGATCGACCTGCTCTACGGCCTGCTCGAGCAGATGCAGCCGTCGCCGGTGGTGACGCTCAACCGCGCCGTCGCGGTCTCCAAGGTGCGTGGACCGGAAGCCGCACTCGCCATGATCGAGCCGCTGGAGGGAAGGCTTTCCGGCTATTTCCATTTCTTCGGCCTCAAGGGCGGACTGCTGATGCAGCTTGGCCGCGGCGAGGAGGCGCGCGTCGCTTTCGACCGCGCCATCGCGCTTGCCAATACGGCCGCCGAGGCAGCGCATATCCGCATGCATATCGACCGGCTGATGAAAGAAAGCGCCGTGCCGGAAGCCGCCAAGACGGCACGCTAGTTCGCTCTATCTGGCTGGTTCAACAGTCGGACGCCGGCTTGGACCATGCCGGGGTGGCGATTTCTCCCTGAAACGCGTAATGCCACGCCATGACAGCGCCTGGTATGCCGACCGGCAAGGAACCGGTATGGCGAAAAGCTTGGACCGACGCCATATGAGCGACGGGATCTGAAAGGGACGAAACGAAATGACGATTGCGAAGGAAACGGCCGGGGTTCTGGCGAAACTGGGCGTTGCCGAGGGCGCGCTTACGGGCGGCGACCTCATCGTGCGCAGCCCGGTGACCGGCGAGCAGATCGCCGCGCTGAAGACCATCTCGCCGGCCGATGCGGCAACGACCATCGACAATGCCCACAAGGCTTTCCTGGCGTGGCGGCAGGTGCCAGCTCCCAAGCGCGGAGAGCTGGTGCGGCTGCTCGGCGAAGAGTTGCGCACACACAAGGCCGAGCTTGGCCGGTTGGTATCGATCGAAGTTGGCAAGATCCCATCCGAGGGTCTTGGCGAAGTGCAGGAGATGATCGACATCTGCGATTTCGCCGTCGGTCTTTCTCGGCAATTGTACGGCCTGACCATCGCCACCGAGCGTCCCGGCCATCGCATGATGGAAACCTGGCATCCGCTCGGCGTGGTCGGCGTCATTTCGGCCTTCAACTTTCCGGTGGCGGTATGGTCGTGGAACGCGGCACTTGCGCTGGTCTGCGGCGACGCGGTTGTGTGGAAGCCGTCGGAGAAGACACCGCTGACGGCGCTCGCCTGCGAAGCGATCTTCAAGCGCGCAGCAGAACGTTTCGGCGATGCGCCGGAAGGGCTGGCGCCGGTGCTGATCGGTGATCGCGCCGTCGGCGAGATCCTGGTCGACCATCCCAGGGTGCCGCTGGTCTCGGCCACCGGCTCGACACGCATGGGCAGGGATGTCGGCCCACGGCTGGCGAAGCGCTTTGCCCGTGCGGTGCTGGAGCTCGGCGGCAACAATGCCGGCATCGTCTGCCCGACGGCCGATCTGGACATGGCGCTCCGCGCTATCGCCTTCGGCGCCATGGGCACGGCCGGCCAGCGCTGCACGACGCTCAGGCGCCTGTTCGTGCATGAGAGCGTCTATGACCAGCTCGTTCCGCGCCTGAAGAAGGCTTATGAGAGCGTCTCGGTCGGCAATCCGCTGGAGACAAGCGCTCTGGTTGGCCCGCTGATCGACAAGGCTGCCTACGAGAATATGCAGAAGGCGCTGGAGGAGGCGGCTTCGCATGGCGGTAAGATAACCGGCGGAATGCGGGTCGAGAACGGTCACCCCGAGGCCTACTATGTGCGTCCGGCGCTGGTTGAAATGCCGCGGCAGGTTTCGCCGGTGACGGAGGAAACCTTCGCGCCCATCCTCTATGTGATGAAATATTCGGACTTCGACACCGTGCTAGAAGAACACAATGCGGTGGGAGCGGGGCTGTCATCCTCGATCTTTACCCGCGACCTGCAGGAATCCGAGCGCTTTCTTAGCGTCGACGGATCGGACTGCGGCATCGCCAACGTCAATATAGGCACGTCAGGGGCCGAGATCGGCGGTGCCTTCGGTGGCGAGAAGGAGACCGGCGGCGGCCGCGAGTCGGGGTCCGATGCCTGGAAGGCCTATATGCGGCGCGCCACCAATACGGTGAATTATTCCAAAGCGCTGCCGCTTGCGCAGGGCGTGTCGTTCGACATCGATTGAAAAGCCAGACCTCCGTCGCGGCGGCGCCAAGGCTGCCACGACGGCGGTCGGCTCGCGGTTCAGCTGGTTTCGGAAGTTACAACACAATTGTCGAAGGCTGCATCGATGATGGCGAGCTTGACCGCCTGGGCGGTCATGTATTCCTGATAGAACTCGCTCGACACCCACATGACCGAGTGACCGCGCTGGCCCAGCCAGCCGATGCTGCCGAGTTCCTCGGCATCGCGCAATTTGCGTGACAGGTGAGTGCGGGAAAGCTTGAGCCAGTTCGCGAAATCTCCGATTGAGACGACACCGGTCGGGATTCGGTCCAGGTCGGCATGATCGGGGTCGACGCCGGACATCAGCCAATCCATGACGATGCCGCCATTGTCGAGCCAGGTGAACAAGGAAAAAGTCTGTCTTGGCTCGCGCACGGCATGCGACGAAAGCAGTCCGTCGGCCACCAGTGGCTGCAGTTTGGCGAGCACATCCGGTTGTGCGACGAATGCAGCCAGTCGAGATCCACCATCCAGGCTGTCCAGCGTTTTCAGATGAGCCATGACCCAGCCGGCAACCGTCTCCAGAGTGCCCGCGGTCGGCTGAAACGGGCGGATGCGCCCATATTTGATCGGCAGATGCCGGATGAAACCGTAATGCAGCATCTCCTTCAGGAAGGCATCGGCGGTGTTGCGGCTGGCCACCGAATGCCGGCAGATGTCGTCCATGAACCGTGCGGACGTAAGTCCCTTGCGATGATCGTCCGGCTCTCGATTGAAATACAAGCCAAGGCCGATATGGGCCATCAGCCAACGCTGTTGCGTGGCGAATACGGAAGCCAGCCGCGGGTTCGCTTCATAGGTCTGGAGAAGCGTCCGCGACTGAGCCTGGACATGACGACGCAGTGCCGGATGGCTGGCAATGTCTTCAGAAACCAGCGCCATCCCCGCCGAGCCCAACCAAATTTGCAACTGGAAAATGCCGATCACAATTTCAGCCTTCGCGGGTCGCGTCCAGAGCCGGCGCATTAGGATACGAGCTGAATCCCGCCGGCTAGTGGGCTGAATTCCGCGACTTGATCGCCGAGGCCCCTGATTTCGCTGCAGAGGGCTAGCCCGCTCGAACCCACCAACGATGACTTCGCCTGTCCAGCCCGTGCTCCCGCCGATGGCGACGCGGAACCAACACAAGCTTTGCTCGTTGAAGAACGCTGATTGGACTGAGACAGTGAGGGACTACAAAATGGAGAATGGCCTTTTCGCCACGTCGCCTGCAGCTTTCCGGCAAACAGAGTCGGTCTGGCCACGGGCGCTCAAGTGGCTGTTGCGCCGAGTGCGCAGCGCCTCCGACAGTTCGGGAACCATGTTGAAGCCAATCCTTTCCGAACCCGAGGACGATAGCGGGCCCACTCCGCCTCGACGTGCTTGAGGCTGACCGCGCTGCGATCTTGACGTCAAAAATGACCGCTCACATATCATTTTAGGGCCGCGCCGCAGCCGACAACCCTGACCGCTTCGAAGGCCTGCCACGGCGGCATGTCCGCCTGATGCAGCAGGCGAGAGCGGCAGTGCCGCGTAACGGCGGGAACCATCGGGCATGCTTGGCTATTAGATACAGGCGGCTGCTGGTCTGCCGGGCCAGGAGCCATTGCCATGATCATTAATCCCCCACCGGAAAGCGCCATCCCGGCATCCGTTCCGTCGGTCGACCCAAAGGCCGCCCCGACGCTTCGCAATGCCGAAGCGGAGGTCTTTTATATCGAAGCGATCCGCGAACTTGTCGCGACCGGCATCCCCTTTCTCGTCGCCGGCACCTATGCCGTAAGCGCCTATACCGGGATCATCCGTCAGACCAAGGATCTCGACATTTTCTGCAAGGCCGGCGACTGCCCGCGCATCCTCGCCCATTTTAAGCAGATCGGCTACGCCGTCGTGGTCGAGGACGACCGGTGGCTCGGCAAAGTGTTCAAGGGCACCCATTTTTTCGACGTCATTTTCGCCTCGATGAACGGCACAATGCCTGTCGACGACCAGTGGCTGGAGCACGCCCGTCAGGGCGAATTGCTGGGCAGCCAGGTGCGGATCATCGGGCCCACCGAGCTTATCTGGTCCAAAAGTTTCATCCAGGACCGCGGTCGCCACGATGGTGCCGACGTCGCGCACACCATCCTCAAGGCCCACGACCAGATCGACTGGCAAAGGCTGCTTTCCTACATGGAAGTTCATTGGGAAGTTCTGCTGATGCATCTCTTGAACTTCCGATGGATCTATCCGACGGAGCGGGGCCGCGTGCCCGCCTGGCTGCTCGACGAGCTGCTTGACCGGCTGGCCAAGCAGCGCGAATTGCCACCTTCCCGGATGAAAATCTGCCGTGGGCGCATGCTTTCACGAACTGACTATGAGATCGACGTCAACGACTGGGGTTTTGCCGACGTCGGCGGTGAAGGAGAACATAGCAATGGCTGACGAGCTCGAAACTGCTTCGCCGAAGGCGGAAAACGGCAGCGCACTCAAAGTCGCCGCCATTGGCGATCTGCATGTCGGCAAGGAGGACCAGGCCTCGTACCGCGATCTTTTCGGCGAGATGTCGCGTGCAGCCCAGGTTCTCGTGCTGACCGGCGACCTTACCAACCTCGGCAAGCCTCGGGAGGCCGAAATCCTTGCCGAGGAACTGCGTGCCTGCACGATCCCGGTCGTCGCCGTACTTGGCAACCACGACTATGAGTCAGGCGCCGTCGAGCAGGTCACCGACATTCTGCGCCAGGCGGGCGTTCACCTGCTCGACGGCGAGGCGACGGAGATTCACGAGGTCGGGTTCGTCGGGGTCAAGGGTTTCGTTGGCGGTTTTGGATCGCGCATGCTCGGCTCCTTCGGCGAACCGGCGATCAAGTCAATGGTGGCGGAAAGCGTGAACGAAGCGATGCGGCTTGAAAACGCAATGCGGCAGGTCCGCGCCAAACGCACGCTTGTCGTTCTGCACTACGCGCCTGTCGTCGAGACGGTCGAAGGCGAGCCGCTGGAGATCTTCCCGTTTCTCGGTTCGTCACGCCTGGCCGAGACAATAGACCGGTTCCAGGTCAGCGCGGTGGTGCATGGCCATGCGCATCGCGGCGCCTACGAGGGCCGCACACCGGGCGGGGCGTCGGTCTATAACGTTGCCATGCATGTCGCCAAGCCGACCGGCCGCCCCTACGCTGTGCTCGAAATCTGATAGGCTAGATGTTGAACGCCCGCTTCGGCGGAATATCGTTTTCATCCGGATTGGGAATGGGGTCCTCGTCGGGGAGCCTGTCGGGGTCCGGCTCACGCACGGGCTTGGGATCGGGGATGGGAGGCGGCGGCACCGGGGTCGGCATTGGCTCGGGTGTGGGAATAGTGGCCATCGTGATCATCTCCTCTTGGCGCAGAACAACGCAATGGGTCAGCTGGTTCCCGCCTTCTGGTCAGCCCATCTCCGGATTCGCCTGTCTGCTGCCCGACTTGCTTGATCGCAGCAGCAGAGCAAGCGGAACGAGCAGGGCGGTTGCCACCGCGCAGTAGCGGAAGACATCGACATAGGCGAGCAGTGTGGCCTGGCGGGCGATCAACTGGCCAAGCCAGCCGATCGCCTGCTGCTTCGCTTCGACCATCGGCGAACCCTGGGCGACGAAATGCTCGGTCGCCTGCCGAAGCGCCTGCTGATAGGCGGGCGACGACTGCACGGTGTGGCCGACCAGATTCGATTGATGGATCTGGGAGCTTTGCGCAATGACGGTGTTGGACAGCGAGACGCCGATGCTGCCGCCGATATTGCGTGCAACGTTGATCAGCGCCGATGCCTGGTTGGTCTTCTGCGGGGGCAGGCCGACATAGGCCGCGGTCGAGATGGGAATGAACAGGAACGGCAGCCCGACCATCAGGAAAACACGGGCAAAGGCAAAGAAGCGGAAGCTGGCGTCCGGGGTGAGCGAGGTCATATGCCAGAGGGCCACTGCGACCACCGACATGCCCATCATGATCAGGTATTTGGGCTGCACGATGCTGCCTACAAATCCGGACACCGGCATCAAGATCAGCATGGCGATGCCGCCCGGCATCATCGAAAGGCCCGAGAGCGTCGCGGTGTAGGCAAATGTCGTCTGCTGCAGCTGCGGCACGATCTGGGTGGTGCTGAACAGGATAGCACCGACCGCCATCATGACCAGGAAGGCCGTGCCGAACTGGCGCGTGAACAATAGGCGCATGTCGACGACCGGATCGCCGCGACTGAGTTCCCATGGGATAAGCAGCAGGAACGCGATCGCGGAAATCACTGCGAAAGTGGTGATGAAATCCGAGGCGAACCAATCGTAGCGCTGGCCCCGGTCGAGAAAAATCTCCAGGCACCCCAAGGCAATCGCCACCAGGACGAACCCGACCCCGTCGATCTTCAGGCCGCCCTTCAGCCGTTCCTTGCGTTCGCGTTCGAGTACGTCCGGCTCGACCAACAGCCATTGCACCAGGGCCAGCGACAGGATGCCGAACGGCACGTTGATGAAGAAGATCCAGTGCCAGGAGAAATGGTCGGTCAGCCAGCCGCCGATCGTCGGCCCGACCGTCGGTGCGACGATGACGGCAATGCCGTAAAGCGCGAAGGCCTGCGAGCGCTTTTCAGGCGGAAAGGTGTCGGCAAGGATCGATTGCTCGCTTGGCGCCATGCCGCCGCCGCCGAGGCCCTGAAGGACCCTGAACAGGATGAGCAGTTCCAGGTTGGGCGCCAGTCCGCACAGCAGCGACGCGACGGTGAAGGTCGCAACGCAGAGCATGTAGTAGCGCTTTCGGCCGATGACGCTTGCCAGCCAGCCGCTGACCGGAATGATCACCGAGTTGGCAACGAGATAGGTGGTAATCACCCAGGTGCTTTCATCCATTCCGGCCGCCAGGCTGCCGGCGATGTTGCGCAGGGCGACATTGGCGATCGAGGTGTCGAGCACCAGCATGAAAGTGGCGATGGAGACGACGACGGCGATGAGCCACGGATTGTGTGTCCCGGCGGCGGATCGGCTTTCGCCCTGATTTCTGGCGGTTTCGCCGTTCATCGCACCTTGACCGTCGGCACCACCGACAGGCCTGGCCCGAGAAGCACATCCGGCGGCTTGTCGAAGACGATCTTGACCGGCACGCGCTGCACCACCTTGACGTAATTGCCGGTGGCATTTTCGGCCGGCAGGAGGCTGAAGGCGGTGCCGCTGCCGGCCTGGATGCTGTCGACGCGGCCATGAAAGGACTTGTCCGGGTAGGCGTCAATGTCGATGTCGACCGGCTGTCCCTGCCGCATCAGATCGAGCTGCGTCTCCTTGAAATTGGCCTTCACCCAGACCTCGTCGGGAACGAACATCATCAATACCTGGCCGGGTTGGGCGTAGGTGCCCTTAGCGGCGGAAATGCTCGTTGCGCGCCCGGCTGCGGGTGCTGTGATAGTCGTGCGCGACAGCGTCGTGCGCGCTTGCTCCTGGCTGGCCTTTGCCTGCTCGAGCTGCGCCTCGGCGCTCCTGGCCTGTGCCTGCAAGACCGAAACCTGGCTTTTTGCGGAGGCGACATTGGCCTCGGCGCTGTCCAGCGCGGCCTGGTCCTGACGCAGCGTCGATGCCGCCTGCTGCGCCTGCTGCTGCGTTGCTGTGCCCCTGGCCAGGAGTTCGCGATTGCGTTGATCCTCGGCCTTGGCGAAATCCAGCGCTGCCTTGGCCTGTGCAACCTGCCTCTGGGCAGCGTTTACCTTTGCGTTTTGAGCCTCGATCTGGGCGGCGACATTGACGATTTCGGCCTCGGCCGCGGTGACGCCGGCGTCGGCCTGCTTCAGGTTTGCCTGATAGTCGCTGTCGTCGATACGCAGGAGGACATCGCCCGCCTGTACATGCTGATTGTCGGCAACCGCCAGCTCGGTAAGGCGGCCGGCTATTTGCGCACCGATCGTCACTGTGCGCGCATCTATGAAGGCGTCGTCGGTCGATTCGTACTGGCGAGCGTTCAGCCACCAGATCGCGATGCCTGCCGCGACGAGCAACAGCGCAAGCGCGATGGCTGCGGCCGCATAGGGATGGCGCCTGGGAAAGCCGAGCAGACCGGCCTTTCGTTGCGAGGCATTCCCGTCGGGTTTTTCCTGCCGGGGCTCTGCCGATCGCTCACGAGATTCTCGAACCGGGGCCGGTTGCTCCCGGGTTTCATTTACAGGCTCGACGTCTTGCTCGACGCGTTGAGGCTTCGTGTCCAACGGAATTGCTTTCAAGACTGATATTGCAGCCGCCGAAGCGGACGCAAAGCCAAACGGCAAGCTTCCGCAAAAGTTCCTGTCCGGAAACGGCTTCGGTTAACGGGTCGACATCGAACACAGGCGGGGGCGCGTCGGAATTCGAGCGCCGCTTCACCGGGCAGGTGATCCGTACGCCTCATGTTGCGGCGGTCCGGCCTTGTCAGCGCTCCATGGCGCGATAATTGCTCATGTAGGCGTGGGCGAATTCACCTGTCGACAGGAGCCGACCATGAAACATCAAACACTCGACCAACTGCAGGCCGTCGCGGAAATTGAGTCCTTCGCGGCGTATCCGGCGATGACTCGAACCCAGCGGATTGAACGTTGGGCGGAACTTCTCGAACAAAATCCGACGCGATGCCTTGGGGCGCTTCCAGGCACCGAATATATGAACAGGGAAGCGCGTGACAGATCGCGTGGCGCTGGGACGCCGCTCACTGTCGCCTTCGAGGATCCGGTTCTGCGTGCCATGGGCCTCAGCGATGATACCTATGGTGAGGCAAAGCGCTTCTTCGAACTGAGCGACCGGCAGTTGCACCAAATCGTCTGCCATTGCCATGTCGGCGCTACGATGCAAGCGAGATGGGCCGCTGCCAGGGTGCGCGGGATAGTTCGCGGCAACAGATTTGTTGCCTGGATGAAGGGCTTGATCGTGCATTGAGGCGGTACGAGGAACGGCGGAACACGCGTTCTTTCCGCGCCGTGGAGAGCGCTTCCGAACTTGGAAGGGCTCGTGCCCCGTCGGGCCGCGCAGATTGTGAAACTCCTCGACGCTTGGCTGCGCCTTACCGCGGCCATGCGTCCGTCTTTGATGTGAGAATTTGAGCTGGCCCGCCGCAGGTGAGAGCCTTCGTCTGACCGGCGGTCGAGCGCCGTCCAGGCCTGCCTGCGCGGCTACTAACGACGAATGATCCTGCGATCGGGGAAGATCCTGCGACCTGGCTAAACTACCGATCGATTTCTCCGAACACGATGTCGAGCGAGCCGATGATCGCGGCAACATCGGCGATCATATGGCCTCGGGACAGGAAATCCATCGCTTGCAGGTGGGCGAAGGAAGGTGCGCGGATCTTGCATCGGTAGGGAACGTTGCCCCCGTCCGACACGAGGTAGACGCCGAATTCACCCTTCGGCGCCTCGACGGCGGCATAGACTTCACCGCTCGGCACGCGAATGCCTTCGGTATAAAGTTTGAAGTGGTGAATCGTCGCTTCCATCGAGCGCTTCATCGTGGCACGCGGCGGCGGCGTGATCTTGCGGTTCGGGATCGCGACCGGCCCCTGACCTTCTGGTGAGCGCAACATTTCCAGACATTGCCGCATGATCCGGACCGACTGGCGCATTTCCTCCATGCGGACGAGATAGCGGTCGTAGCAGTCGCCATGCTTGCCGACCGGGATATCGAAATCCATCTCCGAATAGCATTCGTATGGCTGCGCCTTGCGCAGGTCCCAGGACGCGCCCGATCCGCGCACCATCACGCCGGAAAAGCCCCAGGCCCAGGCATCGTCGAGGCCGATCACGCCGACATCGACATTGCGCTGCTTGAAAATGCGGTTCTCGGTCAACAGCTCTTCGAGATTGTCGCAGACCTTGAGGAACGGATCGCAGAACTTCCAGATGTCGTCGAGGAGTTCCGGCGGCAGATCCTGATGCACGCCGCCGACCCTGAAATAATTCGCGTGCATGCGGGCGCCGGACGCGCGCTCATAAAAGACCATCAGCTTCTCGCGCTCGGCGAAACCCCAGAGCGGCGGCGTCAGCGCGCCGATGTCCATGGCTTGCGTGGTGACGTTGAGGAGGTGCGATAACAGCCGGCCTATTTCACAGAAAAGCACGCGGATGAGCTGTCCGCGTTTCGGAACCGATATTTCGAGGAGCTTCTCGGCGGCGAGACAGAATGCATGCTCCTGGTTCATCGGCGCGACGTAGTCGAGCCGGTCGAAATAGGGCAAGGCCTGCAGGTAGTTCTTGTACTCGATGAGCTTTTCGGTGCCGCGATGCAGCAGGCCGATGTGGGGATCGGCGCGTTCCACGATCTCGCCGTCGAGTTCGAGCACCAGCCGCAGGACACCGTGAGCGGAGGGATGTTGTGGCCCGAAATTGATGGTGAAGTTGCGAACTGCAGCCTCGGCCATGACAGTCCTCCGCGATCGGGCGGCCTTCGTTTCCGTGCCGGAGCCGGCTTGTCCGCTTTCAGCCGCTCACGTCGTCGTCTGGATGATCAGCGTCAGCGTGCCGTCGCCGTCGATATTGGCCGCCACGACCTGCGTGGAATTAAGCCCGTTCGCCGCCAGCGCCGATGCCGCCTGCGGCGATGCGTCGATCGAACTTTGCAGGATGCGCAAATCCTCGGCGCTGGTCTGGGTGACGACGGCCTCCGCCTGTGCCTTGATGTCGGGAGGCAGATCCTCCATCGCCACGATTGTCACTGCGGTGAAATTCTGGGCGGAGAAGGCTTGGTCAGGTGTAGTCTGGTCGGGAGTGGTTCCTTCGGGCGTGGTTTGCTCCGGCAGGGTTTGCGGAGCCGTCGGCGGGACAGGGGCAAGCTCTGGTCCCACGGATTGCGCATAGACCGGCGAGGCAAGGGCCAGTGCCGAAAGTGTGGCAATTGTCGTCGATAGGCGCATGGCCGTTCCTTCCGTTTGCTCAGCGGACGATCAATTCGGTGACGACAAAACCATCGTGTCGAAATATGGTTCCGTGACCGAGGTGATGTCTTGCCGAAAGCCGTGATTGTCGCGGAAAGCAGGGCGCGAAATCCGGCGTTGCCTGTCTCAGGCAGCGGTGTGGCTGCGATCGGGCTGCGGCCAGCGCTGCAACGCCTCACGGCCCTGAGCGGTCAGTTCGTAGATCCCGCGATCGGTGCGCGCGAACCAGCGATACACATTGTGCAGCAGGATCTTAGGCGCGTTCGGCAGGTTGGGCTTCAAGTCACGCGGCCGCTTTGGGCCGTCGGCGAGGGCTGCGGCGCATGCCAGCGCCTGCTGGCGATAGGCGGTCATGATCGGCGCACGCGAGCCGCCGCCGGCGACAGGATCGCCCTGCCGACGCCGATGTTCGTCAATTAGCTTCGAGCGGCGCCGGGGATCGCGACGCGGAGCCAATGCCGTCGGGCTGAGCAGCACCTGAACCTCGCCGTTCGGTCGCACGCCAAGCAGGCCAAAGCCGAGCCGACGGCAGAGATTGCGGTATCTCACATCGCTCTCACGGCCCTTGCCACGGGCCGACATGCATGCCGCTAGCCAGACCTCGTCGCTCGCCGCCATACGGTCGACGCCCTGGAGGATGAGTTCGAGATTGAACTTCAGCTTCAGCTCGCAGATGACGACGATCGGTGGAGAGTCGGCACTCAGCGCCAGCAGATCGCAGCCGCCGATCTCGCCCTTGACCATAAATCCCAGGCCTTCGAGGAAGGCCTTGACCGGGCTGTAGAGTGACGTTTCGAGCATGGGCCTTTGTTCGCTGCGAATCATCCCGCCGATCGGCGGTTCAGCGCGATGATTGCTCCTTGCCGTTGAACAGGAGGTAAACGACGACCGAGCAAGTGGTCAGAGCCGTGCCATGGCCGCTTGCCAATTTGGTATGCTGGTATAATGTGTGCCTAAGGTAGCATGCTCCGCGTAGCTGCGCTGTGCTGGACATCCGGGCGCCCGAGACATCGTCCATGGCATCGTCATTTGAGCGGCGGCTCCCCTGCGTTCTCTAATCCGCCAACCGGCGGCAATGTGCACACAAGTCAATGGGATGACGATCGGCAGGGCCGTCGTTGGAATTCAGGAGTAACGGACACATGACAACGATTGCGCTGTTTGGTGCGGGCGGCAAAATGGGTTACCGTCTGTCGACCAATTTTCGCGGATCTCCCTATACGATACGCCATGTCGAGGTCAGCGACGCCGGCCGCGAGCGGCTTAAGTCGGGCCTCGGCATCGATGCTGTCAGCGCCGATGAGGCGCTTGATGGCGCCGATGTGGTGATCCTGGCGGTGCCGGACACGCACATCGGCAAAGTCGCGGCGAGTATCGAGAGCAAGCTTGCGTCAGGCACGATGGTCGTCGTGCTTGACGCCGCGGCACCTTTCGCCGGGCATTTGCCGAAGCGGCCGGACCTGACCTATTTCGTCACCCACCCGTGCCATCCGCCGATCTTCAACGACGAGACCGACATGGCGGCCAAGAAGGATTATTTCGGCGGCGTCAAAGCCAAGCAGCACATGGTCAGCGCCTTGATGCAGGGACCGGAGGAAGATTTCGCCAAGGGTGAGGCGATCGCAAAGATCATCTGGGCGCCGGTCATGCGCTCGCATCGCGTCACCGTTGATCAGATGGCGCTGCTCGAGCCCGGCCTTTCTGAAACGGTATGCGCTTCGCTGCTCGTCGTCATGAAGGAGGCCGTTGACGAGGTGGTGGCGCGCGGGGTCGACAAGCAGGCGGCGCTCGACTTCCTGCTTGGCCATATGAACGTGCTTGGCGCCGTCATCTTCGGCGAGACCAGAGGCGTGTTCTCCGACGCCTGCAACAAGGCGATAGAGTTCGGCAAGCCGGTGCTGATGCGCGACGACTGGAAGCGGGTGTTCGAGCCGGAGGAGATTGCCGCGAGCATTCAGCGCATCACTTGAGGGCGGCGACGCGTTCTCCGGAACATGTCACCTGAAATTGTCATTGACTCATTATACCAGTTGGCTTAGCTGTTCGATGGATCGGACCGTCAAGCTTCGCAGCAGGATCAGGCGCTGGATGAGTGGAGGATAGGGGGGAGCGATCCGTCGAGGTGAAGCCGGCAAGGCTTGTGAATCTGACGCGACCCGCCGCCTACGGCCGGCTAACGAAATCGAATGCATATAGCCTTGGGATAAGGCACGGATTTTCAACGGGAGGAATACATGAAACTGACACGCAGAATGACGCTTGCGGCTTTTGCCGGCATGCTGGCGCTTGGCACCGCCGCACCCGCCTATGCGGCGGATTTGATCGCCATCATCACGCCCTCGCATGACAATCCGTTCTTCAAGGCGGAAGCTGTCGGCGCGGAGGCCAAGGCCAAGGAACTCGGTTACGAGGCGTTGGTGCTCGTCCATGACGACGACGCCAACAAGCAGTCCGAATTGATCGACACGGCGATTGGCCGCGGCGCCAAGGCGATCATCCTCGATAATGCCGGCGCCGACGCCACCGTCGCCGCGGTGCAGAAGGCCAAGGACGCGGGCGTTCCTTCCTTCCTGATCGATCGCGAGATCAATGCCACCGGCGTTGCCGTCGCGCAGATCGTCTCCAACAATTATCAGGGCGCCCAGCTCGGCGCACAGGAATTCGTCAAGCTGATGGGCGAGAAGGGTAATTTCGTCGAGCTCGTCGGCAAGGAATCCGACACCAATGCCGGCATCCGCTCCAAGGGTTACCACGACGTCATCGACGACTATCCGGACCTGAAGATGGTGGCGCAGCAGTCGGCCAATTGGAGCCAGACCGAGGCCTATTCAAAGATGGAATCGATCCTCCAGGCCAATCCCGATATCAAGGGCGTGATCTCCGGCAACGACACGATGGCGATGGGCGCTTATGCGGCACTTGCCGCTGCCGGCCGCAAGGACGTCATCGTCGTCGGCTTCGACGGGTCGAACGACGTGCGCGACTCGATCACCTCCGGCGGCATCAAGGCGACAGTCCTGCAGCCGGCCTTCGCGCAGGCGCAGATGGCGGTCGAGCAGGCCAACGACTTCATCAAAAACAAGAAGTCTCCCGCCGAAGAAAAGCAGCTGATGGATTGCGTCCTGGTCAATGGGGACAATGCCGCCAAGCTGGAGACATTCGCGCTCACCAACTGAGCCGGTGTAACATCAGCAGCAAGGGACGAGCCTCCGGTTCGTCCCTTGCTTCCATTTCGCCCTTTCTTCCATTTCTTTGGGTGCTCCTGACTGCCATGCCGAACGAGCCGACATGTTCAACACGCTGACCCGGCCGATCTTTGTCGCGTTGTTCCTCGCAGCAATAGGCAGCCTGACCGCCTGCAAGATCTTGCCGACGCCGTCGGCGGAAAACGGCGGCACTGGCTCCGCGTTCAATCCCGACAAGATGGTCGAGGACATCTGGGCGGCGAAAGTGATACCTTATCTGCAGCAGAAGGCCGGGCCGTTTCCCGAGGTTCATGCCTTGGCCAAGACCGATCCCGCCGCTGCCGGCGCCAAATACGGCAACCCGAAGAAGCAGGCGAATTCGCCATGGACCTTCGCGGTTCGGCTCGAGGGCAAGGTCGTTGCAGCCAATACACAGTCACGCGCGGCGACGATGGACATCGATGCCGACGGCGACGGCAAGGCGGACGCGCGGGTGCAGATCGGACCCGCCATGCGCGGAACCGCGCTGCGCGACAGCCTCGACTTCATCCAGTTCAACGATTTCACCAACCAGATCGACTTCGCCCAGGTCGGCAAGGCTTTCAACGCCTATGCCGACAAGACCGTGCTTTCCAAGCTGCCGCGCGAGGCACTCGAGGGCCGCAGCGTCGAGGTACTTGGCGCCTATACGCCGGGCAGTGGCCAGGACCTGCCGCTGGTGACGCCGGCGGAGGCAAAGATCGGGCCGAAGCCATGACCGGCGATCAAGATGTCATCCTGAAGCTGGAGGACGTCTCGAAAGTCTATTCCGGCACCGTCGCGGTCAAGCGGGCGAATTTCGAGGTGCGCAAAGGCGCGGTCAACGTGCTGGTCGGCGAAAACGGAGCCGGCAAATCGACGCTGATGAAGATCATCGCCGGCGTCGAGCAACCGACGCTCGGGCGCATCTTGCTGGACGGCGAGGAGGTTTCATTCTCGTCTTCCGGTGATGCCGTGAGCCGCGGCATCGGCATGGTTTTCCAGGAGCTGAATCTGTTCGGCAATCTGACTGTCGCCGAAAATATTTTCGCCACCCGCGAGATCACCAACCGCTTCCACAAGATCGACCGCAAGGAGCAGGAGCGCCGCGCGGCGGAGTTCCTTGAACGCCTGGAAGCCGGCATCCGGCCCGACATGCTGGTCGAGGATCTGCGCATCGGCCAGCAGCAGCTGGTCGAGATCGCCAAGGCGGTTTCGCTCGATGCGCGCATCCTGATCATGGATGAACCGACCTCGGCGCTCAGCGCGGCGGAAGTCGAGATCCTGTTCAAGGTGATTGCCGACCTCAAGGCACGCGGCGTGGCAATCGTCTACATCTCGCACCGGCTCGAGGAGCTGATCCGCATCGGCGACACCATCACGGTGCTGCGCGACGGCCGCATCACCGGCCAGGCGGAGATGAAAGACGTCGACACCCAGTGGATCGTGCGGCAGATGATCGGCTCGGACGCCAAGGACTTCGCCAAGGCCGACGGCCATGTGCCGGGCGAGGAAATATTCCGCGCCGAGGATATCTGCCTGCCGCGCGTCACCGGCGGGCTTGCGGTCGACCACGTCTCGCTATCGCTGCGCGCCGGCGAAATTCTCGGCATCTATGGCCTGATGGGCGCCGGACGCAGCGAGCTGTTCGACTGCATCATGGGCCGCCACGGCCATTCGACCGGAACGATATTCATCACCGGCAAGAAGGTGCACGAGCGCGACACGACGCGGCGCATCCGGCGCGGCCTGGCGCTGATCCCCGAAGACCGCCAGCGCGAAGGGCTGGTGTCGATCCTCTCCGTCGCCAGCAATCTGACGCTGGCCAGCCTGTCGCGGTTCGTGCGCCTGTTCCACATTCGCGGTGCCGCCGAAAGACAGGCGGTGGCCCGGACGGTACGCGAACTGGCGATCAAGGTCGCCGATCCGGCGCAGGAAGTCTCGTCGCTGTCAGGCGGCAACCAGCAGAAGGTGGTGATCGGCAAGGCGCTGCTCACCGGCCCGAAGGTGCTGTTGATGGACGAGCCCAGCCGCGGCATCGACGTCGGCGCCAAGGCCGACGTGTTCCGCACCATGCGCAAGCTGTCGCGCGACGGCTTGGGGATCCTGTTTGCCACCTCGGATCTCGATGAGGTGATGGCGTTGTCCGACCGCATCGCGGTGATGAGCAATGGAAAATTGACCGGCATGTTCGATCGCGCCGAGGCGACGGAGGCCGCACTCGTCGCTGCCTCGGCCTTCGGCCACGGACCGGTCCCGCACGGAGAGCAAGGCGCATGACTGACATTCCAGCCAAGGCGGCGGTCAACTCCATTTCGAGCGGCTCGGTCCTGCTGACACTGATGAAGGCGAGGACGTTCATCGCGCTGATCGCCGTGCTGTTGTTCTTCTCGATCGCTGCCCCTAATTTCCTCTCGGCCGCCAATCTTATCCTGATGTCGAAGCACGTGGCGCTGAACGCATTCCTCGCAATGGGCATGACCTTCGTCATCATCACCGGTGGCATCGACCTGTCGGTCGGCTCGATCGTCGGCCTGTGCGGCATGGTGGCCGGCTATCTCGTCCTCAACGGCATCGACCTGCAGGTCGGCTATACCATCTATTTCAACGTCTTCGAGATCGCGCTGATCACGCTTGCCGTCGGCATATTGATCGGCGCCGTCAACGGCTTGCTGATCACCAGGCTTAACGTTGCGCCGTTCATAGCCACGCTCGGCGTGCTCTATGTCGCGCGCGGCCTGGCGCTGCTGTCGTCGGACGGGCGCACCTTTCCCAATCTCGTCGGCAAGCCCGAGCTCGGCACCACAGGGTTCGGCTACCTCGGCGCCGGCCGGCTGCTCGGCTTGCCGGTTTCCATATGGATCTTGGTCGTTGTTGCGGTAGGGGCGGCCTATCTCGCCAAATACACCCCGCTCGGCCGCCACATCTTCGCCGTCGGCGGCAATGAACGGGCGGCGCGGATTTCAGGCGTCCGCGTCAACATGGTGAAGATGTTCGTCTACATGTTCTCCGGCTTCTGCGCGGCGATCGTCGGGCTGATCATCTCGTCCGAACTGATGGCCTCGCATCCGGCGACGGGAGAGAGCTTCGAGCTCAACGCCATTGCCGCGGCAGTGCTCGGCGGCACCTCGATGTCGGGCGGACGCGGTACCATCGGCGGTACCATTGTCGGCGCCTTCGTCATAGGCATCCTTTCGGACGGGCTGGTGATGATGGGGGTGAGCTCGTTCTGGCAGATGGTGATCAAGGGCCTCGTCATCATCGTCGCCGTCGTCGTCGACCAGGCACAGCGCCGGCTGCAGAGCCGGGTGACGCTGATGCAGATGGCAAAGGCCGGCTGACATGGCGGAACTGCGTGGAGCGCTGATCGGCTGCGGCTTCTTTGCCGTCAACCAGATGCATGCCTGGCGCGACATAGAGGGCGCCTCGATCACCGCCATCTGCGACCGCGATCCGGACCGGCTACGGATCATTGGCGACCAGTTCGGGGTCGCACGGCGCTATACCGACGCGGCGGCGCTGTTTGCCGGCGAAAGGCTGGATTTCGTCGACATCGCCACCACCGCGCCAAGCCACAGAATGCTCGTCGAGATGGCGGCGCGGCACGGCGTGCCGGCAATCTGCCAAAAACCGTTTGCGCCGACGCTTGCCGACGCCAAGGCGATGGTGAAGGCTTGCACTGATGCCGGCGTGCCGTTGATGGTGCATGAGAACTTTCGCTGGCAGTCGCCGATCCAGGCGGTGCGCGCCGTGCTCGACCGTGGCGAAATCGGAACCCCCTTCTTCGGGCGGATATCGTTCCGCTCGGCTTATGACGTGTTTTCCGGCCAGCCCTATCTGGCGACGGGAAAGCGCTTCATCATCGAGGATCTCGGCATCCACATCCTCGACATCGCCCGCTTTCTGCTGGGCGACGTCTCGACCGTCACTGCGCGAACGGCGCGCATCAATCCCGGCATTGCCGGCGAGGACGTTGCGACGATGCTGATGGACCACACGAGCGGCGCCACTTCCGTGGTCGACTGCAGCTACGCGAGCAAGCTCGCTACCGAGCCGTTTCCGGAGACGCTGATCGAGATCGACGGCAGCGACGGCACGATCCGGCTGGCGCAGGGCTACCGGCTCACCGTCACCGGAAGAAGCGGGACAGTCGTCAGCGATGTCTCGCCACCGCTGCTGGCCTGGGCATCACGGCCGTGGCACAACATCCAGGAAAGCGTCGTCACCATTCAAAAGCACTGGGTCGATTGCCTGACCAACGGAACCGAGCCCGCGACCTCGGGCGCGGACAACCTCAAGACATTAGCGCTGGTCGAGGCGGCGTACGCTGGCGCCGCAGGCCGGGAGCCGGTGCAGCTCGACGCCTTGCTGAAATGACAGCCGACGCCTTCCTCCTCTACGGTACACGTGCAGTTGAAGCCGAACCGGTCAGGCTGCGCGCCGGCGCGCTGACGGCGGACTTCGTCAACGGCAATCTGCGCAGCATCCGCCACGGCGACACTGAAGTTCTGCGTGCCATCGCCTACATCGTCAGGGATCGCGACTGGGGCACCTACGAGCCGGCGCTCACCGATTTAATCATCGACCAGGGCGATGACGCTTTCTTCGTCAGCTATTCGGCAGGTTGTTTCGGACCAGAGGGAAGCCGGCTCGACTTCCGTGCGACCATCAAGGGCTCGGCCGATTGCCAACTGATCTTCGACGTGAGCGCTCTTCCCGACAACGATTTCGAGACCAATCGCTGCGGCTTCTGCATCCTGCATCCGATTGCCGGCCTGGCCGGCAGCCCGGTCACGGTCGAGCATACCGATGGCAGCGTGGTCGCGACGCGGCTTCCAGAGCTGATCGATCCCTGGCAGCCTTTCAAGGATCTGCGGGCGATGACCAATGAGGTCCGGCCGGGCGTCACCGCCGAATGCCGTATGCAAGGCGATACTTTCGAGATGGAGGACCAGCGCAACTGGTCGGATGCCTCCTACAAGACCTATGTCCGGCCGCTCGCGCTGCCATGGCCATACGTGCTGCCGGCCGGCGAGACCTTCCGCCAAACCATCAGCTTGCGGGTAGCGGGTCGCGGGAAAGTGCCGGCCGCCGCGGCAAGCGCCGAACCGATTCATGTCAGGCTAGGCCAAGCCGGACCGGTGCTGCCGGGTATCGGCGTGATCATCTACCCGGATGAGGTCGAGGCGGTGCTGGACAAGCTGCCGATGCTGTCCGAGCTTGGTCCGCAGCAATTGATGTTCCACTATGACCCGACGCGCGGCCACGAGCTCGATGCCTTGCGATCCTACGCCCGGCTCGCCGCCGCCTATCCGGTCCGGACAACGCTCGAATGTGTCATTGCCGGCGACGGCGATCTCGACGCCGAGCTTTCAGGCGTCGCCGACATGGTGCGCCAGGCCGGGCTCAAGCTTTCGGCCATTGCCGTCTCGCCCTCGGTCGACCGGCAGTCGACGCCGCCGGGCAGCGCATGGCCGCAATGCCCACCGCTCGAAGACGTCTATGCCGCGGCGCGGCGCGCCTTTCCCGACACCCGCCTCGGTGGCGGCATGTTCAGTTATTTCACCGAACTCAATCGCAAGCGTGTGCCGGCTGACCCGCTCGATTTCGTCACGCATTGCACCTGCCCGATCGTGCACGCCGCCGACGATCTCAGCGTCATGCAATCGCTGGAGGCACTGCCTTTCATCACGGCGTCAGTACGAACGATCTTCGGAACAATACCTTATCGGATCGGGCCGTCGACCATTGCCATGCGCCAGAACCCTTATGGCGGCGCGACCAAGGCCAATCCCGACAATCAGCGCATTGCCATGGCCGACCGCGACCCTCGCCATGCCGGGCTGTTCGGGGCCGCATGGACGATCGGCTATGCCGCGCGCGTTGCGCCGGCCGGGCTCGAAATGCTCACGCTCTGCAGCTTCACCGGACCATTCGGCGTACTGGCCTCGTCGGGCGAACCTGTCGAAGAAAGTGCACCCCGGCCGATTTTCCACGCGGTGAAAGGACTTTGCGATCTGGCCGGCCATCCGCATGTGGCGGCGACAACGACCGATGAGACGCGGGTATTGGCACTGGCCGGCCGCTCCCAGACAGGCAAGATCATCGTCTGGCTGGCGAACCTTACCCCGGTCGACGTTCCGGTCGACGTTTCCGGGCTCGGCTCCGATCGGGGTCCTCTGAAGATCTGGGATGGACGAACGTCACGCCAGATCCAGCGAGACACGTCGGGCCGAGACCATCTTGTGATGACACCCTACGCAATCATCCGGATCGGCTGAAGTCATTTGCCGAGGCTCTTGGATAGCCGCACTTCGGCAGCGGTTGCCCGTAGCGGCAGCACTTCCGTTGCCGACTTGTCACCGGATCTGCTTTCGAAACTCGCCTGGTGCCATTCCAGTTGTCTTGGAAAAAAGACGGCTGAACGAGGCGACGTCCTGATATCCGACGCGATAGCAAATTTCTGAAACGCTCAGTTTCGTTTCCTCAAGCATGGATTTTGCCAACTCCAGCCGCCGTTCCTGGATCCATTTTCCCGGCGTTGTCTGGAGCTCGTCGAAAAACCTGCGAGACAGGGTTCGCGAAGACATGCCCAATTCAGTTGCGAGAAATTTCAGATCGATTTCCGACATCTTGTCTTTCGAGAGCTCGCGCAGTTTGTTCTCGAATGGGCTGGCCTCGTTCGAAATTTCGTCGAGAGAAAATTCGTAGGGACTCTGGAACTTGCGCGGCGGAGGAAGAACCAGAAGTTTTCGAATGATCCGCTCCTCCTTCGAGAAGCCCAGATCGATCAGCAAAGCCCTGGCGAGTTCGAGTCCGGAAAACCCGCCTCCGCATGTGTAAAGGCGGTCCTGGCGAATGAGCAGGCGGGAAGCGTCCCATCGCACTTGCGGAAACCGGAGGCTTGCCTCGGCTTTCAGCCACCAGGATATCGTTGCGCGTTTACCGTCCAATAATCCCGAATTGGCGAGCAGATAACACGCGCCGCAATGTGCTGCGATGATTGCGTCCTGCTGCTGCGCAAGCGCGATCAGCGGTTTTGAATGTTCACTCTCCTCGTCGAGCGAGCGCAGAAGCTCCGGAATCTCGACGCCCGGCATCGCAATGAGAATCAGGACATCCATTTTTCGCGATGGTTGAGCCTTTGTCGGGAAGGAAATTCCGGTGCTTGATGTCGACGGCGCGCCCCTTGAAACGAATTCACAGGAGAGAACCTGTGAACGGCAGACGTCATTCACAAGCTGAAACATTTCCACGAGCGTCGAGACGACGGCCGAATAGAAATTCGACGGCAGCCAGATCACGACGTGGAGGCTCCTGTCAGCCATTGCGGTTCTCCCGGTGTCGTTCTCGCCGATTGGCAAATCTAGCATAGTCTTTGCAAGAATTGCCAATTCAAGAAGAAGCCAGGCGCCTCCAAGACGGGCCTATGCGGGCCTGCTGACGAAAGCGGGCGGCGGAAATCCACGGCTGGGAAGATGCAAATGCTGAAATCGCTGAATGAAAACAACGCGGCACATACACCGGATTCAGACGGCAACATAAAACTGCGTCGGTCCGGGCTCAGGCTGATCTGTGGTCAGCCAGTAGGCCGAGAACAAGGTCCGACCGCGACGCCGGTCGGGACCTGCACTTGATTTTCAGTTGCCGGAATTCATCACGTAGAGCGCGCGCGAGCGTTCGAGGTGCTTGATCATCGCCTTCTCGGCGCCATCCGCATCCTTGGCTTCGATGCGTCCGACGATCTCTTCATGCTCGGTCAGCGTGAACTTTTCCTTGCCGGTCCAGATCAGCATTTCGGTGTGGTATTCCTTTAGCCAGCCTAGCATTGCCTCGCTGACAGCGACATAGATCGGGTTACCGGATATTGCCGCGATCTGTGTGTGGAATTTCATGTCGGCAGATATGAAGGCTTCCGAGTTGCCACGATGGCTGCGCTGCTCGGCGACCGTTTCCCGCAGCCGCTGCACGTCCTCGGCTGTGGCCTTTTCTGCAGCTTCCTTGACCATGCCGCGCTCGAAGAAGATGCGCGCGTTCTTGAGGTGCTCGAGCGTGTCCTTCGATGACGACAGGATGATCTTGGCTGCGCCGTCGACCTGCTTGATGATCGACTTGGCGGTGAGCTGCAGCACCTTGGCACGCTCACCATGCGAGATCGCGACCAGCCCCATATTGCTCAACGCCTGCATCGCCTCGCGGATCGCCGGCCTGCCGACCTCGAAACGCTCCATCAATTCGCGCTCCGACGGCATGTCGTCACCCGGCAGCAATTCGCCGCCGGTGATCAGGCGCTTCAGTCTCAAGAATACTTCGTCGGAAAGCTTGCGCCGGACGATCGGCTCCGAACGGTTCATCGTCGCGAATCACTCCTTTGACCGGCCTATACCTAGCATTTCCGCCGTGAATTCCGGAACGCCTGTTGCCGACTCGCCCTTACCGCCAAGCCGGATAGGGCTTGCAATGCTTATGTACTCATTATACCAGATTTTCGAGGGCCAAGGAACCTTTTTCGAAACCTCCCCGGCAGGCCGCGCGAATATGATTGTTCTTACCTATCGCATCGAAACGCCCGGCAATATCGAGGCGCTGGCGGCCAAGATTGCAAGCGACCAGTCGACCGGGACCTTCGTCGCGCTGGCCGGCGAGACGGAAGAGCTCAAGGCTAGGGTCGCAGCGCGAGTCCTGGCGATACGGCATCTGCCGGACGCGGACCGGCCGTCCCTTCCCGAAACCGGTTCCGGAGCAAGCCCCGAAGCACGCAACGGCCCGGTCAAGCGCGCCGACATCGATATCGCCTTTCCGCTGGACGCCATCGGCACCGACCTGTCGGCGCTGATGACCATCGCCATCGGCGGTGCCTTTTCGATCAAGGGCCTGTCCGGCATCCGTGTCGTCGACATGAAGCTACCCGAGGAGTACCGGGGCGCGCATCCGGGCCCGCAATTCGGCGTCACGGGCAGCCGCAGGCTGACCGGTGTCGCGGATCGTCCGATCATCGGGACCATCGTCAAGCCGGCGCTGGGACTCCGCCCGTACGAGACGGCCGCAATGGTGCAAGAGCTGATTGCCGCCGGCGTCGACTTCATCAAGGACGACGAGAAGCTGATGAGCCCGGCCTATTCACCGCTGTCGGAGCGAGTGAGGGCAATCATGCCGCTGATCCTCGACCACGAGCAGAAGACCGGTAAGAAGGTCATGTATGCCTTCGGCATTTCACATGCCGATCCCGACGAGATGATGCGAAACCACGATCTGGTGGCAAAGGCCGGCGGCAATTGCGCGGTGGTCAACATCAATTCGATCGGCTTTGGTGGCATGGCTTACCTCCGAAAGCGCTCCAGCCTGGTGCTCCATGCCCACCGCAATGGCTGGGACATTCTCACCCGCCATCCCGGCCTCGGCATGGATTTCAAGGTCTGGCAGCAGTTCTGGCGGTTGCTCGGCGTCGACCAGTTCCAGATCAACGGCATCGCCTCGAAATACTGGGAACCCGACTGGTCCTTCGTCGAATCCTTCAAGGCGGTGACCACGCCGATCTTTTCGCCGGCCGATTGCGCATTGCCGGTCGCCGGCTCCGGCCAGTGGGGCGGGCAGGCGCCTGAAACCTTCCAGCGAACCGGCCGGACGGTCGATCTTCTCTATCTCTGCGGCGGTGGCATCGTCAGCCACCCGGACGGGCCGGGCGCCGGCGTGCGCGCCGTGCAGCAGGCCTGGCAGGCGGCGGTCCAGGACATTCCGTTGGCGGATTATGCCTTGAGCCATGTCGAGCTGGCGCGGTCGATCGAGAAGTTCGGCGGCGGCGAGGCGGCCTGACGCCATGCAAAACCTGCTTCTGAGTTACTATGGCGACGACCTGACCGGCTCGACCGACGTTATGGAGGCGCTCGAGCTCGGCGGCGTGCCGACCGTCCTGTTCATGCGCCAGCCGGACGAGGCGCTGCTTTCGCAATTTGCGCATTGCCGCGCCCTTGGGCTGGCCGGCACCAGCCGCAGCGAGACGCCGCAGTGGATGGACACGCATCTGCGAGATGCCTTCGCCTGGCTGAAGACCGTCAACGCCGAGATCTGCCACTACAAGGTCTGCTCGACCTTCGATTCCAGCCCGGCAATCGGCAGCATCGGCCGGGCGATCGAAATCGGCCGCTCGGTTTTCCGGCAAGACGGCGTGCCGCTGGTGGTCGGCGCGCCGCAGCTGAAGCGCTACACCGCCTTCGGTCATCTGTTCGCGGCCTATCGCGAAAAATATTTCCGCATCGACCGCCATCCCGTGATGAGCCGCCATCCGACCACGCCGATGGACGAATCCGACCTACTGATCCATCTGTCGCGCCAGACCAGCCTCGCCTCGGGCCTGGTCGACCTGGCGACGCTGCAGTCTGCGTCGCGGTCGAAAGCATTCGACCGGCTTGTGGAGAATGGCTCAGGTATCGTGCTTGTCGATGTCGATAGCCTGGAAACCCAGGCACTTGCCGGCAAGGAGATTTGGCGCGCTCGCAAGCCGGGCGGTTATTTCGTCGTCGGCTCTTCAGGCATCGAATATGCCTTGCTGGTCGAATGGGCATCGAACCGGATCGTGCATACCAAATCCGCCTTTTCGCCGCCGGGGGCTGCCGACAGGATCGCCGTGGTCTCGGGGAGCTGCTCGCCGACGACGGAACGACAGATCCGTCATGCTCTGGCCGACGGCTTCGACGGGATCGAGCTCGACCCCGTCGAACTGGTTTCTGAGGCTTCGAACGATGCGATTGCGCGCGCGGTGGCGACCGGCCGCTCCAGCCTACGGGCCGGGCGCAGCGTCATCCTCTACACCGCGCTCGGACCTGCGGCCGACCGCGGTGCAGAAATCGATCTCCGGGAAGGCGCCCGCCATAAGCTCGGCCGCGGCCTTGGCGAGGTTCTCCGCGAACTGACGCTTCAAGAGAAGCTACTGCGCGTGGTCATTGCCGGCGGCGACACGTCGAGCCATGCACTTGGCCAGATGGGCGTCGACGCGCTGACTGTGCGAATGCCGCTGCCGGCATCGCCGGGCTCGCCACTTTGTGTGGCGCATTCAAGCATTAAGGCGATCGATGGGCTGGAAATTGCCCTCAAGGGCGGGCAGGTCGGAACCGACCGCTATTTCTCCACTATTCGCGATGGGGTCGGCGGTTGAGAGCGGGGAATGTCAGGTCAAATCGGTGATGCTCGATCGGGATCGAGGATAGTCACTAGCCGGCAAACCAGAAATCTCAGGCGTTCAGATCAGCGGCAATGCCACTCATCCCGCTATCTGCCCATTGTCCTGCCTGGATGATACTGACGGGCGTAGGCGACACAGGCGTCTACCGTGCTGACACAGAGCGCATCGCGGTTATTCGGCAGGTTGTTGTCGCCGGCGTAGGCAACCTCGGCAACATGACCGTCAACCATTCGAATTTGCGTGTTGCAATAGCCGCCGGGGGCGACGTTGACGGAACCTCCCAGCGCCGGGACGGGGCCAATGGCCACGGTCGGAACGACAATGTTGAGATTGCCGCGTTGAACGACGCGCTGATAGGTCCAGATCTGGCCGGATTTGCCGACATCGGCAGTGGCGGTCGGAAAGCCGGCGCACATTCGAACGTCCGCCTCGCTAAGGCCGACCATCTCCCTGCGGGCTGCCGCCGCCGTGGCGTCTTCCTTCGCAGTGCTCGACGTGTCATCGGGCATGACGCAGGAAGACAGGATGGCGGCGCTTGCCGATAGAAGGAGAAGGGCAAGCTTTCGGGTGTGGAAAGATGTCATACCAACTTCGGATTGCACGGGAGCCCCGAATGCCAACCTAGGAAGTGGGCCAATCGAGTCAACCGGCAGAAAATTCACGAAGTCGTTTGGTCCGCCATTCCGCCGCACGCATCTGCTGGAAGAGGTTGAGGCTGCCGCCGTGACCCTCGCGCCCTATCTTCCGCCTGGGCATCGGATTTCCCAAACCGATCCCTTCTTGTCAGACGTACTGGCGCACGGTGCTGTGACTTTGGTTCGGCCGACGGTGTGCTAGTTTCAGCCAATTGCTCCGGAGACGTCATGCCTATCAAGCTGCAAGAAATCGCCCTCGCTCTTCTGCTGTTGGTTGCCGGAACTGGGGTGGGTCACGCGGAGACGGCCCAGCGGCCGCCGCCCACAGGCGGGGTTCTCTCGCTCCTGCCACCGCCGCAGACTTCCGATCATTCGATCGTCATTGCCGGACGCACGCTCGATTACGAGGCCAAGGCCGGCACGCTGTCATTGCCGTCCGGCAAAGGCGATATCACCGCCGAGATTTTCTACGTCGCCTATGCACTGCATTCCGGGAAAGAAACGGGACCGGATCCGCGGCGCCCGATCACCTTCGTGTTCAATGGCGGTCCGGGAGCAGCTTCCGCTTATCTTCATCTCGGCGCGCTCGGTCCGCGGGTCCTGGCGACGGCGGCCGATGGAAGTTTCTTGCCGCCGCCGCAGAGGCTGTTCGACAACCCCGACACTTGGCTCGACATGACCGACTTGGTCTTTGTGGACCCTGTTGGAACCGGTTACAGCCGTGAAGCGCCCGGCACGGAAGCACACAGCTTCTGGGGCGTCAGCCAGGACGCCGCGTCGATAGGCGCGTTTATCCGGCTCTATCTGGCGCAGACGAACCGTACGGTATCGCCTGTCTTCCTGGCTGGCGAAAGCTATGGCGGCTTTCGAGCAGCATTGCTCGCCAGGAAGCTTCAGGAAGACATCGGCATCAGCCCGAGTGGCGTCGTGCTGATTTCGCCGGCGCTCGAATTCACGCTGGTGCGCCCGGACGAGTTCCAGCCGCTCCACTGGGCGCTGGAACTGCCGTCGCTGGCGGCAGTGCGCCTACACAGCGAAGGCGTTTCCGGCCCGGCCCTGCAGGAGCGGCTGGCGGAAGTCGAACGCTATGCGCTCGGCGATTATCTGGCCGCGCTGGCAGGTGGGCTGGAGCAGGGTGGGCGCCTGACGAGCCAGCGTGTCGCCGCAATCACCGGTCTGCCGCTCGATCTCGTCCAGCGGCACTTTGCACGCATTCCCATAGGGCTGTTCGCCAAGGAGTTTGCACGGGCAAAGGGCAATGTTCTCAGCGCCTATGACGGCAACATCGCGACAGCGGACGTGGCGCCAGAGAGCCTGGGAGTCGAGGGTCCCGATCCGGTGCTCGACCGAAGCGTGCCGGCGCTCACCTCCGCTTTCGTCGGCTATGTGCGTGATGAATTGAACTTCCGCACGGATATCAGCTATCGGCTTCTCAACCGTGAAGTCAGCGGCAATTGGGACTATGGGACGAGCGCGACGCGTCAGGGCTATGCGGGTGTCATGGACGACCTTCAACAGGCGCGCGTGCTAAACCCCAGCCTCGGCGTGCTGATCGTCAACGGCTACAGCGACCTAGTGACGCCGTACATGGGCTCGCGCTACCTGCTTGGTCAAATTCCTTCGCTTGCCGGCGCAAAGCCCATTCGCACCGAGGTGCTGGAGGGCGGGCACATGATGTATCTGAGGCCGGATGGACGGGCGGCACTGAAGCAGGCCGCGTCCGAGCTTTACCGAACGACGCAATGAGACGGTTTGCCCAAAAAAGCGCCGGATACGCTGTTCGCCCTCTCATCAGGCCCTAGTTCCATCGCGATTGATCGGTTACACACCTAGGATGGCGTCTTTCAGCGACGTTCGACAACGGATTAGCCGGCTCTCCAGAATCGCGCCACTGGTGCGGCGTGCTGCCGAGCGGGCCATTCGGAACACCAAGCCACACAGGCTGACAAACCTTGTTGACCGTTGGAATGCGCTGTCGCTGGCAACGCAGTTCCTGCTCGCGGGCGGTCTATTTTCCCTGTCAGCCATGGTGGTGGTGGGGATTTCCGTCACGAACCATATAGAAACCGTGGTCACGCAGAATTCGGCTTCCGCGACGGCTCTTTACGTGGACAGCGTTATCGCGCCGCTGCTACCGGATATGCGCAAGAGCGAATTGCTCGACGAGAGCGTCGCCCACGCGCTCGATGAAACGCTGGGACAAGGGGCACTCGGCACAAGGCTCGAATCCTTCAAGCTCTGGCGTCGCGACGGAACCATCCTGTATTCGACCGACAAGACATTGATCGGCAAGCGCTTTGAACCCAGCGACAATCTCCGGGCGGCATTCGCAGGCCAAATGGTCTCGGAGTTCGACAAGCTGGACGATTCGGACAGCGAGGCCGAAAGGGCCAGCGGCTTGCATCTCCTCGAGATCTACAATCCGGTGCTGCAGCCATGGTCAGGGGAAGTGGTGGCCGTTTCAGAATTCTACGAGGTCGCCACTGATTTTGAAAGAAACCTGCATCAGGCACTCATTCGAACCTGGCTGGACGTTGCCGCCGTCACAGCGGCCTTCTTTCTCGGGCTGTCGGCAATCGTGTTCCGTGGCAGCCGCATGATCAGTTCGCAGAGCCGCTCGTTGAAGCAGCGCATTGCCGAGCTTTCCGATCTGCTTGCGCAAAACAGACTGTTGAGGCTGCGGGTGCAGCGTGCCTCGCAGCGTGCCACCGCACTTAACGAACGCTATCTCAGGCGCATCGGTGCGGACTTGCACGATGGCCCCGCGCAATTGGTTGCTCTCGCGGCGCTGGGGATCGACAGCCCCGTCATTGCCGATCCCGCTACGCCGCAATCGAAGCGTGCACAGGAATTGCTGGCCATCAAAGCACATCTGGACGATGCCATGCGCGAGATCAGGAGCATCAGCAAGGGCCTTGTCCTGCCGCATATCGAGCATGCCGAACTGGGTGAAATTCTCCAGCTAGCCGTACAGGCGCACGAAGAACGAACCGGCGTCAAAGTGAGATTATCGATGACCGGCGGCCATGCGCCGTTGTCGCCGGCGGCCAAGATCTGCATCTTCCGCTTCGTCCAGGAGGCGCTGAACAATGGATTCCGTCATGCCGGAGGTGAAGGTCAGTCGGTCGAGAAACATTTCGACGGCGAGCGCGTTTGTATCGAAGTGGCCGACGCCGGCGCTGGCTTTGACCCGCAAATCGTGCGTCCCGAGAGGCTGGGACTCGTTGGGCTGCGCGAGCGGGTGGAAAGCCTCGGGGGCCAGTTTACCGTGACTTCCTCACAGAGTGGCACAGTCGTAAGAATGGCCCTCAACATCGTTGAAATGGGACAGACATGACAGTAGCCATCAAGCTCGCCATCGTCGACGACCACCCGCTGTTCAGGGAAGGCGTTGTGCGCACGCTCGATCAGATCGGCGGGTTCGAGATCGTCGGTGAAGGAAGCAGCAGAGACGATGCCCTGCGGATAATCGAAGACCAGCGGCCCGACATTCTGCTGATGGACATCTCGGTTCCTGGAGGTGGCCTTGGCGTGATCGGACCGGCCCTTGAGCGGCATCCGGCACTGAAAATTGTGATGCTGACCGTTTCGGAAGAAAACCAGCACGTGATGACCGCGTTGCAGAGCGGGGCAAGGGGCTATGTTCTGAAGGGGGTCGGGTCGAGGACGTTGGCTGCGATCCTGCGCACGGTAGCGTCGGGCGAACGATATGTCTGTCCACAATTGTCGGCGCGCCTGTTGGCCGATCTCTCGGCTCAATCAAAAGAGCCGGCGAAAGCTGACGGACTTGCCGACCTCACCAGCCGCGAAAGGGAGATCCTGACGCTGGTTGCCGCGGGACTGAGCAACAAGCGGATCGGGCTTCGGCTGAACCTGCATGAAAAGACGATAAAGCACCACATGACGCGAATCCTGGCCAAGCTCAACGTCAGCAACAGGACCGAAGCCGCCATGACCTTGCGCGATGCGACTGAGCGCCGCCATCCGCCTGTTCGCGATCATGCTTGAGCCGAAATTGCCGCACTGCGCGGCCATGTGAACTGGCCCTCAGTTGATCATTCCAAGCAACCTGTCCCGATCGGAACGCGTCGCCAGGCGCCGAATGATGATGCGGCCCTCGGCATCCCGCATTTCATATTGGTCGCTGTCGATGCGCTCACTGAGTCCGTTCGAATGCACCACGCCAATGCTCGGGCCGCTCACCTCGACCCGGTCTCCTGTGGATGCGTTGACAAAGAGTTTTGGCTTGCTATCGGGGTTTACCGCAGGGGCGGGATCAGGGAGATTGTCGTCCTGCGACTTTGCTTTGCTCTTGCCGGCACCAGCGTTCGAGTTCGAATTGCCGGAGTTTCCACCCGAATTGCCCGAATTGCCGTTCCCGTTCCCGCCATTGCCGTTCCCGCCATCTTTGGCCCAGGCAGCCTGCGGGCCGAGCGGCTGCGATGATCCATCGACCACGACGCGATAGGGGCTCACGACGAGAATGAAGGTCAAGACGACTACAGAAATGCCGACATGACGTCCTCGTGAAGATCCGGTCCTTCGTTTCCGGGTCGTCATCAATGAACTTGTCAGTCGCATGTCGGAACTCCCCTTAATCATACGGCTTTGTCGTACTGCCTCCTGTTCGAATTCGTGTGATGCTTAAAACAATGGTTTGCGTCCGGAACGTCAAGGCCCACCAGTCCCACGATGGTAACTGGTGGGTCTCGCTAGCGCAGGAAGGGACTATTTACTGCGCAAGTCTTTTGCCTCCCGTGGTTGCGTCTCTCCGCGGTAGCGCCGAGTTCCACCGTCAGCCAACAATAAATCCAATGGCCGCGACCCCGAAGCACAGGCCAAATAACGGAAAAAGCAGCCAACGTGCCTGGTGAATGCTCGGGTCCATGGCGGCCTCCTGTAACAGTCGGCATCGCAACGGGGCTCCTCGGAACTCAGTTCCTGAAACTCTCGCATTTCGGGCTTTTGCGATAGCAGCCTCGGACCAAAGTTTGGCTGTGCGGGTCCTTGGTCGATAGGCCTACAGACTGAAGTCCCTATGCCAGGAGCCACCCTGCATTCGGCGACCTTTGTGTCCAACTGGCAGCTGCGATCCACCGCCCCCTTCGAATGCTTTGCGTTTCTGGCTCTATGGCAGCAACGCCGTTGGTCTACTGCCGCATCGTTGAAACGCCACCAATACAGACCCATATGGGAATTGCGTCGGATGTCTCCTCCCATTGCGTCCGGCGCGTTCCCCTCTGGAGGTTATAGACCTTCACACTTGGCCGGGCTTAACAGTCCGGCCTTTTCTTTTGGCATTTTGCGCAATCCGCCTGATGGCCCTAATTTGCGAGACATCGGTAAAATCGATTTGCAAATGCATTCATGTGCTCATAACCTGTCACCATGAGCACGATTTCCAAAGTTGCTACGCGAGCGGGCGTGTCGCGCACGACCGTGTCGCATGTCATCAACCATGCGGACCGGGTATCGAAATCGCTGCGTGAACGCGTACAAGCGGCGATCGACGAACTCGGCTACACGCCGAACCCGCAGGCGCAAAGCCTGCGCACCGGCCGCACCAACATCATAGCGATGCTGATCCCGGACATCCGCAACCCGTTCTATCCGGAGCTGGTGAAAACGGCGCAGTCGTCGCTCGAAGTGGTCGGCCTCGACATGCTGATCTTCAACACCGACGTGCCGGGCGGACATTCACAGGATCACGGCCGCGAGTATTTGCGCCAGATAGGGCGCAAGCGGGTCGACGGCGTCATCGTTGCCGACTTCGCGCTGCACGGCATGCACAGCGAACTGCTCAGCCTCGATCTGCCCGCCGTCTTCATCGGCCATCTGCCGAACCATGCTGTCGACAGCGTCCAGCTGGACGATTTCGGCGGCGGCTATCTGATGGGCGAGTATCTGGCGAAGAGGGGCCATCGCCGCGTCGCCCATGTCACCGGGCCATCCTTTTTCAAGGAGGCGATGGCGCGTGCCGCCGGCTTCGAAAAAGGGCTCGCCGACAATGGCGTGCCAATCTCCGCCGATCTGCGGTTCGAGGGAAGCTATCTTGCCCCGTCAGGGCGGGAAGCGGTCACCTGGCTCAGGGAGAAGCACGGCGGAAACCTGCCGTCGGCGATGTTCTTCGCCAATTATCTGATGGCCTCCGGTGCGCTGACCGAATTCTACGACCATGGGATCAATATCCCTCAGGATATCGCCATCGCAGTCTTCGATGACCTGCCTCAACTGGAATATGTCAGGCCGAAGCTGACCCGTGTCGGCAACAGTCCGACAATGCTTGCCAAGCGCGCCACGGAAATGCTGCTCGAACGGCTGGGTGGCAAAGTCGAGGGCGCGCCGCGCACCGAAGTGATCACATGCGCGTTGAGCCCATTCGACAGCGCGTGACGCCAGATGCCGGCAAAGGGAACGGAGGTCCCTTCGCCAACGTTCGACCGAACAACATCCAAGGGAGGAATTGATGACTGACAAAACGACCCGCGACCGGCCATTGGCCAGCCTGAACCGCCGTCGGCTGATCCAGGGCGGCGCCACTTTCGCTGCCGCCGGCCTCACAGGCTACCCGTTCATCAACAGGATGGCCGTGCGCGCTCAGGAAGGCCGCTGAAATTCTGGCAGTTCTATGCGCCTGGCGGAGACGTGAAGCCGCAGGTCCAGTGGTTCGAAAAGCTGGTGGCCGACTGGAACGACGGCCACGACCAGAAGGTCGAGCTCGAATATGTCGTCAACAGCGAATACATCTCCGGTTCCAAGCTGGCAACGGCCTTCGCGTCGGGCGAGGGCCCTGACATCTTCCTCATCAGCCCCGGCGATTTCCTGCGTTATTACAATGGCGGCGTGCTTGCCGACCTGACGCCGCATATCGAGGATGCCGCCAAAGCCGATTTCCCGGAAAGCGTCATCGCCAACCGCATGGTGGACGGCAAGATCTACGGTGTGCCGATGGAAGTCGAGCCGATGGCCTTCTACTATTCGGTCAAAGCGTTCGAGGATGCAAAGCTCAACGAGAACGACGTGCCGAAGACCTGGGACGAGCTGTTGGCGGTCGCCAAAAAGCTGACGACGCCCAGTCGCTACGGCGTGCTGTTCGAAACGACTCCCGGCTATTACCAGAACTTCACCTGGTATCCGTTCCTGTGGCAGGGCGGCGGCGAATTCCAGGGCAAGGACGGCAAGAGCGCCTTCGATTCGCCGGCCACCGTCCAGGCGCTGAAACTCTGGCAGGATGCCATCAATGCCGGCGTGGCGCCGCGTCAGGTGGTCGGCGGCGGCTTCGACATAGTCGCCAATCTCGGGGCAGGGCTGTGCGCCATGCAGAACTGCGGCATCTGGGGCATTTCGGCGATGGACAACAACGCCAAGGACGTGCCCTACGGCATCTTCAAATTGCCGACACCGGCCAATGGCAAATACGTCACCGTCGGCGGTGGCTGGGCCTTTGTCGCCAATGCCGGAGGCAAGAACCCGGATGCTTCCGCCCAGTTCTGCGCCTGGGCGCTGGCCTCAATGGATCCGGCATCGATCGACCGGGTCGTCAACTGGTGCACTGTCGCCAAGAGCGACATGCCGCCGCGCAACAGCGCGCTGAAGGCCGGCGCCGATGTCTTCAGCACCGGCAAGTTCGGCACCTTCGCCAAGGAGATCCATCCGGGGACGCGCGCCGAGCCGCGGGTTCCGCCGGAGGCCTACAAGATCATCTCTGACGCCATCCAGTCGGCACAGCTTGGCGGGGTTGATGCCCAGCAGGCGGCGACGACGGCCAGTCAGCAACTCGATGCGTTCCTCGCTTCCTATTCCGGCGCGCCGATCCTTTAGGCCCTTTCCAGCATGGATCAGATGAAACCGCCAGCCGCGGGCGCGAATTCCGCCCGCGGCCTCACCGCCAAGCAAAGGGAGCGCTGCGCCGCATGGCTGTTCGTCCTGCCCGATGCGCTTGGCCTGCTGGTGTTCGTCGGCATGCCGATGCTGCTGTCGCTCGCCGTCGGGTTCTTCGAGGTCAACGGCTTCGGCGGCTACAGGTTCGTCGGGTTCGGCAATTACAGGCGCATGTGGGGCGACCCGCTGTTCTGGTCGTCCGTGAAGGTGACGGTAGCCTATGCCGTCATGCTGGTGCCGGCGCTCTACGCCGCCGGACTGGGACTGGCGCTTCTGGTGCAGAAGACCAACCGCTTCAACGCGGTCATGCGCTCGATGTTCTTTGCGCCGCAGATGGTCAGCCTGGTCGTGGTGGCGCTCGTGTGGCAGCTCATGCTGGTCGAAAAGGTCGGCATCGTCAGCCGGCTGGCGCCGCTCGTCGGCCTCGGCGGAATTTCGCTGCTCGGCGATCCAAATCTGGCGCTGTTCACGCTGGTGCTGGTCAGCGTCTGGTTCCTGATGGGTTTCTACATGCTGATCTTCCTCGGCGGACTCCAGGACATCCCGGCAGAGTACTACGAAGCCGCAAAGATCGACGGTGCCGGGCCGGTGACAAGCTTCTGGTACATTACTTTGCCCTTGCTCAAGCCGACCAGCTTCTTCGTCCTCCTGGTCTCGCTCGTCGCGGCTGTCGCCGGCGGCCAGGTCTTCGACCTGATCTATGTGATGACCAAAGGCGGTCCGGTCAATTCGACCTCGGTGCTGATCATCTACATCTACAAGCAGGCATTCCAGTTCGGCGCGTTCGGCTATGCATCGGCAATGGCATCGCTGCTGGTGCTGGCGCTGATGCTGGTCACGGTCTTCTTCTTCGTGCTGACGCGCGGCGGACGCTTCGAGCATGACTGACGGCCGAACTCCTTCCGGCCGTTCGCAGATACGAGCGGCGAGGCTTGCCTGGATGCTGGCGACTGCGGCGCTCGGCCTGATGACGGTGTTCCCGCTGGTCTGGATGCTGGTCATCTCGCTCAAGCCGGCGAGCGACGTCTTCACGCCGAGCCTCATTCCGGAACGCCCGACGCTCGGCAATTTCCTCTATGTGCTGACCGAGGTGCCGTTCCTGCGCTATCTCTTCAATTCGTTCTTTGTGTCGGCCACAGTAACCGTCGCTGCGCTGTTCTTCCATTCGATGGCCGGCTATTCGCTCGCACGGCTGCGTTTTCCGGGCCGCGACATTCTGTTCCTCGCCATGTTCTCGACCTTCCTGGTGTCGCTGCCGGTAATCATCGTGCCGCTGTTCATTTTGACGCGGACGCTGCATATGCTGGACAGCTATGCCGGGCTGATCATTCCTGCGATCTTCAACGCGTTCGGCATCTTTCTGCTCAGGCAATATTACCTGTCGCTGCCCAGGGAGTTGGAAGAAGCGGCGATCATGGATGGCGCCGGCTACTGGCGCATCTATTGGAGCATCATCCTGCCGCTCAGCCGGCCGATCCTGTCGGCACTGGCGATCCTGTTCTTCCTCGCCAACTGGAACGCTTTCCTGTGGCCGTTGACGATCACATCGGACCTCAACCTCTGGGTGGTGCAGGTAGCCATTGCGAACTTCAAGAGCCAGTACGCCGCCGCCTGGAATTACGTCATGGCCGCCTCGACCATCGTCGCCGTGCCGATGCTGGTCCTCTTCGTGATCTTCCAGCGCCAGATCATGGAATCCATCAAGACAAGCGGCCTGAAATAACCGCTGAAGCAAGAGGAGAAACACATGGATAATGCCGGCCTGTCGCCGCTTCGCGGGCTCGCCAAATTGCGCGACGCCAAAACCCGCCGGTTCTCAAGCTACGACCGCACCGGCGGCAATGACGACCGGCTGCACATTGAACCCGGCCAGACGGTGGTGATTGCCGAGCATGACGGTGCCGGCATCGTCACGCATATCTGGGCGACGCTCGCCTGCGAGAGCGAGGCGTTCCTGCGCAAGATCGTATTGCGCGCCTATTGGGATGGTGAGGCACATCCGAGCATCGAAACGCCGATCGGCGATTTCTTCGGCATGGGCCATGCCCGCACGCGCAATTTTGCCAGCCTGCCGGTGCAGGCAAGTCCAGAGGATGGCAAGGCCTTCAACTGCTACTTTCCGATGCCGTTTGCCAGCCACATGCGCTTCACCGTCACCAATGAGGCCGAGGACGACCTGCTTTTCTATTACTATGTCGATTTCGAACTGCATGAGGAACTCGAGGAAGGCCTGGGCCGCTTCCACGCCCAATACAGGCAGCAGCGACCTGACGGCATCGACCAGGCGGGGCTGGCCAACGAGCAGTTCCTGTTTGGCGGTGAAAATACCGACGGGAACGGCAACTACACCATTCTGGAGGCGGAAGGTCACGGCCACTATGTCGGCGTGCTCTATTCGGTCTATTCGCGGCGGCGTTCCGCACTATGGGACTGGTATGGCGAGGGCGACGACATGATCTTCGTCGACGGCGAGCCGGGCATTTCCGTGCCGGATACGGTGCGCAAGCCCGATCCGCGCATCGGACCGAAGGCCGAACTGATCGGCGATCGCGGCGAGACCAGCCCCGGCGCCAACGATGCCTGGCCGCCAACACTGCACGGCACCGGCACCGAGGACTATTTCAACACGGCATGGTGCCCGACACAGGACTACAGCGCGCCCTATCACGGCATCATCGCCGCCGGCGGGCCGAACTGGACCGAGCCGGTTACGCTCTATCGCTGGCACATAGAGGACCCGGTCATCTTCCACAAACGGATCCGGGTGACCATCGAGCACGGTCACGCCAATCGCCGCTCGGACGACATTTCGTCGGTCGCCTTCTGGTATCAGGCCGAACCGCACAAACCGTTCGAAGCGCTTGCCGATGTCGAGGACCGCATCCCCACCTATCGCGCGCCTTATCACAATTGGAATGCCGCCTTCGACGAGAAGAGGCGTTAGGCCGGGACGCGTTCGAATTGAACCGTGCATCCCGCGCTATCTGTGTCGGGGCACGACCGTGCCGCAGCGCGCCACCTCAGCTGCGAGGTGGAAGTTGCTGGACAGACCAGGTGTTGCCGTCGGGATCCTCAAAGAAGACAAATCTGCCCCAGGGAAAATCCTTGATATCGCTGACCTCGATACCTTGAGCGGCCAGGTGCCGGTGTGCCTCATCGACATCGGGCACGACCAGTTGCAGGCCCCTTATGGATCCCGGGGGGCTGTCGACGAGGCCCTTGCCCATGGCAATCGAACAGGCCGAGCCGGGCGGCGTCAATTGCACGAAACGTATCTCGTCGCTTACGGTGTGGTCGTGATCGAGATGAAAGCCGACCTTCTCAACATAAAAGGCAATTGCTCTATCGACGTCCGATACGGGGACCGGGACTAGTTCCAGCTTCCAATCCATGACAGCCCTTTCGCAGCTTGATCGCCAAGTGGTGCCGAACACCGTGGGCGCCATCCCGCCATCTTCCCAATGCCATTGTCGGCGCGGGCCGCTCAGTCAGTCAAGAGATACCCGGGCTCGGGCAACGTGAGGACTGGTCTCATTGCTGAGACGGCGTTCGGAACCGATGAGCACAAGCTCAGTTAGGCGGAGGACAACCACCTTTCGGATCAGCAAGGACGACTTTAATGATCGGAACGCAGGGCGCCGAATACAACTGTGGGAAGGTTGAACGGGCGTCGTTGACGCGCGAAGGGATTGCTTGGAAGCGACGCTCGCCGAAGCTGGCGAGATCGTCGGACGGCGAAGCCGAAGCGCAATTATGCCGTGAATGCCTACGATTCGGCCTGCCTTCTCCTTGCCGCGATCAAAGACGCCAGCACTGTATCCAAGGGTATCCGAGCCGGCGCGACGTTCTGGCGGCGGTGCGCGATATCCGTTTCAGGGGAATCGCCTATCGCGAGCCGGTGCGGTGGGATGAAAAGGGCGACAATCTGGCCGCTGTGACCGCACTCAACGGGGTGGAAAACGGCCGCTTCCGACAGATCGCCGAAATCCAGCAGATGCAGAGTGTCGAGCAGACCTGACGCCGACAGGCTCTCCGACCGAACCGGTTTCCGCCGCTTTGCCAGGACGATTTTCACAGGACCACGAAACAATAATCTCCGGTCGCCGTTTCGCCCGCAGAACCTTTCGAGGAGGCGACGATGAGCGCAACCGGCTTGGACGTTTTTGACAAAACGCTGCAAATAACAAACATCTGGCTTGACGAGATCATGGCGGATCTTGGTCCGGATCGACACGTCGCCTGGCATACATTGGGCGCCGTTCTGCGAACCCTTCGGGACAGGCTGCAGATCGGACTGGCGGCCAACTTGGGAGCGGAACTGCCGCTGCTCGTGCGCGGCGCCTACTATGATCGCTATCGGCCCGCCGACATGCCCGACAAGACACGCTCGCTCGAGAAGTTCCTGCAACACATCGCCGATGAATTGAAATCGACCCGTCCTGTCGATGCCGAGGATGCGGCACGCTCAGTGCTGCGTGTGCTTGCACGGCATATCGACCTTGGCCAGTCGGCAAAGGTGCGGGATGCGCTGCCAAAGGAAATCCAGGTCCTCTGGCCTGAAAGCGTGGGCGTCAAATAGCGGCGATCCTGCTCATGCGGACGCGCGACGGACCAGCTGCCACGAAACGCTGAAAAGGGTAGGTATTGCGCCCGGTGTTGCCGAGATCAATGAGATCAGATGATCGGCAAGATGGTCGTAGTGGGCAGTTTCGGGGCCGATTGTCGTCAATGCCGGATGACTGAATTCGCCCTCGTCGATATTGCCGCAGCCGATGACTGCAATGTCGCCGGGCACGGAGAGGCCGGCCTCCTCGAATGCGTGCAGGGCGGTCACGGCGGCAAGATCGGATTCGACGAAAAGCGCGGTCGGCCGATCCTTGCGGGCGGCCAGCGCCGTAGCATTGGCAAACGCAGCCTTGCGCGCCTCTGCACCGCCGATCACCAGGTCGTCTCGCAGCGGAAGGCCGCGTGCTTGCAGGAAGCTGCGATAGGCGGCGAGACGGCTCGCGTCCACCGCTTGCTCATGCACCATATAGGCGATGCAGCGATGGCCGGCTCGGTAGAGGTAGTCGAGTGCCTCGAAGACGGCCCTGCCGGTATGCTGGCGCACAACCGAGAAGCCTGCCGGCTCGATGGTCGGATGGAAGATCACCGCTGGCCGGCCCGCGGCCGCCAGGCGCGCGGCCAAGAGCATCACCTCGGGCTCGGAGAGATGCTGCCAGTCGGCGATAATGCCGTCTGCCAGCCCGCTCTCGATTTCCCTCACGATCCGGTCGGTTCGCTCGAAGGTGTCTCCCGCGGTGATAATCGTCGAAAATCCCCTCAGCGCCGCTCCAGATTGGATATCCTGCGCGATCCGGTCGCTGAACGGCACGCCGAGACGAGGCAGTACAAGGCAGATTCGCTCGGCCTGCTGGCGGCGCAGCTGCCGCGCGGTGCGGTTTTGCACGTAGTTGAGCTCAGCGACGGCCTCAAGGATGCGCTGCCGCGCCTCCTTGCCGACGAACTTCAGGCGCGTGCTGTCGCCGCTGAGCAGGTACGACACGGCAGCGGTCGATACATTGGCGCGCCGGGCGACATCGGCCATGGTCGGCGCCTTTCTGCGATCGGAATTTCTCTCGTGCATTGTTGGATCCGCTGCGCGACGTGACATGATCAGCTGTCGCTCAGCCGGATTTCATTCCAGCTTCCATGCCCGGCGGCAAGGATCTCGGGCCTTGCCTCGCCGGCCTCCTCCATCAGGGCAACGATGCGGCCTCGCAGCCATGCACGCGTCTCTGCGTGATCGGGCGAAGCTATGAGATTGGTTAGTTCGTTTGGATCGGCATCGAGGTCGTAGAGCCTCGCCTCGACATAGAAATCGCTGCCGGAATCCCGCCAGCCGTCTTTTCCCGGTGCCTCGACCTCATATTTCCACCGTCTGGTGCGCAAGGCGCGGCCGACATGGTGCTCGCTGATTTGAATGAATATCTCGTCGCGCGGCGGCCGTTCGCCCTGCAGCGCGTCGAGCAGCGAGACGCCCTGCATCGAATTGGGCACTTTCAGGCCGGCCGCGGCGAGCAGGGTCGGCGCGAGATCGACGAGGCTGACCAGGCCTTCATATGTGCCGATGCGCTGGAAGCCGGGGCCGTGGAATAGCGTCGGCACGCGGATCGACGCCTCATGACAGGAACGCTTGTATTCGTTGTTGCGGGTCTTGAAGTGACAGCCATGGTCGGAGGTGAAGAGGATGATCGTGTCGTCAAGCCGGCCAAGGCTGTAGAGCGCCTCGATCAGCCGTCCAAACGCCTCGTCGAGGCGTGCGACCATGCCCAGATAGCCAGGGAAATGTTCGGCTGTCGTGCCGCCAAGTGCTGCGAGATCGCCGGGAATGGCGAGCTTCTTGCGGATCCTCTCCTCGTATCCGAGCGGGGCAGGGTAGTTGTCCGTCTGGTTCTGGTGATGCGGCTCGAGGAAGGACAGGAATAAAAAGAAGGGCTCGGCTTCGCTCGAGGCGACATAGCGGATTGCAGCGTCGGTGAGGGCATCGACGCGGTATCCCGGCAGCTTCACCGCCTTGCCGTCATTGTCGTGGACGACGGTGTCGAAGGGGCCGGAAGTGAACTCCAGGATGTTGGAGGCCAGCCAGTAGCGATAGCCGCCGCGTTCTTCCTGGGTGACCGGCTCGGCGGACCCCAGGTGCCACTTGCCGATGTAGGCGGTGTCATAACCTGCCGCGACGAAATGATGCGCGAGCGTGCGCTCGCTCTTAGGCAGTGGGATATCGTTACGGTAGCAGCCGGTCGTAGTCGGGTACCGCCCCGTCTGAAAGACGGAGCGGGCGGGGCCGCAAACGGGCTGGCATGTAAACGAATTCGCCAAGAACGTGCCGGTCCCGGCGAGGCGGTCGAAATTTGGCGTAAGCTCGAGCGGATTGCCATGGACACCAACGGTGTCCCAACGCTGCTGGTCGGTGAAGAAGACGATCACGTTCGGTCGGCGGGACGTCATAGGGTGCAATGCCTCCGAATGGTCATTTCATGCCTGCCAGCATCACGCTGCGGACGAAGTAGCGCTGCGTGAAGAGGAACAGCAGCAGGCTCGGGATGAAGAGAATGATCCCGCCCGTCGCCGTCAGGTTCCACTGGGTGAAGAATTCCTGGTTGAAAAGCGTCAGTCCCGTCGTGATCGGCCGCATTTCGGTGGTGTTGACGGCGACCAGCGGCCAGAGGAATTCGTTCCACTGGAACACGAAGGTGAGGAGGGCCAGCGTCGCCAGTGCCGGACGGACCTGCGGCAGCACGATGCGCCAGTAAAGGCCGAGTTCCGAGCAGCCGTCCATCCGTGCAGCGTCAAGCAACTCGTCGGGAATCGGACGGATGAACTGCCGCATCAGGAAGATTCCGTAGGCGCTCATGGCGAATGGAAGGATAAGGCCCTGATAGGTGTTGAGCCATCCCATCCGCGCGGTGAGCACATAGAGCGGGATCATGCGGATGAAGAATGGGATCATCAGCGTCGACAGCACCGCGACAAACATGACGCGCTTACCGGCGAATTCCATCTTCGCGAAGACGTAGCCGATCAACGGATCGAAGATCAGATGGAGGAAGGTAATCCCGCCGGCGATGATGAAGCTGTTGAGCGTGAAACGCGCGAACGGCGCCTTCTGCCAGATGTCGATGTAATTCGTGAATTGCCACGTCTCGGGGATCAGAATCGGAATGCCGCTGAAGACGTCGGCATCGCTCTGCAGCGACAGCGAAAGCATGTAGAGGAACGGAAAGATCGACAGCGCCACGCAGAAGAGCAGCAGTAGGTAGGACGGGAGCGTTTTTGCGAATGTCATGCCAACCTCAATAGGTGGTTTCGCGGTTGAGCAGGCGGAACTGAACGAAGGTGATGGCCAGGATCAGCAGGAACATCAGGAAAGACAGCGCCGAGGCGTAGCCGATGTTGAGCTCGAAGAAGGCTGCCTCGAACACGTGCAGGCTGAAGAACCGCGTCGCGTCGGCCGGTCCGCCCTTGGTTATCAGGTAGGCCGGCGCCAGCTCCTGCAGCTGGCTGATCGTGCTGACGACCGCGATGAACAGCGTGGTCGGCGTCAACAACGGCCAGGTCAGATAGCGGAATTGCTGCGTCGGCGTGGCGCCGTCGATGGATGCGGCATCATAGAAGTCGGACGGGATCGACTGCAACGCGGAGAGGTAGATCAGCATGGCATAGCCGACATCCTTCCAGACCGTGATGGCGATGAGGGTCGGCAGCGCGGTCGAGGTGTCGCCGAGCCAATTCTGGGTGGGCAGCCCAAGCTCGGCAAGGAAGCTGTTCAAGATGCCAGTGTAGGGATCGAGAATTGCCTGCCACATCAACGCGACGATCACGAAGGAGGTGATGTAGGGAAAGAAGATGATTGCGCGGATCAGAGTGCGCCCCGGGATCGGCCGGTTGAGCACGACCGCCAGTCCGAGGCCAATGGCGATGCTGGCCGCGGTGACGCCTATCGCGAAGGCCAGCGTCACGAAGAGCGACTGCCGAACGCGCGCGTCGCCGAGGGCAGCAACGTAGTTGTCCAGTCCGGCGAATCGGCTCTCGCCGATCAGCGGCTGGCCACTGTACAGGCTCGCCCAAAACTCCAGTCCTATCGGATAGAAGAAATAGACCGAGAAATAGAGGATTGCTGGCGACAGCAGCAGGTAAGCGAGAAGCGTTTGTCTGGTGCGCCGGCTGAAGCGGCCAGCTCGCCGGGTCGACATCGCGCCGACGCCAATGTCCGTATCGGCCGTATCGGTGCTGCCGCTGATAAACATCGGCCTAGTTGTTGGCCAGGATGACGTTGGCCTCGGCCGCGAATTTCGGCATGATCTCGGCTGCTGGTTTCTGATTGTAGATGATATCCTCGAGCGCACTCTGCAGAAGCTTCTCGATTCGCGCGTGCTTGCCGGTGAGGCGCAGCTCGGCGGTGACGTCTTGCGCGTAAGGCAGGCATTTGCTGAAGCTGCCGATGACCGGATCGGCCTGAACCTCGGCGTTTTCGGCCCAGGATTTGCGCGGCATCGTCATGCCCGCTTCCTTGGTAGCCGCTAGTTCCGTGTCGAGCGCGACGAGCCGCTTCAACAAGTCCCAGGCCTCCTTCGGGTGCTTGGCGTCCTTAGGGATCATCACACTGACGCCGCCCGCGAACGTCGCCTGCACCTTGTGCTTGAGTGATGGCGCAACCGCCCAGTTGAGCTTCGGGTTGCCCGAGCGGATCGGCTTCACGTCCCACGGACCGGTTATGATCATTGCGACCCGGTTGGCCGTGAACAGCTTTTGCGGACCCTCATAGTCAGCACCCGCCGCCGGCTTGGTCGCTGCTTTTTCCTTGTGGATCAGGTCGGCGAGGAACTGGATCGCTTCGATCGCCTCAGGACTGTCGAGATTGACCTTGTTTGTCTTGGGATCGTAATAGCTTACGCCGTTCTGCAGTAGCCACGACGAATAATATCCGATGCTGGGGTTGGGAGCGAAGCCGAAGCGGGCGCCGGTCGTCGTCGCCTTGGCAACCTTCAGGAACTCCTCCCAGGTCGCAGGCGGCGCGTCGAAGCCCGCCTGCTTAAGCATATCGACGTTGTACACGAGGGTGGCGCAGGTGAGGTGGATCTGGACGCCATAGTACTGGTCGCCGAGTTTGTTGCGCTCGACGGAATAGGCTTGCCAGTCGTCGGGATAGCCGATCGCCTTGCCGTCTTGTTGGATGAAGTCGTTCAGCGGCCGCAGCAGATTCCGCTGGCCAAATTCCTGCACCCAGCCGCCGGGTTCGGCGACGAGATCGGGCGCGTTCTTCGCCGCAAAATCCGCCACCAGCTTGGTGCGCATATCCGGCCACTGGAATTTCTCCCACTGCACCGACCATCCGGTATGATCGGCCTCGAACTTCGCTATTGCATCGGCATAAGCTTGATAGGCGTGGCCGGCGTTCCAATAGAGCGTCAAGGTCTCGGCATGGGCCGCAGTCGCGGTCGTCAGGGCCACGCCCAAAACCATGCCGTGCAGGAATCCGACTGACTTGTAGCGGCTCATCTTGGTCTCCTCCCTGGTTTGCCACCCGCCTTCCTCACAATGGATGGCGTCATATTATTCGATTAATATACCCGCTAGACCGCAGTTTTTGTCAAGCTCCGACTGTAATGCAGTGCATAGTTCTGGCCGAACTCGGGCGGAGCTATCTACAGCGCGCGATGGCGAAGTTGCTTCCGGTACCCGGTATGGACGATCGCGGCCTAACCTGGAAAGATCGTGAAACCGCCATCGACGCGGATTACCTGCCCGTTGATGAAGCGCGCGCGCGGACCGGCGAGGAAGGCCACCGCTTCGGCGATCTCTTCAGGCTCCGCATACCGGTTCAGCGATTTCTTGCTCGAATCCATGCGCTGCGGATCGACCACACGGCTCGCCTGGAACCGTGCCGTCTTGGTGGCGCCGGGGCTCACCGCATTGACGCGTACGCCATCGTCGATCAGTTCCTTGGCGAGGCAGCGCGTATAATGGACGACAGCCGCCTTGAGCGTCGAGTAGACCACCTCGGGCGAGCATCCGATATGCGCTGCCGCCGCGGACCTTTTGCGGAACCGTCATGTTGTGCGCCATCGAACGCACGAGCGTGCCGGCGGCGATCGAGGCTTGCAGATCCTTTTGCGAGAGCTGCTGGCAGGGATTGAAGCCGTTCGAAAGATCGACGTCGAGGCGGGCCGGAATGGACCCTTTGGTCTGATTGAAAATGGTCTGGAATTCGGGCGACAGGATGATGCTGGCAAGCAGCTTCTGTCCCTCGATATAGTCCGGATCCTTCTGCTTGAAGAACACGACCGAGTCTGAATTCAAGATGAAACCGGGCTTGCCCCAATCGGTCGGCGCCTGGGCGCAGACATAGTCGGTGCCCTCCTTGAAGCCGCCGGCCGTCAGCAGGCCGATCGTCCAGTCGCCCATGATGTGGAAGGCGGCCTCGCCGCGGCCGACGAGATGCGACATGGTATCCCAGTCACGCCCGTTCATGCCGGGGTCCATGTACTTCGAGGTCATGGTGCGAAACTGCTCGAAGGCCTTGACCATGCCGTCGCTGCGCATGGCATCGACGTCGCCCTCGACGAAAGCTTTCTTGTAGAGATCGAGGTCCTGACCGTACACGACCACTTCGAAGACGGTCGAGTCGGTCCAGTCGGCGGTCGAGTGCGAAATGCAGATCTTGCCGCTGGCCACGATCTTGTCGCAGGCGGCGTTGAATTCCGCCCATGTCTTCGGCATCTCGGTGACGCCCGCGTCCTTCATGACCTTCGGCGATGCCCAAAGCCAGTTGATGCGGTGGATGTTCATCGGCGCGGCCACCCAATTCCCGGTCGGCTTCATCACCGGCAGCAATTCGGGAGCGACGACCTTCTCCCAATTTTCCGCCTTCGCCAGGTCGTCGAGATTGGCTGTCATGCCCGTCTCGTTCCATTCGGCGATCTCGGGGCCTTTGAGCTGCACAGCGGGAGGTGCGTTGCCGGCGATCACATCAGCACGCAGTTTGGCCAGGGTATTGGCCGTATGGCCTGCGATGGAGGTCTGCTGCCAGGTGCCACCCTTGGCGGTAAACATCTCGCCGAGCTTGGCGATAGCCTGGGCGTCCGATCCGGTGGCCCATTGATGCAAGAGGTTGGTCTTCGGCTCCGCGAGGGCTGTTCCGGTAATCAAGGTGAAGGCGGTAGCGGCCGCAAAGGCCGTCCTCAGGTATTTCATCGTTTCACTCCCATATGTGATGCACGGTTCGTATCGACCGCTTGTGGCCCGCGATTTGAGGTCGTGGCCGGCGAGATTCAGTAATCTCCGTTCTTTCCAAGATGACATATTTGGGCTATCAGTCAACGTGCTTTGTGCCCATCATGAACAAACCTTCGCTTAGAAATTGGCTGATCGACAGGCCGTCCGCGTCGCCGGAGAGCCTGATCGTCCGATGCTTGCGCGAGCGCGGCGTGCTTTCTGCGTCGCAAATTACCCGCATTACCGGTTTGGCGCGGTCGACGGTTTCAACCGCGCTCAACGGCTTGAGAAAATCTGGGATGGTGATCGAATCCTCGGCCCATCATGACGCGGCGAGGGGTATCGGCAGGCCTGCCACGACATTGACGCTCAATCCCGCTGCGGGCACCTGCGTCGGCATCCATCTGGGCCTCGACGAGATGCGGTGTGTCGTCGCTGACGTCTCGCATTCTTTCGTTGCCGAACAAACTATCCCCATGGGTCTGGACTACCAGCCGCAACAGGCGGCCCAGCTCGCCAAGTCAGTAATTGCCCGATGCTACGAAGAGAACGGTCTGCCGATGGCGGGGCTCCTGGGGGTTGGGGTCTCCGTCTCGGGCCCAGTCAGCCGCGAAGGAGTGGTGCTGCGCGCGAGTATCGTTCCGACCTGGGCCGGGGTCAACATCCGCGATGTGTTCGGGCCGGTCCTTGAACAGCCGATCTTCGCCGACAATGAGAGCAACTGCTCGGCCATTGCCGAGCTGATGTGGGGTGCTGCCGTCGGCCAGGACGATTTCGTGCTGTTCAAGGTCGATCTGGGCGTCGGCGGGGCCATTGTCCAGCACGGTCGGCTGGTGAGCGGCATCGCCGGCGGCGCCGGCGAATTCGGGCACATTAGCATCGATCCCGGCGGCGACCTTTGCCGGTGCGGCAATCGAGGATGCCTGGAGCTCTATGCCAGCTTTGCCGGACCGCTCGAGCAGATTTCGCGCATCGTGCGGCGGCCGGTCACGATGGACGACGTGATCATGATGGCCGAGGAGGGCGACGTGAGGGCGCTGCGGATGATCGAGGACACCGCCGAGTTCGCCGGCCGTGGCCTTGGCCTGATCGGTTCGGTTCTCAATCCGCCGCTCATCATCATCAGCGGCCGCATGGCCTTGGCGGGCGACATTCTCCTGGCGCCACTGATCGCATCATATGAACGCCACACGCTCATCAAGTCCCGCGATGTGGCGCCTGCGCTGCGCACGCGGATAATCGTTGGCAAGCACACGGAGAACGATGCATTGCTCGGCGCGGTCGGCCTCGTGCTGCGCCACAACAGCCGGCTTCAGTGACCCGGCTTGCTTCGGGTGGCGCTCTGATTTTGCGAGCTGCTCGCCGAAGCAGCGGAACTGATGTTTGCGTACGCGACACGCACCGTGCGCTGCCTCGGCTTGATCGCGGTGGCGAGCAGCAGGCCGGCGATGATAAAGGCGGCGCCGGCGAGATCGTAGTCGTGCAAGCTTTCGCCAAGGACCAGATAAGCGAGAACGGCGACGAAGGCGGTCTGGAGATAGAGCAGCATGCTGGCGCGCCCCGCACCAAGCGTCTCGACGCTACGGTTGTAGAGATAGTACATCAGAGCGCCGCCGGGGCCGGCAACATAGGCGAGAGCCAGAAGGCCGTTCGCATGCAGCGCCGAACGATCCCCGGAAAACAATTCCCAGAGATAGAAGGGCAGTGCGGCCAGCGCGCCGGCTCCCAGCAGCAGGACCACCATCGGCAGAAGCTCGATAGCGAATTTGGCGCGACGCAGCAGCACGGTGTAGAGGCCCCAACAAAACGCGCTGCCGACGATCCACAACTCGCCGGGATTGAACTGCAGCTGCATCAGCGCGGCAAGGTCGCCGCGCGCCACGATCACCACCATCCCGGCCAGAGCGACCAGCGCTCCAAGCGCTTTCCAGATACCGAGGGGCTCGCCGAGCACGAAGCGGGCAAGCACCATGGTCATGATCGGCGACAGCGCCATGATGATGCCGGCGGTTGTCGCGTTGGTGTAGTTGAGGCCCGTGTAGATCATGCCCTGACACAAGGTTAGCCCGATAGTGCCGATGACCAGCACCTCGATCACCCGGGATTGGATCAGCACGAGCATCGCCCCGTGATGACGATGGACGATAGGCAGCAGGATCGCGCACGCGAGCGTCAGCCGCCAGAAGCAGAGCGCCCAAGGCGGCATCTCGGGGGCAACCCACTTGGCGGCGATATAGACGCCGGCCGACAGGAGCCAGCAGAGCGTCGCGAGGGAATAGGCGAGCGGAAGTGATGCGCCGGGTGTCGCCTTCGCTACACTTGGATGTGCTATCGGCAGCGATTGGATATCCGTCTCCTCCCACCGCAGACTTTAGCAGATTTGCGGCGTCTTGCTAAGCAGCAACAACAGCTGTTTCACCAGCTGGTGCAATCGGTGGGTCATTGTGGGTCCCGCCGTTCACGGTCTCCTTCCATTCGAACGCATGTTGGCCCATGAGCAACTCGATACCGAAAAGCGCAAGCCGTACCGATTTCGCGCGATACAAATGTGAGATTTATATTGCGCGACAGATATTCGCGCGGTTGCCACAACCTTCTCGCGCCATATTTCTACCGAGCGCAGATCTGTCGCGAATTCCTGGCCCTCGGATTACGAGCGCCGCTGTTTCGAAGCAATTGGAAGAATAAGCCACTGACTTCCGTTTGCACAAAGAGCGCGACACAAATCCATGCGGAGGACGTCCGATGCATGCCGGCTTCCCAGGAAGCGTACTCGTAGCGGTGTTGGGCACCGTCATGGCAAGCTGCGCTGGCATTCCGGCGGGCAATATCCGGCTATGGCCCCAACCCCACTTTACCGAAACCAAGACCGACGCTGATCCCGACTGTTAACATCGCCGAGGCGAAAGGCTGGCAGAAAGAAGGTATGCCGACCCCGGCGAAGGGGCTGACAGTGAACGCCTTCGCCACCGGCCTCGACCATCCGCGCTGGCTACATGTGCTTCCGAACGGCGATGTGCTGGTTGCTGAAACCAATGCCCCTGCCAAGCATGACGAAGGCTTCAGTCTTAGAAAGGTCTTCATGGACCTAGCTATGAAGCGGGCTGGCGCCGCGACCAAAAGCGCCAACCGCATCACGCTCCTGCGCGACACCGATGGCGACGGCATTGCGGATGTGCGCACGACGTTCGCGGAAGGCCTCAATTCGCCCTTCGGCATGACGCTGTCCAAAGGCAAACTCTTTGTCGCGAATACCGACGCGCTCGTCGCTTTCCCCTACTCCAATGGCCAGACCCGAGTCAGCACGTCGCCGGAAAAGATCATCGACTTGCCGGCCGGGGACCTCAACCATCATTGGACCAAGGACGTGATCGCAACTCCGGATGGACGCAAGCTCTATGTCACCGTTGGTTCCAACAGCAACGTTGGAGAAAACGGCATAGCCGCGGAGAAGAACCGCGCTGCTGTCCTTGAAGTGGATCGGTCTACCCGCCGCACTCGGGTCTTCGCCTCGGGCCTGCGCAACCCGAACGGGCTCTCCTGGAATCCTGAGACTGGCCAGCTTTGGGTCGCCGTGAACGAGCGTGACGAGATCGGCGACGACCTTGTGCCGGATTACATGACCTCGGTTCGTGACGGCGCTTTCTACGGCTGGCCCTACAGCTACTACGGACAGAACGTCGACGAACGTGCCAAGCCGCAGCGCCCCGATCTCGTGGCGGCAGCGATCAAGCCCGATTACGCCCTGGGCTCTCATACCGCCTCGCTGGGACTGACCCTCTCCAAAGGCGCGCGGCTCGGTTCGGCCTACGGCAACGGCGCCTTCGTCGGCCAGCACGGCTCGTGGAATAGAAGCGTGCACAGCGGCTACAAGGTCATCTTCGTGCCGTTCCATGGTGGCAAACCGAGCGGTCCTCCGGAAGATGTGCTCACTGGCTTCATCGGGCGTAATGGCGAGGCGATGGGCCGGCCGGTCGGCGTCGCTATCGATCAGACTGGCGCACTGCTCGTCGCCGACGACGTCGGTAATGTCATCTGGCGGGTCCGCCGAGCGAATGGCCGTTGAGCGCAGGTGGCCTTTCTGATTCCGACCTCACCAGCCTTCGGCTACAGCGCCACGCCCGATATGGCTGCATTCGGCTGCGATTTCGATGCAAATGCCAGGTGACGACATCGCGCCTGCCGCATGTCGGTCGCTATGGCGACGTCTATTTTGCGCATGGCTATTCGGGCAAGGGGGTGATCCTGTCGACGCTGTCGGGCAAGCTGCTCGCTGAGGCGATCACCGGTGATGCTTCGCGGCTCGATCTGTTTTCGACCCTAAGCCCGCTGCCGTTCCCCGGCGGCACGGCGCTGCGCGGCCCGCTCTATGTGCTCGGCATGCTTTGGTACGCAATGCGTGACCGCATCAAACATTGAGCGCAGGCATGCGCAATGAGGCCGAGCGCCGCCACCAAGCGATTAACGGCTGATTTCGCGGCGGCGTCCGACTTGATCGATCTTGAATATGGTCCGTAGGCAATGGCCGCGAGTCGGTCCATGCCCTGCTCCCGAAGCCTGAGCGCCGATAGACCTGCCTGCTATTTCCTCAGCTAATAGATCGATATGATTGCAGGATTGACCGTTTCATATCCCAGGCGCGGCTCCGATTTGTCTTTCGAAATCGCGCTGGAGACAGTTCCGGTTGAACTGCTATCCAATTTTGTTTCCCTGTTTTTCTTGATCGTGCTGCCCGACAGGTCGGCGCAGGCCGACGTTACTTCTGTACTGACCACTCTCTTTTTCTCGTGCGCAACGGCGGCGGTGGATACGGCCATCACAATTGCCGCGCAAACAATCGTCAATCTCATTGATTCCCCCTTAGAGCACCGCAAACGTGTGGTCGGCTGCTTTGAGACGCCGGCGAAGGCGGTATTCGCGCCTGGCCGGCCCATGCAGCTTCCGACTGCACAAGATTGTAACTACATTAGCTGCAGCGCAAGTAACCATTTCGGACTAGGGAACGGGTTCCCCTTCGATCGAAAGCGCTGGGCTGCCGGCGAAAAAGCAGGCGTTTTAGCCGTTCTCGCCGCCGAGCGCCTTCCAGTTTTGGGACAGAGGTTGGCTGATGCCCTTAAACTCACGGCTACGCATTGGTTGGATCTATGCAGCGACAAGGCCAACCTTGGCAAAGCCTCTACATAGTCACCTTCGGGCAGCACCAGTCTTGGAATTCACGCCCTCAAGCAAGGCGAGCAGGCCTTTCAGAATTTCGATTGGCGGCGGCGGACAACCTGGAATGTGCAGATCGACAGGCAAGGCCTCGGACACTCCGCGCACCACCGCATAGCTGCCGGCGAAACAGCCGCCATTGCCTGCGCAATCTCCCAGTGCGACCACCCATTTTGGGTTGGGTGTTGCGTCGTAGGTCAGCTTCAATGCCTCGCGCATGTTTTTTGTGACCGGCCCGGTGACGAGCAGTACATCGGCATGGCGCGGTGATGCGACGAACCGGATCCCAAAACGCTCGATGTCATAGAAGGCGTTGTTCAGCGCGTGCATCTCAAGTTCGCAGCCGTTGCAGGAACCGGCATCGACCGCCCGGATCGACAGGCTTCGCCCCAATCGTTTGTGAGCAGCCCCATCGAGCGCGCGTGCGAGTTCGTCGACTGCCGTGCTGCTTGCCAACGGCGGACGCTCGGTGAGAGGGGGGCGTATCAGGCTTTCAAAAAGAAGCTTGCGCATGACAGCGTGCCTTCAGAGATCATGGCCCGAATAAGAGCAGTTGAACGATTTGTTGCACAGCGGAAAGTCGGCAACGATGTTTCCTTCGATCGCCGCTTCAAGGAGCGGCCATTGAAACCATGACGGATCACGGAGGTGACAGCGCTCGACCAAGCCGCCCTTGCCAATGCGCAGCCAGGCCAGAATGTCGCCGCGGAAACCTTCGACGAGCGCCATGCCTTCATGCGATCGGTTTGTCTGCGCGAAATCGACGCGGATCGGCCCGTCTGGCAGCTGTCGCAGGACTTGTTCGATCAGGGACAGGCTCTGTTCGACCTCGTGGATACGAATCCATACACGGGCGTTCACATCGCCTTCCTGGAGGAGAGGTACATCGAAGGCGAGTTCGCCATAGGGTGGATAAGCGAGATTGCGTCGGGCATCGAAGTCCCGACCGGAGGCCCGGCCAACGTAGCCTCCGGCGCGATATTGACGAGCGAGTTCCACCTTCAGCCGGCCAGTCGCGACAGTCCGATCCTGCAGCGACGCAGTGTTGTCGTAGAGCTCGACCAGCGCGGGAAACCGCTGCCTGATCTCTGCGATCAGGGACCTGAGCGCTGTCGTGCCCTCATCGCTCAGGAAGCTTGCCACGCCTCCGGGCACGATGCAGTCGCGCATCAAACGATGACCGAAGGCAGCATCGCTTGCCCGCAATACGCGCTCACGCAGCACCCCACAGTGGGCATGCATGAGCGCGAAGGCGGCATCATTGCAGATAGCGCCGATGTCACCCAGATGATTGGCCAGGCGCTCCAACTCGGCCATGAGCGCTCGCAGCCAGACCGCGCGTGGGGGAACCTGGACACCCAGCGCCGCCTCGACGGCGCGGGCAAAAGCGAGGGAGTATGCCACGGTACTGTCGCCAGAGGTTCTGCCCGCCAATTTGGCCGCACGGTCGATGTCGGACCCCGCCATCAGGCCTTCTATACCTTTGTGCGCGTATCCGAGGCGCTGCTCCAGCCGGACGACCGTTTCACCGCTCGCCGTGAACCGGAAATGGCCCGGCTCGATGATGCCGGCATGCACGGGCCCGACCGGGATCTGATGCAGGCTCTCCCCCTCTGCAGGCAGGAAACTGTACGGGAAGGCAGTCGCAGCAGACGTCCGGACGCGGGTACTCAACGGATAGCTGACACCCCAATGGCCATGATCAAGCCACCGTCTCGTATCAGACGCGCCTTGTGGCAGGAGCCCGAACAGGTCAGCAGCCGCACGTTCGAGCCGCAATGCGGGCGGATGCAGCCGGCCGACCGATGGGTAGCGGCCACTGGGGCATTCCAGGCTGACAACGCCGATGTCCCCGGCGCTTTCATCGAGAAGTGCCATGTGGACGGCGCCTGGCTCACCCCATAGGCCGAGCAAGCTCCAGTGGCCCTCGGCCAGTTGCTCGACGGCAAAGCCCCATTTTTTCGGAGTCACCACGGCGCGCGACCACGGGAAATGATATTCGACACGTTGGCCAGCAAGGATGAGGTCGATCAGCGCGGGCATGCTCTTTCTCTCCTCTGCTCACCCCAGGATACTTGCGACGTGCTGGAACCATGTGACCAGCGGTGGCGGCAGATAGATGCCGGCGGCAAACACCAACGCCAAGTGGGAATACATCGGAATGTAGGACGCCTCGGCGGGTGCAGTGCTGCCGCGCGGTTCGCCGAAAGCGACGCCGGTCAGTCGAAGCAGCAGGGCGCCGAAAGCGAGCAGAATCCCGAAAACCAACGGCATCGCCAAAAGAGGGTGTCTTGCAAATGTCGAACTCACGACCAGGAATTCGCTCATGAAGATACCGAGCGGAGGGAGGCCGGCAATGGCAACGACGCCGATGACGAGCGCCCAGCCAAGGGCAGGATGTGTTTCCGTCAGTCCCCGGATTTCGGCGATGTTCTGTGTCCCCTTGACCTGGGCAATGTGGCCGACCGTGAAAAAGATCGCCGACTTGGTCAGGCTGTGCATGACCATGTGCAGCAGCCCGGCAAAATTGGCGAGCGGGCCTCCTATGCCGAAGGCGAACACGATGATGCCCATGTGCTCGATCGAGGAGTACGCGAACAGGCGTTTGATGTCGCGGCGGCGGTAGAGCATGAAGGCCGCGAAGACAAGCGACGTCAGTCCCATCGTGATCATCAATGGCCCAGGTGCGATCGCTTCCGGGCTTGCCGCGAGCAACAGCTTGAAGCGCAGCACGGCATAGAGTGCGACGTTTAACAGCAAGCCCGACAGCACTGCGGAAATCGGCGTTGGACCCTCAGCATGCGCGTCTGGCAGCCAGGCATGTAAGGGCGCAAGGCCGACCTTCGTCCCGTAGCCGAGCAGCAGAAAGATGAAGGCGACATTGAGCAGAGCCGGATCGAAGCGCGCGGCGTGAGCGATGAGCACCGTCCAGACCATCGCATTCGTCCCCTCGCCAACAACCGGCTGTGCAGCCATGTAGACGAGGATGGTGCCGAACAGTGCGAGCGCGATGCCGACGCTGCCCAGAATGAAATATTTCCAGGCTGCCTCCAGCGCTTCGTGCGTGCGGTAGATGCCGACCATGAGCACGGTGGTCAGCGTGGCAAGCTCCACCGCCACCCACATCAAGCCAATATTGTTCGACACGAACGCCAGGTTCATGCCGAACATCATGACCTGGTACATTGCGTGATAAAACCGCAAGTTCGGGACTGTCAGCCGCCCGCTCTCCAGTTCGTGGGCAATGTAGGAAGCGCTGAAGACGCTGGTGGTGAAGCCGACGAATGTGTTGAGCACGATGAAGACGATGTTGAGATCGTCGACGAGCAGATACTGCCCAGGCTGCGGGCGGTCGGTGACAAGAAGCGACAGGGCGGCGAGCAAGGTCAGCAAGCTCGCAGCGACATTGACGCCCGCCGATATCCGGTATTTCGGCAGCGCCGCCAGAAGTGCGGCCGCGAAGACCGGTATCAGCAAAATGGCGGCCACCGCATCGAGGGAAAACGCGGTCAACGGTGTTCTCCCCTGTAGTCGTCGAGCGCGCCGACATCCACCGAATCGAACCTCTCGCGGATGCGGAACAGGAAGACTCCGATGACGATGAAGGCGATAAGGATCGAGAAGGCGACACTGATCTCGACGACCAGAGGCATGCCCTTGGCCCCCGTGGCGGCGAGGACCAGACCGTTCTCGAGCGACATGAATCCGACAACTTGGCTGACGGCGTTGCGGCGGGTGACCATCACCAGCAGCCCCAGCAAAATGATGGACAGCGCGAAAGCCAGGTCCTCGCGGGCGAGGGGATCAGCCTCGGGAGTGACGCGCAGCATCAGGACCATGGACAGGGTCACCAGGCCTATCCCCGCAAGCATCGTCGTACCGATGCCGACGGCGGTCTCGACGTCACGATGGATGCCGAGCCGCTGAATGATGCGATGAAGCCCGACAGGAATGACGATCGCCTTGAAGACGAGGGCGATCGCCGCCGTGACGTAGAGATGATGCGCGTCCTGAATGTATGCCTGCCAAGCTACGGACAGGGCCAGCACGATTGCATGAAGCGCAAAAACGTTGATCAGAGCAAAGAGGCGATCCTGATACAGCATCATGAAACTGACCAGCACTAGGCCGCCGGCGAGCAGGTGAGCGATGTCGAAGGTGAGGCCGTTCATCAGAGGCTCCGCGAGACGAACAGCAGGAGCGTGCCAAGCAGGGCCAGCATCAGCGCTGCCCCGAGGAAATCCGGGACGCGGAAGACGCGCATCTTGGCGATGGCAGTCTCAAACACGGCGAGGAGAACGCCACATACGGCAAGCTTGCCAAAATAGGCGACGACACCCGGAGCAAGGGATTCCAGTCCTGCCCCGGCGCTCGCCAGGCCCCAAGGTAGGAAGACGCAGGAAATCAGCGACACATAGAGCAGAAGCTTGAGGAAGGCGGCAAACTCGATCATCGCCAGATGGCGACCGGAATATTCCAGCACCATCGCCTCATGAACCATGGTGAGTTCCAGATGGGTCGATGGGTTGTCCACGGGTATGCGGGCGTTTTCGGCGATCGCCACCATCACGAGGGCGATGAGCGACATCCCGAGCGACACCCGCAAGCCAACCTCCGGTGACCCCATGAAGGCGGCGACCGTTGAGAGTTGCGTAGCACCCGCGACGAGCGCCAGGCTGAACACGATGAGCAGCATGGCGGGTTCGGCCAGCGAAGCGATCATCACCTCGCGGCTCGAGCCGATGCCGCCGAAGCTCGTGCCGACGTCCATGCCTGCCAGCGCCAGGAAGAACCGGGCGCTTCCCAGCAGTGCGACAATGGCTATGAGATCGGCGGTCCAACTGAATGTAAGGCCGGCGGCGAATGTCGGGATGAGCGCCGCGCCGACCCAGGTGGTGGCAAAGATCAGATAGGGCGTCACGCGAAACAGCCAGGATGCGTTGTCCGCCAGAACGACTTCCTTGCGCATCAGCCGCAAGAGATCGCGGTAAGGTTGGATCAGGGAAGGACCCTGGCGGCGCAAGAGCCGTGCCTTCACCTTGCGCACGAATCCGGTCAGGAGCGGCGCCAGCAAAAGCACCAGCGCCATCTGCGCGCCTTGAACGGCCAACTCGAGAATCACGGCCATAGTGCGAGCACCAGGAGCAGGACAATGAGAAAGAGAAAGACGAGGGTCAGGTAGCGCCTGATCGTCAGGAACTGCAGATGGTTGAGGTGGTCGGTCGCAAAGTCGAGGGCCCGGCCGATAGGCAGGTACAGCGTCTCCCAGATCACATCATGCATTTCGACATTCAGACGAGCCGGACCGGTCTCGCCAGGTGCCGGCATTTCGACGGTTTCCCTTGCACGGAATACGAACGTGCCGAAGACGCGGCGGATAGGCTGCGCGAAGCTGACGGCCGTGTACTGCGAGCTCGGGACCACATCCGGGAAGCCACAACCCCAGGCGGGACCCCGACGGAGTGCATGTGATGCAAAGCGATGGATCACATATGCCGCAGCGGATGCGGAAAAGGCGATGAACAGGAACACCAACAGGCCGTTGTAGGAACTGCGGCTCGCTGCAATCGGCACGATAGACAGCCAGGGCTGGGCCATCTGCACAGGCATCCGACTGCCGATCAGTGGCAGTGTCACCGATGAGAGGCCGTCTATCACAAGACCGGGCAGAATGCCGGCCAGGAGACAAAGGGCAGCGAGAATGAACAATGCCGCCAGCGAGTAGCGGTCGACCTCATGCGCCAGTTCCACCGCGGCCGAGCGTGGCCGGCCGAGGAATGTAATCCCGAACGCCTTTACAAAGCAGGCCGCGGCCAGTGCCGCTGACAGCGCCAGCAGACCGCCAACGGCGGGCACCATGACCTTCAGTCCCCATTGTGGCAGATCGGGGCTCTGCAATATGGCCTGAAAGGCCAGCCATTCGGAGACGAAGCCGTTGAAGGGTGGAAGTGCCGAGATCGCGACGCAACCGACGAGAAAGGCAAAACTTGTAAAGGGCATGCGGTGGATGAGACCGCCCAGCTTCTCCATATCCCGCTCTCCGGTTGCCGTCAGAACGGCGCCCGCGCCGAAAAACAGCAGGCTCTTGAAAAAGGAATGGTTGAGGACGTGGAACAGCGCGGCGGTGAGGGCCAGCGCTGCAGCCGATGGCATGGCGTTCGCCTTGAAAGCGAGCGCGAGACCAAGGCTTACGAAGATGACGCCGATGTTTTCAATGGTGCTATAGGCAAGCAGTCGCTTCAGGTCCTTTTCCATCAGCGCGTAGAGGATGCCGAGAACCGCCGTCAGGCCGCCAAGGAAAAGCACGGCAACGCCCGACCACCATGCCGGCTCACCGAGCAGATCGAAAATAACGCGTATGAAGCCATAGACTGCGACCTTGGTCATCACGCCGCTCATGAGAGCCGAGACGTGGCTTGGCGCGGCCGGATGAGCGAGTGGCAGCCAAACGTGAAGCGGGACGAGTCCAGCCTTGGAGCCGGCGCCCAGCAGCATGAGAACCAGGACGAAAGCAGCGGCGAACGGGGTCGGGTCGGCGGCTCGCATCGCGTCGAATGTGTAGGTTCCATCGGATCCGGCGAGCAGGCCGAACGCAAGCAGCAGCGCGAGTGTGCCGAAGCTCGCCATCACGAGATAGATGTAGCCCGCCCGCGCATTGTCCTGCTCGCGATGGTGCGCCATGACGAGCGCCCAGGAGGCGAGCGACATGAATTCCCAAGAAAGCAGGAAAGTGAAGGCGTCGTCGGCCACCACGACAAGGTTCATTCCGGCTAGGAAAGCCGGGAAGAACGGCAGCACCCGATGCGGCGCAGACTCATGCCTGCCGTAGCCGAGGCCATAAAGGCTGGCCATGGAGCCGCCGAAGTTGACGACGATGAGGAAGAAAGTCGAGAGCGCATCCAAACGGAAATGAGCGCCAATCCATGGCAATCCAAGAGGCAACACCACAGTCGACGGGGTGACGGGATTGTCGGCGATGCGGCTCGCGAGAACCATGAGCACGGCCGCCGATATACCTAGCGTCAAGCCGTAGATCAGGCGTGTTCCCGAGTCGGATCTGCGGCTTTCCGCAATCGCAAGCACCGCAGTCCCCAGGAGCGCAGCGACGCCCCACAGGAGGACCGCGGCCCCCGAAATCACGCCACGCTCCTCACGGGGAGTTTGGCATCCGTATCGACCCCGCCAAGGATTTTGGCGGGGTCAAAATCCGCTTTCAGTCGCACGCCGCGCCCGCCGATTTGGCTGGAGGCGCCTTCAGCGATCAATTCCACGCCGGCGAGGTCAAGTGCCCCGATCAGCTTCATGAGAGAATCGACGTTACCCCGAATAATCGACTCGCTGGCTTCCATGCGTTGAATTGTCGGCACGGAAAGACCGGACAATTCGGCAAGCCTGCGCTGGTCGATGCCAAGGAGCGCCCTCGCGGCACGCAACTGTGGAGCAGTTATCACGGTCGCATCCCCCTTTTTGATCAGCTTTGAGATATTATCTCTACGTCTTGCAGCATATATTAAAATGCGGCGCATTCAATTAGTGATGCGTGGCGCATCTGTCTTGAGGCTGTAGAAAACCGGGCGATACGCCCTGCGCCTCGAACCAAAGCCATGCGGCCGTTCCCGTCACTGCCAGTCTTGTCGCCAGCCGTCTCGGATTGCGCGTGATGGCGCCGGCGATGGGCCTTATCTCGGCCGGCCACTCGATTGGAGCCGCCGCGGGCTACAGGCCTTTTCAGGATCCGACCGGCACCTGGACCGTCAATGATGCTCGTACCGGGCGGCCCGCCGAGATGGGCAGCCGAACCATCGTTGGAATGAACCAGCACGATCCCGAGGAACTCGCCGATCTCCTCAACGGGCTGAATGCACAAAGGCAATCTGGTTCTGCGGACGGAATTTCTGAAGAAAGCGTAGGAGAGCCACCGCTGCGATGGGATGTTGTCTCGAGGCTTGTACGGGAGTGCAATCTAGAGCACCGAAACGTCATGGCCCTCGCAGCTATCGGATCGCCCTGTCTTGAGAGAAGCGCCCTGCTGCAAAACCGGGTGTCAAAATTGCAAAATCGCGCGACCCGCTACATGAGACGACTGGCACCGTACATCTCTATGTATCTGATTTTTCTTGGAATTTGGTAGCGGGAGAGGGACTTGAACCCCCGACCCCAGGATTATGATTCCCGTGCTCTAACCAACTGAGCTACCCCGCCAAGGCGGCGAAGGCCCGAAATCCAGCTTAAATCGGCAGGCATATCGGCGCGTTCGCCAAGGTCGCGCGGATATAAGGTTGCGAGGCCAAGCCTGTCAAGCATCGAAGTGGCTGCCGCGCCGGCATATTGCTGGCGCCTAAAGCTTTGCCGGGCAGACATTTGGGCGCACAGGCCGGGGTTGAGTTCAGCGAGGCACGTCGCTATGTCTCGGCCACGAAAGCCATGGTCATGAATTGATGAAACCGCGCATTGCAGTCCTCGGTTGCGGATACTGGGGCAGCAACCACATCCGCACCCTAAAGGCGCTCGGCGCGCTGCATGCGGTTTCGGACGTCAACCCCGCGCGTGCGGAGGGTTTTGCCAGCGAGCAGGATTGCCTGGCGATAGAGCCGGAGGCGCTGTTTGCCCGCGACGATGTCGACGCCATTGTCATGGCGCTGCCGCCGCAGTTCCATGCCGACATGGCGGTGCGCGCCGTGCTCGGCGGCAAGGACGTGCTGGTGGAGAAGCCGATCGCGCTGACGGTGGCCGATGCCGAACGCTCGGTGCAGGCGGCCGCCGATAATGGCCGTGTCTTCATGGTCGGCCACGTGCTGCGCTTTCATCCCGCCTTCGAGACGCTGAAGGCGCTGATCGACAATGGCGAACTCGGCGAAGTCCGCTACATCCATTCGCATCGGCTCGGCCTCGGCAAGTTCCACACCGAAAACGACGCGCTATGGGATCTGGCGCCGCACGATCTGTCGATGATCCTGGCCATCACCGGCACCGAACCGGTCGAAGTGCGCGGCGAAGGCGCTGCTCTTCTCGACAATCTCAGCGACTTTGCGCATCTGCACATGCGCTTTCCCAACGGCCTGCGCGGCCATCTGTTCGCCTCGCGGCTCAACCCTTACCGCGAACGGCGGCTGACCGTTGTCGGCACCAAGGCGATGGCGGTGTTCGACGATGTCGAGCCGTGGGAGCGCAAGCTTGCCGTCTATCGCCACGCGGTGTGGCAGGACAGCGGCCAATGGGCGTTCACCGCCAACGAGCCGTCCTATGTCGCGGTCGGTGAGGGCATGCCGCTGACGCGCGAGCTGGAGCATTTCATCCACTGCATCGAGACGCGGGCCGAACCGCGCACCAGCGGCGAGGAGGCCATCCGCGTGCTGCGCATCCTGACCGCCGGCACCGTCGCCCATACAAGGCCCGCCCATACAAGGCCCTAAAAGAAAACGCCGTCTATTCGGCGGGAACCCGCGCCGGCTGGACGGCAAGCCGCGTCAGCATCGCCTCGGCCTCGGCGCCGCGCTCGGAGCGCTCGATGAAGCCGCCGCCGAACACGCGCGCCTCGTTGCCATCGTCGGAATAGAGCACGCAAGCCTGACCGGGCGCGATGCCGGATTCGCCGTCGACCAGTTCCACCGAAGTGACACCGGCGCGGTGATGCAGCACGGCCGGGCGCGGCGGCCGCGTCGAGCGCACCTTGGCGAAAAGCTCAAGCCCGGCCGCCGGGATAGCGGTCAGCGGGCCATCGCCCAGCCAGTTCATGTTGCGCAAGAAGATCTTGTGGGTCTCCAGCGCCTCGCGCGGGCCGACGACGACGCGGGCCCGGTCGGCGTCGAGATGAACGACGTAGAGCGGCTCGCCCGAGGCGATGCCGATGCCGCGGCGCTGACCGACGGTGTAGCGCAAAATGCCCTCGTGGCGGCCAAGCACGCGCCCGTCTATATGGACGATGTCGCCCGGATTGGCGGCAGCCGGCTTCAGCTTGGCGATGATGTCGGAATATTTGCCCTGCGGCACGAAGCAGATGTCCTGGCTGTCCTGCTTGGCCGCAACCGTCAGTCCCATCTCCTCGGCGATGGCGCGAACCTCAGGCTTCGACAGGCCGCCGAGCGGAAAACGCAGATAGTCGATCTGCGCCTGGGTGGTGGCGAACAGGAAGTAGCTCTGGTCGCGGTCGGCGTCGACCGGCCGGTAAAGCGCGCGGTGGGCGCCATTGGCGCCGGAACGGATGTAGTGGCCGGTCGCCAGCGCGTCGGCGCCGAGTTCCTTGGCGGTCGCAAGAAGGTCGGCGAATTTCACCGTCTGATTGCAGGAAACGCAAGGGATCGGCGTTTCGCCGGCGACATAGCTCTCGGCGAACGGGTCGATCACCGCCTTGCGGAAGCGCTCCTCGTAATCGAGGACGTAATGCGGGATGCCGAGCGTCTCGGAGACGCGGCGGGCATCGTCGATGTCCTGGCCGGCGCAGCATGAGCCGGCCCGGTGCGTCGCCGCGCCGTGGTCATAAAGCTGCAGCGTGACGCCGACGACGTCGTAGCCCTCGCGCTTCAGGAGGCCGGCAACGACCGACGAATCGACACCGCCCGACATGGCGACGACGACGCGGGTGTTTTCGGGGCGTCCGGGAAGATCGAGGCTGTTCATGGTTCTTTCGTTCTGCGCGGCGCTTCAATGCCAATGGCCGGAATATAGGTCAAGCGTCTCGGCTGCGCCAGCTTTGCCGGACCGGCTCATTTTTCCTGCCGGGTTCAATGCGCTTGCCGGCAGATGTTTCAAATGCCGATGAAAAGGCTAACGCCGCGTTCATGATCCTTACCTAACCATTAGGGTCTGCTTAGGCAAATTTTAAAGCTGTGGCGGTAATGTGGTGGGGATTGGGTCTTTGAGTTTTTTGTAGAGAGTACGATGACCGATCTAATTAGACCGCGAGTCAAATATGTTATCGGGCCAGACGGCAGCCCACTTACCATCGCCGATCTGCCGCCGACAAACACACGTCGCTGGGTTATCCGGCGCAAGGCGGAAGTGGTGGCGGCGGTGCGTGGCGGGCTTTTGAGCCTCGAAGAGGCATGCCAGCGCTACAAGCTCACCACCGAGGAATTCCTGTCCTGGCAAGCGTCGATCGACGAATACGGCCTTGCCGGCCTGCGCACCACGCGCATCCAGCAATACCGGCATTAGGCCGATAAGGGCGCTGATCAGCGCCCTTACGTTTGCGAGGGGCGACGATCTGCAATTTCAGACCGTCAGCACCACCTTGCCGATCGGCCTGGTGGCGAGAAAGGCATGGGCGGCACCGGCCTGTTCGAGCGGAAACGCCTTTGCCACGTGGACGGCCAGCTTTTTCGCGTCGATCAATTTGCCGAGCTCCACCAGAGCGGCACGGTCGGGCACTACGGACATGCGCTCGACGCGGATGCCTCGCGTCCTGGCCTTTGCCTTGGTGGCATCGCTGACATCGAGCAGCGACACCAGAACGCCGCCGGCCGTGAGCACTTTCAGTGATTGCTCCGCATGCACGCCGCCGAACGGGTCCAGAACCAGATCGATGTCGCGGGCCTTCCCGGTGAAATCATCCCTTGTGTAGTCGATCACCTCGTCGGCGCCGAGCGAGCGGACGAAATCGAGCTTTTCCGGGCTGGCGGTCGCGACGACGTGAGCGTCGTGCGCCTTGGCGATCTGCACCGCCAGATGGCCGACGCCGCCGGCTCCGGCGTGGATCAGCACGCGCTTGCCAGAATCGAGCCGGCCATGGCGGACAAGGCCTTGCCAGGCCGTCAGGCCGGCCAGCGGCAGCGCGGCGGCTTGCGCGTGATCTATGCCTTCAGGTTTCGGCGCAAGCTCATCAGCCGGGACAGCGGCGAGTTCGGCGTAGGCTGCCGCCTGTTTGGGAAAGCGCGTCATGCCGAACACGGCATCGCCGACCTTGAGGCCGGAGACGCCGGAGCCCAGCGCCTCGACAACTCCCGAAACGTCCCAGCCAAGGACAAAAGGCGGCTCGCCGAGCAGCGGATAGTGGCCGCCGCGCACCGCACCATCGACCGGATTGATGCCGGCCGCCTCGATGCGGACGAGCACTTCGCCGGCCTCGGGTGATGGCGCGGGGCGATCGGCAATGACGAGGACGTCGGGTCCGCCGAAGGAATTCTGGATAATGGCACGCATGGAAGGCTCTCCTGCTGGTTTTGATGTACCACTATCATTTGGATAGTTACATTCTCTTGTCTAGTATGTACCTTTTTGATATATACGCACCTCATGGATAGTGAAGATGTTTCCCCTTTCGGCTATGACGCCTTTCGGCGGTCGTGCCCGTCACACGCCGTGCTCGAGACGCTCGCCAGCAAATGGGTCTACCTGGTGATCTGTGCGCTGCGCCGCGGCCGGCTCCGCAACGGCGAATTGGCGCGCAAGCTCGAAGGCATCACGCCGAAAATGCTGGCGCAGACGCTGCGTATCCTCGAACGCGACGGCCTTGTGCGGCGCGAAATCTTCCCGGTCATTCCGCCGCGGGTCGAATACGAGCTGACCGAACTTGGCCAGAACCTGGCAGGACTGCTCAATCAGATCAGAGCCTGGTCGGAGCAGCATGTGCCCGACATCAAAAATGCGCGCGCACGGGCGGCGGAACAGCAAGAAGATCTGGATGCCTGAGGCGGGCACAGTTCGGTGCGCAGCAATAGCGCGCAAGCGCGACGCGCGTTAAAGTCTTGTTTTCAGCCGATCATGGCGCTGCGGCCGCCGGCTTCCGTGTCGCGCGCCTTGGTGTCGCGCGATTCCAGCATCTCGGCCTTGGAAAGCTCCGCTTCGGCTTCGCTCAACAATGATTCGGCGACATTTCGCTGCTGGGCGAGGTCGCTTTGCGAATTTCTAAGGTTGTCGCGGCGCAGGCGTGCCGCCTTGGCGAAGGTCGGATAAGCAAAATGATTGATGTCGGTGATGCCGGCCTTCTTCTCTTCGGCGGCGATCTGAAGTTCCAGCTCGACGGCCATGCGCTCGAATTCGGCGATCATCATGTCGAGCTGCAGCAGTTGCCGCCGCTTCTCGCTCACCTGAAATTGCTTCAGCCGAACGAGGTTTTCACGTGACTTCATGATTCGGTACTCCCGGAAACGCACACCTGCACATATCGTCCAATTCACCCGGCAAGGCCCAGGCTTGACCCGTTTCCACCGGCTTTCCCCGAACTATGGGAAACAAACTCCTAAAGTTTTTTGCCGGCGGTAACCATTCGTTTACGGGCATTGTTAATCATACGGCTCAGGACTTAAGGGCGGGTAAAAATTCTGCTTCTCGTCGCGAAACCTGGCCAACGAGTCCGAAGAGTCACTTAGTCTGGCTTATTAATGTGCCGCATTAACGGTTTGGGTCTGTGATTCGTTATTGGATTCAACAAGGTGTAGAAAGGGGTTAAAAAATCTGATACCGTCACGGACGGGGAATTAGGTTTTATTAACCATTCGATGGCAGCCTCTGCTCAGGGCAATCACTGCTCCGGTCCTGGACGGGTCGTGAAATGGTCCGGCAGCAGAAAAGGGGAATGAAATGCGCGTTCTGCTGATAGAAGACGACAGTGCAACCGCACAAAGCATCGAGCTGATGCTGAAATCAGAAAGTTTCAATGTCTATACGACCGACCTTGGTGAAGAGGGTGTCGATCTAGGCAAGCTTTATGATTACGACATCATTCTCCTCGACCTCAATCTCCCCGACATGTCGGGCTACGAAGTGTTGAGAACACTCCGCCTTTCCAAGGTGAAGACGCCGATCCTCATCCTCTCCGGCATGGCCGGCATCGAGGACAAGGTGCGCGGCCTCGGCTTCGGCGCCGACGATTACATGACCAAGCCCTTCCACAAGGACGAACTGGTCGCCCGCATCCATGCCATCGTGCGGCGTTCCAAGGGCCATGCCCAGTCGGTCATCACCACCGGCGACCTGGTGGTCAATCTCGACGCCAAGACCGTTGAAGTCGGTGGCCAGCGCGTCCATCTGACCGGCAAGGAATATCAGATGCTGGAACTGCTCTCGCTGCGCAAGGGCACCACGCTGACCAAGGAAATGTTCCTCAACCATCTCTATGGCGGCATGGATGAGCCGGAGCTGAAGATCATCGACGTCTTCATCTGCAAGCTGCGCAAGAAGCTCGACGCCGCGTCTGGCGGGCAGAATTACATCGAGACCGTCTGGGGCCGCGGCTATGTGCTGCGTGAGCCTGAAGATATCCGGGTCAGCGCCTGAACTGAGGGCATGATCCCAAAGTGGGCGCCGTTTTTCGGAAAACAACGCAGTAAAACAATAAGATAGAGCTCATCCCGATTTCATCGAGATTGAACAGGCTCTGATCAGGCGGCAATCTTCAAGGCGCGGAAGCACTCGAGCAGTTGCGGCCGGTTGAACGGCTTCAGCAGGTAGCCCTGGGCGCCGGCGCGCTTTGCCCGCATGATCGCCCCGACGTCGACCTCGACCAGCGAAATCAAAACCTGCGGCGCTACCGGGCTTTCCATGGCGCGCACGCGGCGGATGAGGTCCTGCGCCTGCATGTCCGGCAAGGCGCCGTCGACGACGATGATATCAGGCATGTCGACCGCGCACATCTCGATCGCCTCATGGCCGCTGGCGGCTTCGATCACCATCATGCCGGAACCGCCCAGGATACGCCTTGCAACCTTCCTGATGACGCTCGAATTGTCGACGAACATGCAGCGTTTCATTCCCGGACCCTCTTTGCCATGCGGCAAACCGACAGCGTCGTGGCATCTGCCGGGGAACATAGGCCGATCTGGTAAAGAAGCCGAAAAGCCGTTAGGTAAAATTTTCCTGAAGGTGTTTTAAGCGAAATCTTCTTTCGCAATGCTTCACGCAATTAATCTGCAAGCCGGTCTCACAGATGTTAAGACGACGCCGCAAATATGATTTGGAGAAAATACTTTTCCGGCTCTTAGCAGAACTTCAGACTGCAGAAAGGACGATCTCGTCGGCGGTCGCATGGATCGAAATCGTCATGTTGGCTTCGCGGGCCAGGAGCAGCGTGTAATAGGGCTGCACCGAATGCGCGTCGATCGGCTCTTCCGGCCTGTGGCCGGAATGCAATTCCAGGAATTTGGGCGGCACGCGGAGCATCGGGCCGCTCGCCGCGAGCGCAAAGCGCGGCTCGGTCTCGAGGTTCTCCAGCGTGACCACCAGCCTGCCGCCGCGCGGAATGGCGGCGTTAGCGACGAGGATGAGATTGAGCAGCAGCTTGACCTTGTTCTTGGGCAACAGTGCGCGGGTTCCGTTCCAGATCAGTTCCGGCTTCTCGTTCTTCAGGAAGGCGATGGCCACGGCCTCGGCGTCCCCGGTGTCGATCAGCATGCCGGCGGAACCGGCGGCGCCGAAGGCGATGCGGGCGAATTGCAGGCGGGCGGAGGCGTTTTTGGCGCTTTGGCGGATCAGCTTCATGGCGTCTTCGTCGGCGCCGCCTTCGTCGAGCAGCTCAAGCCCGTTGTTTATGGCGCCGACCGGCGAAATGATGTCGTGGCAGACCCGGCTGCACAGCAGCGCTGCCAGATCGGGTGCGGAAAGGGTGAAAAGCTCGGCCATCGGCAAAAATCCCTGCAAATTTCACAACACAATGACCGGGCGATCATGATCACGCCTGTCCACACGAATCACGCTCTCTCCCAAGCATTCTGAATACACAGCGCTTGTGCGTGCAGCAACAAATCCGAAATCATGATTGTCGAAAATGGCGTGTTCACGCAGCAGGGTGCTGCGCGGGCGATGTGAAAACAGCCTTCGAACCGCCATCTTCATGTGGGAGTTTAATGGTTGAAAAAGGATTACGGCATAGTTTGCCCCTAACAGTCATCCTTAACGGCCGCCAAAGAGCCGTACGGGTGCGAGGCGTCGGCGAAAGTGCTCCCTGACGGAGATTGGAAGCATGGTTTCCCGATTCTACGACCGGACTTTTTTCCGTGTCATCTCAATGACGATCGCGCTCATCGGCCTTGTCGCCTTTTCGGCATCGGCCGCGCGGGCGCAGGAATACACCGCGCAGGAGATCGTCGATTCCGGTCATAAATTCTTCGGCGCGACATCGGGCGGGCTCGCCACCGTCGTCGAGAAGATTTTCGCCACCTATGGCCTGCCGAACGGCTATCTGCTCGGCGAAGAGGGGTCCGGGGCGCTGATCGGTGGCCTGACCTATGGCGAAGGCACGCTCTACACCAAGAATGCCGGCGACCACAAAGTGTTCTGGCAAGGCCCGTCGCTCGGCTGGGATTTCGGCGGCGAGGGCTCGCGCGTCATGATGCTGGTCTACAATCTCGACGATGTGAGCAGCCTCTATAATCGTTTTGGCGGCGTCGCCGGCTCCGCCTATGTCGTCGCCGGCGTCGGTTTCAACGTGCTGAAGAACAACAATGTGCTGCTCGTGCCGATCCGTACCGGCGTCGGCGCCCGTCTCGGCGTCAATCTCGGCTACCTCAAGCTCACCCAACGCGCGACCTGGAATCCGTTCTGACCTGCATGATGGCGCCACTGCGATTGGAGCTGTGATCCCACGGTCTGAGCTTTGCCGCGGCATACTCTTGCCGTGGCGCCGGATTTCCGTCATGCGAAGATGGCAAAGTCGACCTTTGGCGGTTGCCATGCACAACGGATAGTCATCTTGGTCCAGTCGATCCTGTTCTTTGTCCTCGGCTTTCTCTGCGCGGGCTTTCTGGCGCTGATGATTGCTCCGGCCGTGTGGCGGCGGGCGGTGGCGCTGACGCGCAAGCGCGTCGAGGGCTCGATGCCGTTGACGCTGGCCGAGATCCAGGCGGACAAGGATCGCATTCGCGCCGAGTTCGCCGTTTCGGTGCGCCGGCTTGAAATGACCGCCAAATCATTGCGCGAGAAGGCCGCCGAACAGCTGGTCGAGATCGGCCGCGACCGCGAAGCCCTGAAGGAATTGGCGGCCGAGCGACAGGACAAGAACCGGGTCGTCGCCGATCTTACAGCCAGGGGCGAGGAGCTTCGCAAGCGCGATGAGCAGCTGCAGCAGCTGTCGGAACGGCTTGCGGAGACCGAGCGCGCCCTCGAAAAGCGCGGGCTCGAACTGCGGAAACTGGAGCACATGTATGACGACGCCAGTTTTTCATCCAGCAGCAGGCAGATCGAGCTGGTGGCGCGCGAATCCGAGCTGCAGAAGCTGGCGAGCGACATTTCGCTGCTGCGCGGCCAGCGCAAGGAGGCGGACAGGCGCAGCCAGGAATTGGCAGCCGAAAGCAAGGTTTTGCGGGACGCGCTGAAGGCCGAGAAGAAAAGAACCGGCGACCTGGAAAAGAAGGTCGAACGCCTGCTCGCCTCGCTGGCCGATCGCGAGGACAGGCTGGAGCGCCGCGAGAAGGAACTGGTGCGCCTTCGCGAAAAGCCGAAAGGCGCTGAAAGGGCGCCTGCGGTGGGTCTTGCCGGCGTGCCAGGCAGTCAGGTCAATGTGGCCGTCAACGGCGACGTCGAACAGACAACCGCCAAGCTCGACGCCGACCGCGAGCGGCTGGAGGCCAGGCTGACATCGCTGGCACGCGAAAACAGACGGCTGAAGACAGACCTTGCTGCCGTCGAAACGTCGAAATCGCGGACCGGAGACGATACCGGCAGCGCCAGCGCCGCATTGCGCGAAGAGATGAACGATCTGGCGGCGCAAGTCGTGGCCTTGACGGCAAAGCTCGACGGGCCGGATTCACCGATCGCCCGGGCGCTTGCAGCGCCTGAGGATCCGCGGCCGGGGAGAGGCGGACGCAGCCTTGCCGATCGGGTGCGGGCGCTGCAGAAGGCCGCTTCGACCGACTGAGATGCCGCCACTTGGCCGCAAAATGCCCAACTCTCAAATTCCGGAAAAATAATGCAGCGCGATGGCTGACGCGGCGGCGACGTTCAGGCTGTCGAAACCTTGCGCCATACCGATCCGCAGCGTCTGCAGGCGGGCAAGCAGGCTTTCCGGCAGGCCTTCGCCCTCGGTGCCGAGATAGAGCGCCAGCCGCTCGTTTCTCTTGGCATCGCGAATGTCGATCTGCCCGCGCGGCGACAAGGCGAATTGGCTGAAGCCTTGCCGGTCGAGCATGGCGGTGCAGCCGGCGGTATCGGCAAAGCAGGCGAAGGGGACTTTCAAGGCCGCGCCCACCGAGACGCGGATTGCCTTGCGGTACAGCGGATCGCAGCAGGTCGGATCGAGAAGCACGGCATCCGCGCCGAAGGCGGCGGCATTGCGGAAGATCGAGCCCATATTGTCATGATTGGCGATGCCGACCAGCACCACGATCAGCGCGCGGGCGGGCAGTGTGCCGAGCAAGACCTCAGCGGAGATGGCCGCACCTTTGCGGCCGATCGCCAATATGCCGCGATGCATGTGGAATCCGGCAATCCTGTCGATGATTTCGCCGGATGCGACATAGATCGGAAGCCCGGCAGGCGCCTTGCGCAGGACGTCATCGAGGCCGGCCAGCCGGTTCTCGAGCACCAGCACCGATTCTGCCTCGAACCGACGGGCGGCAAGCAGCGTGTCGAGCACCACCTTGCCTTCGGCGACGAAACGGCCCTGCCGGCCGGCAAGATCGCGTTCCCGGATGTCGAGATAGGCGGCGACGCGAGGATCCTGCGGGTCGTCTATGCGGATCGGATTCATGGCTTCCTCGGCGGACCCTGGCGTCGGCCGCGAATCGGGATTCGGATTCGGAAGGCACGATGCCGGATCCGAAGCTCTGACCGTATCTCAGCGTCCAAATGGATGCACGCCGTTCTAACGGTCAAATCCAATCACTAGGCGCCGGGCGGAGACGCCCTGCCTGGCCCTCCTGGCGGCACGGCGATATTTGATTTCCGCGGCGCGGCTCTTCGGCCAAGCCGCTTCAATGCAGAATTTCGATGGGCGAAGGAACCACACAGGGCCATGCCGCGTCATAGAGGCGGGCTCCTGCTGCGGTCCTGGGAGGACATCGATGATCAGGCTCCTCCTCGTCTTTGCCGCCACGCTTGCCCTCGCATGCGGCGTGGCTCGCGCGGCCAAGCTCGATCCAGCCACCGTCAATCAGGCCCAATTCACCATCGGCGAACCGAAGGGCGTCGATCCGATGCTGCTGAAGGCGCAGATCCTTCTGGATCGCGCCCGCTTCTCGCCGGGCCTCATCGACGGCCGCCTTTCCCAGAACTTCGCCAAAGCCGTCGCCGCGTTTCAGGCGGCAAACGGACTTCCGCCCGATGGCAAGCTCGATCCACAGACCTGGAGCAACCTCATCGCAACCTCCGCCAAGCCGGTGCTGGTGACCTATGAGGTGATGCGCAAGGATGTGCGTGGACCGTTCACCCGGCGTATTCCCGCCCGCTTGGAGAGGATGGCCCGCTTGCGGCGGCTCGGCTACCGCAATGCGGTGGAGAGGTTGGCTGAGCGCTTCCACGTCAGCGAACAATTGCTGCGAATGCTCAATCCGGGCACCAGCCTCAGGAAACCAGGCAGGACGTTGGTGGTGCCTGATGTCGGCAGAGGCGACCCTCCCGCCGGCGTTGCCGCCGTCGAGGTCGACAAGGGCGCCCGCCTGGTGCGTGTGCTCGACCGTGCCGGCAAATGGCTGGCGGTCTACCCCGCCTCGATTGGGAGCGACGAGAAGCCGGCGCCAAGCGGCATGGCGGAGGTCAGGCGCGTGGTGCACAACCCTACCTATCACTACGATCCGGACTTCGCTTTCAAGGGGGTCAAGACCAAGCGGCCCTTCACCATCGCTGCCGGGCCGAACAATCCCGTGGGATCGGTCTGGATCGATCTCTCCATCGAAAGCTACGGCATCCACGGCGCGCCCGAACCGGGCAAGATCGGCACGACCTTTTCGCATGGCTGCATCCGGTTGACCAATTGGGATGCCGGAGACCTTGCCTCCATGGTGCAGCCGGGCACGAAAGTCGAGTTCAAGGATGAGATTGCGCAGGCCGCCGACGAGCGCGTTCAATAGCAAGGCTGACTTGGCAGCAAGGCAGACTTGGCAGCAAGGCGGACTTGGCAGCAAAGCGGATTTGGCGGGGCGTTCTCCGCCCGGCCGCTCAGGTCCCGGCGCGACGCAGCCGGTGAGCCATCTGCGACAGTTCACCTTCGCCAAAAATGCCGTCCAGCATATGCAGCAATTCGCGCACCGCCTCGGATTTGCAGGAATAATAGATCATTTGCCGGTCGCGGCGGGTCTCGACAAGGTCGGAAGCCCTGAGCTTGGCCAGATGCTGCGACAGGGCGGACTGGCTGAGCGACACCTTCTCGGCTATGGCGCCGACCGACATTTCGCCCTCGGCCAGATAGCTCATGATCAACAAACGTTTTTCGTTGCCCATCAGCGTCAGAAACGCAGCCGCGGTTCCGGCGTTGGCGACTAGCTTGTTCGAGACCATAGATCCCCCATGCCTTCTTGCTCATCCGCCGCTATGGGGGCAATAGCGTCGGATTCCATAGACTTTCCCTATAGATGCACGCCAGCGATTCAGCGTCACTCGCAAAGGTAGAACATTTCGCTCAAATCTCAAGGCTTGCTTTCCATGCAAGCCGATTAACTGTGCGGCTGTGATTAATTTGCCGATCGGGCAGCCTTTGCCATGTCAATCAGGACAGGCCTGAGGTCGCGCGCCGCTCTCAGCGGCTCGGGGAAGAAAACCCGACAGACATTGTCGCCCGATACGAGATCCATCCCGTCGGCGTCGAACCCGGTGACGATCCAGCCGTCACTCTCGGCCCCGCCGAAATGACTTGCGTAGAGGGCAATCGCATCGAGATGGTCGGCGTTCATGTGGTCGAGCGCCGATTGCTCGCCGGCGGCAAGCTCTTCGACGATCGCTCCCGTCGCGACCAGATCGGTGCGGTCGAGCAGATAGGCCTTGCCGAAGCCGCCGTTCAGGCTGGCGCGCTCCGGTTCGAGCCGGAAGATCGAGAAGTCGCCGAGCCCGGCATAGAGTTTTGCCTTGGGATTGCGGTTGAGGTAGCGCCGCTCGGCGCGGGCGTGCTCGTTCGAGCCGCGTTCGAGCCGCAGGGCGCGGCAGACGAGCGTCAATCGCGGATGCGCCAGCGGATCGCCCTTGCCGGGTTCGCCGACGAGCAACGAGCAGCGCGGGTCGGCAAGGATGGCGCCGGTATGGGCGGACAGCATCGATACCAGGATCAACGGCGTGCCGTCGATGTCTGTGGCGACGCCGACCCGGCTGGCCAGCGGCGAACCGGTTCCCGGTTCGAGCACTGCCAACGCGCCGAAACGGGCGCTGCGGATCAGCGTCTTTGCCAGCCTGATCGCCTCGGTATCGGTCGCGCGGATCACGTCTTTCCTGGGTTCGTCCAAGGCATCACCGTCGCATTTATTTCGGCGCCATGCGGATGGCGCCGTCGAGGCGAATGGTCTCGCCGTTGAGCATCTGGTTCTCGATGATGTGCAAGGCAAGTGCCGCGTATTCCGAAGGCTCGCCCAAACGGGAAGGGAAGGGCACAGCGGCGCCGAGCGAATCCTGCACCTCCTGCGGCATGCCGGCCATCATCGGCGTCCTGAAGATGCCGGGCGCGATGGTGCAGACGCGAATGCCGGAGCGGGCGAGATCGCGCGCCACCGGCAGCGTCATGCCGACGACGCCGGCCTTGGAGGCGGAATAGGCGGCCTGGCCGATCTGGCCGTCATAGGCTGCGACCGACGCGGTGTTGACGATGACGCCGCGCTCGCCGCCCTGCAGCGGCTCGAGCCTGGCGATCCGGTCGGCAACCAGGCGAATCATGTTGAAGGTGCCGACCAGATTGACCTCGATCACCTTGCGGTATTGATCGAGCGGATGCGGTCCGTCCTTGCCGATCGTCTTCATGCCGATAACGATGCCGGCGCAATTGACCAGGATGCGCGGTGCGCCGAGCGTCTCTGCCGCTTCCGCGACTGCGGCGGCACCGCTCTCGGCGTCGCTCACATCGCATCGGACGGCGATGCCGCCGATGTCAGCCGCCACCTTGGCCGCACGCTCGATACCGAGATCGAGGACGGCAACCCTGGCGCCGCCGGCGGCAAGTGCGCGCGCCGTCGCCTCGCCAAGGCCGGAGCCGCCACCGGTGACGATCACAATCTGGCCGTTCGGGTTCATCTCGACGTCCTCCTCCGTGCCCAGACTATGCCGCCAAGCCACCGTGCGACAGCACCGGCATGGTCACGCCATCGCGGCGATGTGCGCGGCAATCCTTGCCTGGTCGGCGTGGCAAACCTCGCCCGCCAGCCTCGCCACCGCGCCCGGCACGATCTCGTGCGCCAAAAGCCGGTCGGGGTCGACCGGACGCGGCATCGAGATCTGCCCGCGCGGGAGCCTTTTGAAGCCGAGCGGGCCGTAATAGGGTTCGTCGCCGACCAGCGTCACGGCCGGCGCGCCGGCCTTGGCGGCGGCTTCCAGCGCGATTGCCACCAGCTTGCGGCCGATGCCGAGATTTTTGAAGGCCGGCCGCACAGCGAGCGGCCCGAGCATCAGCGCGCGGCCGGCACCGGCGGCGATGCGCGTCATCCGGACCGAGGCGACGACGATTGCGCCATCGACGGCCACGAAGGACAAAGCGCGTTCGTGCGGGCCACCTTGGCGGATCTTGTAGGCGGCAAGCACGAAACGGCCCGGCCCGAAGGCCTCGTCGTTGATGGCTTCGATTTCAGGATCATGCGCCGGAGTTTCCGGCAGGTATTTCACGTCGGCCAGGTATTTCAAGTCGACAAGGCTCATGGTCTTTGCGTTCCGGTATGCGAGGAAAGGTTTGCTGCAAGCGGCAGCATTCGCCAGTCAGCGCTTCATCAAGCGCGGGCGCTCTTTCGTCGTCGGTCGAACCGGATCACGGCAAAGTCGAACATGCGGATGTCCGCTAGCACCAATTTTCAGCCGCCGCAATCGGCCCGCGCACCCCGACCGCACTCGACGACGCAGCCGTTGACGATCTGTTCAGCATCGGGGATTTCCGCGGCGCCGCTTGGTGCCCTACATCGGGTAGGAACGCGAAAGGATATTGCATGGGATTGCTAGTCGAAGGCCAATGGCAGGACCGCCGGTACGATAGCGGGGAGAGCGGCGGCAAATTCGTGCGCGCGCAGTCGCAGTGGCGCGACTGGGTGACCCGCGACGGCGCGCCAGCCGAAGGGCGAAAACGCGGCTTCAAGGCCGAGCCCGGCCGCTACCACCTCTATGTCTCGCTCGCCTGCCCGTGGGCGCATCGGACGTTGATCTTTCGCGTGCTCAAAAAACTCGAGGACGTGATTTCCGTCTCGGTCGTCCATCATTTCATGGGCGCCGACGGCTGGACGTTCCTGGCCGAGGACGGCGCCACCGGCGACACGCTCTGCGGCCTCGATTTCCTGCACCAGATCTACACCAGGGCCGATCCCGGCTATTCGGGCCGGGTCACCGTTCCCGTGCTGTGGGACAAACGCGAGCAGACCATCGTTTCCAACGAATCCGCCGAGATCATCCGCATGCTCAATTCGGCCTTCGACGAATGGGGCGATGCCAGGCTCGATTTCTATCCGCAACCGCTGCGCGGCGAGATCGATGCGGTCAACGCGCTGGTCTATCCCGCGGTCAACAACGGCGTTTACCGTGCCGGCTTCGCCACCACGCAGGCGGCCTACGAGGAGGCGTTCGGCGAATTGTTCTCGGCGCTCGACATGCTGGAGGACCGTCTGTCAAGGCAGCGCTATCTCATCGGCGGCCGCATCACCGAGGCGGACTGGCGGCTGTTCACGACACTGGTCCGCTTCGACCCGGTCTATGTCGGCCATTTCAAGTGCAATCTGCGCCGCATCGCCGACTATCCGAACGTGTCGAATTACCTGCGCGACCTCTACCAGGTGCCAGGCGTCGCCGGCACGGTGAATTTGCACCACATCAAGTCGCATTATTACGGCAGCCACGAGACGATCAACCCGACGCGCATCGTGCCGGTCGGGCCAGAGCTCGACTATTCCGCGCCGCACGACCGCGCGCGCTTCAGGAAGGCTGCGTGAGACCGGCGACCTAGCGGAAGGTTTCGGAGTCCATCTTTGCCCTTCTAACGAGTTCAGCTTTCAATATGGTATTTCCAAATCGATTGGAGTAGCCGAGCGACGTTGCAAGGAACGCAACGATGCCGCCGATCATGACGGCCAGGACCGACGTCTGGGGCGGGATTGCGCGTAACAATCCCGACGGCAGAAGCACAGCCATTCCCAAAATCATTTCTATCAGGGTTGAGAAGCCGACCATTTTCCAGAATTCAGTGCGAGTAAAAAGCTGAGCATGTCGCTTTATAAAAACGAAATATGTCACGAATGCCGCAACTAATTGTATTGAGAATTGGATAAATCTTCCAATTTTTGCTAACATATATGGATCTATCGCAAGAACTATTGTAGAAATTAAGGCTACCACAGAAAATGTTATCACATAAATTCCCGTGTACAGTGATACATAGAGCCCGATTCTAAATCTATCGTTTTGGCTGTGTGGCATTTTTTCTCCTCATCGCTCAGCATTTATCTCTCTGAGAACAATGGATGCTGCCGGTCTATACCGACGCAGCCAAAGCTGTTGAAGAGATGATCTACCAGTAAGGCGATGCCGAATTCCCCTCAAAAACTTCGGCAATCCGCCGCAGCGTCGCCGGTGTCGTGCCTTCCGGCAAGCGGTCGAGCGGGAAGAAGCCGGCTTCGGCGATCTCGCGGTCGGGCAGCTTAGGGCTTGGCTGGTCGAACTCTTCGACCAGATAGAGGCCGACATGGTCGCGGCGGCTGGCGCGGCGGTTGAAATGCAGGGATTTCAGCACCGGCGGTCCGGTCAGCGCGATGTTGCCTTCCTCGAAGACTTCGCGAGTCAGCGCTTCGATCATCGTCTCGCCCAACTCGACGCCACCGCCGGGCAGGTGCCAGCCCGGGACATAGGTGTGGCGGATGAGGAAGACGGAATTGGAGCGGCGGTCGTGGATCAAGCCGCGCACGCCGAGCGTCATCGGCCGCCGCAGTACGAAATACAGGTGAAACAGCCTTGCCCTGAAGCCCGGCCAGCCGATCTGGCGCAGGGCTTGCTCCGGATCCGGCGTCATCGTCCGCGAAACCGTGAGTGGAAAGCCGCGCGCGGCTCGCCTATGAAGAAAAGATGTTCAGGCTCGCGCATATTTCCGATGTCCATCTGGGGCCGCTTCCCGATGTAACCTATCGCGATCTCGCCTCCAAGCGCGTGGTCGGTTACGTCAACTGGCAGCGCAACCGCCGCCGCTACATGCACGATGCCGTCATCGACACGATCGTCGCCGACATGAAGGCCAGCGGGCCGGACCATCTCGCCATCACCGGTGATCTGGTCAATCTGGCGCTCGACGGTGAGATCGAGATGACCAAGCACTGGCTGGAGACGCTGGGCTCGCCCAATGACGTGTCGGTCGTGCCGGGCAACCATGACGCCTATGTACCGGGCGCCTTCGACAAGACCTGCCGGTCGTGGGCGGCGTGGATGACCGGCGACGGCGTCAATACGCCGGTCGACCGCAACACCTTTCCCTATTTGCGCGTACGCGGCAATGTTGCGCTGGTCGGCGTCACGACGGCGCGCGCCACGGCTCCATTCATGGCCAACGGCTTCTTTCTGGAGGGCCAGGCGGAACGGCTGCGCGACATGCTCGACGCCACAGGCAAGCGCGGCCTGTTCCGGGTGATCATGATCCACCACCCGCCGGTGCGCGGCGCCGTTTCGCAGAACAAGCGGCTGTTCGGCATCTCCCGCTTCCACAAGGTTCTTCACCGGCACGGCGCCGAGCTTGTGCTGCACGGCCATTCGCATGTGCCGTCGCTCTTCTTCATCGGCGCCCGCAAGATCAAAATCCCGGTGGTCGGGGTCGCCGCTGCCGGGCAGGCGCCCGGCAGTCCGCATGCGCCGGCGCAATACAATCTGCTCGACATCGACGGTGAAAAGGACAATTGGCGGATCAGGCTGACGCGCCGCGGCCTGACCGGGCCGGCATTGCCGCCCAGCGACCTGCAGACAATGGAGCTTGGCGTGGGGGCCGAGGCGTCGATGGCTAGAGCAATTCCAGGAAAAGTGTGAAACGGTTTTCCGTCCGGAATTGCGTCAAAACAAAGAGATAGTGCGGTTCAGCGTTTCCGTGAAACGGTGAACCGCACTAGAAGCTGATTTTCATTGCAACGATGCGGTCCCAGAACAACACGAGCGAAATCGCCAGGCCGACCAGGGCGCCTGCGGCGATCAGGCCGAGGCCCGAGAAGAACGCCGACCAGCCGTTGCTGCGCCCAGGGACATGCAGCGGCGGCTCAGCCTCCGCCACCAGGGCGCGTTTCAGGCCGGCGACGGCCTGCTCGATGCCGCCTTCCATCATCCTCTGGCGTTCGACGACGCGCTCGGCGACATAGCGCGTCACCTGATCGGCAACGACCTTCATCTCGGTCGACTCGGCGAGCACGACGCGGCCGATGCGCGTGTCCTTGAGAAAGCGATAGGTGCGGCGGTCGCGTCCCATGGCGACATGGCTGATCGCGTCGATCCACAGCCGTGGCTGCAGGCCGGACGAGACGGCGAAGTCGAAACTGTCCATATCGGTGGGTACGTCGCCGAAAACCGGCGCGAGTTCGGCGGCAAGCAGATCGAGCCGCATGCGATGCGCTTCGCGCATCTCGACGACGACGTCGTCGCGGTCGGCGAAGGCGTTCTTGACGTCGCGAATGGCATCGGACAGTTTTCGCGACTGATCGATCTGGGTGATGTTCTCGCCTGCGTCCTTCATCGGCGTTGCCTCGCGGGGTTTGGTTAACACCGAATTAACACAGCCGCCGGCAAATTGCACTTGCGAGATCGATGGGTGGGCAAGGGTTCGCTGGAGCAGCACCAGCGCCGCCGCCGTGCCTGCGCGAAGACCGATCAGCTCGCCGCAGCGGCGAATCCCCGACGAAGCCGCCTGCTGCGGCGTCGCATATTGCGACGGACGGCCTCGACGACCAGGCCGGGCGCTTCCTCGACCAGCATATGGCCGGCTTCCAGCACGTGGTGCAGATGAAAATGCTTCGGCACGCCGTCCGCTTGGCTGACCGGCAGCACCGCGTCGTCGGTTCCCCAAACCACCATGACCGGCATGTTCAGCGTTTCCAGCCGTTCGCGCTGAATGACGCCTTGCCGATCATCCCTGGTCATGGCGGCTGCGAACTCGACAAGTGTCCGCGACTGGCCGGGACGCCGGCGCATCTCGTTGACGAGATCGACCCTATGCTGCAAGGGCCGGCTTTGCGGTCCCGACATGGCGGCAAGACAGGCGCGGATTTCATCCGTGCCGGCAGCGGCGGCGTAGCGACGCAGCAGCGGACCATTGATCTCAGGACCAAAACCGCCCGGCGACAGCAGCGTCAGCGAGGCCATCTTTTCCGGCTCGCTCAATGCCATCAGGGCGGCCACGGCGCCGCCCATCGAATGACCGACGAGATGAGCCCGCTTTATGCCGCGAGCGGAAAGATCGGCAAGGACGGCACTGGCTGCGATCCTGGCCGGACCGCCGCCCGGAAAATCGAGCGACAGCCCATGCCCCGGCAGATCATAGGCCAACGTCCGCGCGCCGAGTGCCAGGGACGCGGCCACGTCGCGCCAGTCGTGGTGGCAGCCACCGAAACCATGCAGGAAGGCGATCGTTGTCGGGCCGGTGCCCCGTTCGGCAGCGTAAAGGGATGGGGTCATGCAAACTTTATGGCTTGGTGCCGGGGTCAGTCAGGATGCCGGGGGGCGGTCTTATGCGGATCAGTCTTTGCGGGAGGTCAGACTTATGCGGAGATCAGTCTTATGCGGGATCAGACCTATGCGGGATCAGACCTATGTGGGATCAGATTGGCCGGTTCAAATTGTGTCTGAATTGCGCTTTGGCCGTCCGGATGGCCAGTAAAATCTTCGCGATCACCTGACGTCGTGCACGCGCCGGGAGACGTCAGCTGGCGCCGCCAAGGCCGGCGGCGCGCAGGGCTTCCACCAGCCGGTTGGTCAGATCGGCGGGATATCTTCGTTCGACGAAGGTTGCGCGCGGATCGGCTGCGAATTTCGGGAATTTGGCGGTCAGTTCCTGCAGCAGCCTGCTCGCCAGCTTCTCGCGGCCGGCAGCCTTGGCGCCGATCAGCCGCGCCGCCAGATAATGCGATTTCATTTCCGTCGTTCGCAAGCCGTCGCTGGCGAGCGTGGCCTTGTTCATGTCGCCCATCATGAACTCTCCGGCGAACAACCCGTAATCCCACCATGTCGGATGGGCGCTGGCGATGTCCACCGCGTGAGCGATGATCGGGGTGCCCTCGCTGTACCTGCCGGCGAAAACCAGCCCGTAGCCATAGGCGGCGGCCATTGCGAGATCGTAGGGATTGAGCTCATAGGCCTTGCGCATCCAGCGGATCGATTCCGCGGAATCGCCCATGCGCGAATTGAGATAACCAAGGGCGCGGTGCGCGTAGGGGCTGGTCGGGCCCATCTGGATGGCGCGATGGGCAAACGTCATCGCTTTGTCGATCGTCGCGTCGGCGGGGTAGGGATAGTGGTCGGTGACCGCTTCGAGATGCAAGGACGCGAGTTCCGAATAGACGAGCGACGACTTCGCCTCCCGGTTGGCAAGATCTTCGAGGCAGCGGTAGGCGGCTTCGTGCGTCTGGGCGTTCTGGTCGAGATAATATTTGCCGTTGAGCACCAGACACGCCGTCAGCCCGGTCTGGATGCCGCTCTGCTCGATGTAGTTGTAGATCGTGCCCGAGGCGGGAAGAGCCGAGCTCAAAATGCCGGAGATCTGGTCCTCGATGGCGGTGTTGGCGCTGTCGCCGGCGGTCAGGTTGCGTGAGAGCAGCACGCGGCCGGTCGCCACGCTTTGCAGCTCGAGCATGATGTCGCCGCTACGCGGCCCGGGCAGGACATCGAATACGAAGCTAGCGGCGTCGGTTACTGGATCGGGCGGGCTGTCGGCATCACGGCCGATGAAATTGATGGTATCGAAGCCGCTGAGGCCGGCGCGCAGCGATGCGGCGACACGGCGAGCCAGGTCGCTGTCGGCCTTGATGGCGATGTAGACCTGGGGGAGGTTTTCAACGGGAGGCGCTGCAATGCTGCCGGTCGCCACCGCGGTCTCGACCGCCGTGTCGCCGCCGGTCAGCAATACCACGCTGCCCTGGCGAAGGATCAGCACACCCAGCATGAGGATGACCAGCGCGATCGCCAGCCAGAAGAACTGCAAATGGCGTTGCAGCGAAGGAGCAGCAGGGGCGACGGCTGGAACGCTCAGCAATGCAGCCGGATGTGCCCGGTTGCGGGCGTCCTCCAGCGATCCGGGCGGGGCGGTCGTCGCCGCTTCCTCTGTTGCCAGCTCCGGCTTGTTTTCTGCCTTGGGCTCCACCTCCGCCGGCAAGCGAATGGCGTTGAGTTCGTAGGACGGAACATAGCCGCCGCGCGGAATGGCGATGCGGACCGGTTCGGCAACGCCCTCATTGGCGAAATACTGCTGCAGAAGCTCGCGCAGCCTGCCGGCCTGCACCCGCACCACCGCATCGGTCGACGGGTCGAAATCGCCGTCCTTGCCGAACACGTCCATCGCGATGGAGAAGCCCTTGAGCCTGTCGGCTTCGCCTGCCTGCTCGCGCTCGACCAGGTAGCGGAGCAGCTTGCGCGCGCGCTCGGATCGTCCGAACGTTTCGCTGGCAAGCAATCGCTCCAACGTTTCGCGCACTGCGGGGGCGGCAGGCGTGGTATGCTGCAAGTGTCGATCCCTTCGAATTCGGCACAGGTTGAGGTACGATCATATCGCGCTGGCGGCGCCTTACAAGCATGTGCTTATGGTGCGATAGCGTACCCACCGGATAAAATTTCCGGTGGGCTGATGCGCGGGCCTGGCGGTCTCGGCTAGCCGCCCTTTCGGCCGACGATGCGGTTGGCGGCCGAAACCACGGCTTCTAGCGAGGCGGCGACGATGTTGGTGTTGATACCGGCGCCGAACAGCTTGCCGCCCGGATGTTCCATCTCGACATAGGAAATGGCCGAGGCATTCGAGCCGCGCTGCATGGAATGCTCGGAATAATCCAGCACCGACATCGGCACCCCGACATGGCGCGACAGCGCATCGACGAAGCCGTCGATCGGGCCGGTGCCGGTGCCTGATATGGTCACCTCCTTGCCTTTGTCGAGGATCACCGCTTCGACCACGCGCCGGCCCTTGACCTCGGTGTCGGGATAGGTGTGGTGGTCGAGGAACTTCAGCCGCGCGCCGGGCTGGTCGACATAGGTGTCGAGAAAGCGCTCGTAGATGCGCTTGACCGGCACCTCCTTGCCTTCGGCGTCGGTGATCGCCTGGATAGCCTGGCTGAACTCGATCTGCAGGTTGCGCGGCAGGTTGAGGCCGTAATCCGCATGCAGCACATAGGCGATGCCGCCCTTACCGGACTGCGAGTTGATGCGGATGATGGCTTCGTAGCTGCGGCCGACATCGGCCGGGTCGATCGGCAGATAGGGCACCTCCCAATGCGGCGTGTTGGCCTTGCGCAGCGCCTTCATGCCCTTGTTGATGGCGTCCTGGTGCGAGCCGGAAAAGGCGGTGTAGACGAGCTCGCCGACATAAGGGTGGCGCTCCGGGATCTTCAGCTGGTTGGAGTATTCGTAGACGTCCTTCATGCGGTTGATGTCGGAGCAGTCGAGCCCGGGATCGACGCCTTGCGTGTACATGTTGAGCGCCAGCGTGACGATGTCGACATTGCCGGTGCGCTCGCCATTGCCGAACAGCGTGCCTTCGACGCGGTCGGCGCCCGCCATCAGGCCGAGTTCGGTGGTGGCGATGCCGGTGCCGCGATCATTGTGCGGATGCAGCGAGATCAACAGGTTCTCGCGGTTGTCGAGATTGCGGCACATCCATTCGATGCGGTCGGCATAGATGTTGGGCGTCGACATCTCGACCGTAGAGGGCAGGTTGATGATCAGCTTGTTTTCCGCCGTCGGCCTGACGATCTCGGTGACCGCGTTGCAGATCTCCAGCGCCACTTCGAGCTCGGTGCCGGTAAAGCTCTCCGGCGAATATTCGAAACGGTAGCCGCCGCCGGCCTTGGCCGCCATGTCGGTGATCATCTTGGCCGCATCGGTGGCGATGCGCTTGATGCCGGCGACGTCCTTCTCGAAGACGACGCGGCGCTGCAATTCGCTGGTCGAGTTATAGAAATGGACGATCGGGTTGGTGGCGCCCTTCAGCGCCTCGAAAGTGCGGGTGATCAGTTCGGGCCGGCACTGCACCAGCACCTGCAGCGAGACGTCGGCGGGCACGTTGCCTTGTTCGATGCACCAGCGGGCGAAATCGAAGTCGGTCTGCGAGGCCGACGGGAAGCCGATCTCGATCTCCTTGAAGCCCATGTCGAGCAGCAGGGCGAACATGCGCGCCTTGCGTTCCTGGCCCATCGGATCGATCAGCGCCTGGTTGCCGTCGCGCAGGTCGACCGAGCACCAGATCGGCGCCTTGTCGATCACTTTCGAAGGCCAGGTGCGATCGGCAAGACCGACGGTCGGATAGGGCTGGTACTTGCGGGCAGCATCCGGCATGCCCCTCGCGGGCCTGGCGGTTTCCTCTACATTCAGACGGATATCTTCTCGTGCGTTCATCGTCTTTTCTCCCGGCGGCTCGCGGATCCAGCTTCAGGCGGATTGGTGGCGAGCGGCGCCTTTACCAGAATTTCGTTCGCTTGATGTGACGTGCCAATTTGTGACTGGCCAAGGAGCGTGCGCGTGAGCGGCAATTCGACCGCCGGGCGCTCCTTCAGCGAACCCGGCGATCGCCGATAAGGCCGAGAAGCAGCAGGGTGGAGGCGAGCGCGCGAACGGTCTGGCCGGCAATGCCGGTCGGACGGGACGCAAAAGAGGTGGCGCGCGGGCTCATGGCGGATTTCATACAGGAGCGGGCAAAGCGAGGCAAGTGGGAGCCTCGCTGTCGCAGAAGCTGCCGATCCAACCTCAAGACCTGGGTTCCTCGCCGTCGCGAAACGGGGGAGAGGTGGCCGCCCAGGGTCTTGCCTTCGGCGAGCCCGAGGACAGGCTCTGCGGCCGGAGAGGGGGGCTTCGTAGGGCGCAATCCCCTCTCCGTCTCGGCTTCGCCGAGCCACCTTTCCCCATTTTTGTGGGGCGAGGAACCCAAGCTGCAATGAAGGCCCGGCGCCGACATGAAGCGATTTTTTCCTGATTACAGCAACTTTGTTCTTGCTTTGTGCCGGCAGCTATGCTACTAATTTGGGTATGGTGCTGATTGGCGCCGAGGACCCGCCGTCGAGGCGGGTTTTTTATTTCACGGTTTTGGCGTCACCTTTCGCGGACCCAGCCGCTCACCTGATCCAGTTGCTCTTCCCCGAGCCCGGCAAATGCGCCAGAGTCGATTGTCGGCGGGGGTACGATGGCTCGCCGCCGGGAGGGATCGTCCATGAACTTCGTGTTCTTCTCGCCGCATTTTCCGGCCAATGGCGCCGATTTCTGCGACCGGCTGAAGAAGGCCGGCGCCACCGTGCTCGGCATTGGCGACGCGCCGTTCGATGCGCTGGACGGCAAATTGAAGGCAGCCCTTTCGGAATATTACCGCATCGACGACATGGAGGAGTACGAGCCGGTGTTCCGGGCGATCGGCCATTTCATCCACAAATGGGGCCGCATCGACCGGTTCGAATCGCTCAACGAGCATTGGCTGGAGCTGGAAGCCAATATCCGCACCGACTTCAACATTTTTGGCACCAAGCTTGACTTCGTCAAGAATTTGAAACGCAAGAGCCGCATGCGGGCGTTCTTCCGCAAGAGCGGCGTCGAGACCATTGCGCAGCGCAAATGCTCCGACCGCGCCGGCGCCATGACCTTCATCCGCCGTGTCGGCTATCCCGTGGTGGTGAAGCCGGATTCCGGCTCCGGCGCCTCGAACACGTTCAAAATCTCCAACGCCGGCGAACTCGACAGCTTCTTCAGGGACAAGCCGGAAGGCGTCAGCTTCGTCATGGAGCAATTCATCGAAGGGCTGGTGGTGACCTATGACGGGCTGGTCAACCGCGACGGCGAGGTGGTGCTGGCCGCCAGCCACCGCTACGACCAGAGCGTCATGGAGGTGGTCAACCGCGACCGCCATATGAGCTATGTCTGTTTTCCCGAGATCAGCCGGGCGGTCGAGGAGGCCGGCAGGAAAATCCTCAAGGCGTTCGACGTGCGCGAGCGCTTCTTCCACATCGAGCTGTTCGAAACCAGGGACGACCGGGTCATCGCGCTGGAGGTCAACATGCGGCCGCCTGGCGCCTGGATGACCGATGCCATCAATTACACCTTCGATATCGATGTCTATGCCGCCTGGGCCGACATGGTGGTCAAGGACGCCGCCGGCGGCCCTTACAGGGGCAAGTATTTCACCGCCTATGCCAGCCGCAAGCGGCATCTCAGCTATGTGCACAGCCATGCCGACGTGCTGGCCGCCCATGGCGGCATGATCGTCCATCATCACGCCATCGAGGAGGTTTTCAGCCGCGCCATGGGAAACTACGCCTATCAGCTGCGCTCCACCGACCCGAAGGCGCTGCGCCGGGCGGTCGACTACATCCATGCGGAAAAGGCGTGAGGCGATGGACGTTTCGTACCACAAGGGTTTTGGCCGCAACCTCGGCCGCGACATGGAATACAAGCGCTACGGCCATGCCGGCCGACCCGTGGTTGTGTTCCCGACTTCGCAAGGGCGGTTCTACCAGTTCGAGGATTCCGGCGCGGTTTCGGCTCTCGCCGAGTTCGTCGACACGGGTCGCATCCAGTTGTTCACGCTGGACGGCATCGATGCGGAATCCTTCTTCGACCGCCATGCCGAGCCGGCCCATCGCATCGCCCGGCATGAAGCGTATTTCCGCTATGTGCGCGAAGAGGCGCTGCCGGAACTCCTGTCTGCCGCGGCCCAGGCCAATGGCGGGCGTACGCTGAAGCCGCTGTTTTGCGGCTGCTCCATGGGCGGCTATCATTCGTCGAATTTCGTCTTCCGCTTTCCGGAACTGGCCAGCGGCGTCATCGCGCTGTCAGGGGTTTATTCGACCCACGATTTCTTCGGCAGCGCGCTCGACGGACAGATTTTCTTCAACTCGCCGCTCGACTACCTGCCGGGTATCGTCGATCCGGGGCTGCTTGGCAGGCTGAAGGCGCTGCGGCTGATCTTCTGCTGCGGGCAGGGTGCCTGGGAGGAACGGATGCTGGCCGATACGCAGGCGCTGGAACAGATCCTGCGTGACAAGTCGATTCCGGCCTGGGTCGATTATTGGGGCGGCGATGCCGCGCATGAATGGCCGTGGTGGCACAAGCAACTGGTCTATTTCTTCGCCCGCTGGCTGGACGACGATCTGATGCACCGGCTGGATTAGGCCACCTGGAGGAAGGAAATGACCACGCCCGATGCCATCCGCCGCTTTGTCGAAGCCACCAATGCCGGCGACACCAAAGCTTTCCTCGAGACGTTCACGCCCGATGCCTTCCTGAGCGACTGGGGCCGGTCGTTCAAGGGCCGCGAGCAGATTGCGCGCTTGAACCAGTCGGACAATATCGGCGTGCAGTCCAAACTTAGTATCATTCGTATCGAACCGGCGGGCGAGACCTATCACGTCCGCATTGCCGTCACAGGCAACGGCTTCAACGGCGAGGGCGACATGGCGTTCACCCTGGACGACGACCGCATCTCCAGCCTGGTGATCAGCTGAAGGACATTTTGAGGCCCTTTAGGCCACCTCGCCGACACGGCCGCCGTTGCTCGCGCGGAACTCATTGGCTTAATGCCAAAAACATGACTATGTTTATCATCTTTTAGTGGAAACGCCAGGCCGGCTGTGGCATGCCGCAAAGGCGCCGACGTCTAGGGCGATCTCGGATTCAAACGGCACCGAAAGGCTGAGCGATGGAGCAATTGAGTGCGCAAACCCGGATCAGCGGTGCCGCCATCCGGTCGGCGATGGACAGGCTGCGCGCCGAGCACGGCGAATCAGAGATCGATACCGGCCTTGCCGATCATTGGGAATTTCGCACGCATTACGGCTCGTTGAAGGCGACGCTCGGTGACAACAGCGTGCTGATCCGCGTCGCGGCCGAGGATGAAACCTGCCTGTCCTACATGAAGATGGCGGTTGCCGGCCATTTTTCGCAACATCTCGGCACGATCAGGGGCATCGCCTGGCAGGGCGACGGCAGCGATGCCGGCACGCCGGTGTTCTTCCGCGAGATCACGGTGGTGTCCTCGACGCGGATTTCTCAGCATATGCAGCGCGTCCGCTTCACCGGCAACGATCTCGGCCGCTTTGGCCGTGGCGGCCTGCATGTGCGGCTGCTGCTGCCGCCGCGCGGCAGGCTGCCCGTGTGGCCGTCGATGGGCGCCGACGGCCTGATGGTCTGGCCGTCGGGCGAGGACGCGCTCGTCGTGCGGGTCTACACGATCCGGGCACTGGACGCCGCAAGCGGCTGGCTGGATGTCGATTTCGTCCTCCACCCCGGTATGGATACGCCGGCGGCCGCTTTCGCCGAAAAGGCGGTTGCCGGCGAGGTCATCGGCATGATTGGACCCGGTGGCGGCGGCGTGCCCGAGGCGCAAAACCTGCTGCTGCTCGGCGACGACACCGCGCTTCCGGCGATCGGCAGGATGCTGGAGCAGCTTTCGCCGTCAACCCGCGCCGAAGCGTTCATCGAGGTCGACGGCCCGGACGACCGGATCGCGCTGGCCGCAGGCGAGACCGTTGCCGTCACCTGGCTCTATCGGCATGGGCGCGAGGCTGGCACAGCCAGCCTGTTGCCAGCGGTGCTGCGGCAGCGGAGCCGGACCGCGCTTGCCGACAATCTCTATGTCTGGGCCGGATGCGAGTTCGGTGATTTCCGCGAGATCCGCAGGATTGTCCGCAAGGAGTGGGGTGTGCCGCGCGACCGGCATCTGGTCATCGCCTACTGGCGCCGAGGGACGCAAGCGGCGGACGGCGGCGAAGAATAGTGCGCGACGATGCTCCGCAGTCAGCGGCGGTCGGATACGAAGGCGATCGCCGGGGCGGCCAGCAGCGCGACGAGGCCGGCGCCGGCGAAGAACGCGCCATAGCCGAAATACTGCGCCGCGTAGCCGGCCGCGATCCCGCCGGCCATGCTCATCAGTGCGTCCATGCACTGGAACAGCGTGAAGTCGACGCCCGCCTGTCTTGGATCTGACCAGCGCATGAACTGCGCGTAAAGCGCGACGAAACCGAGAGCCATGAAGCCGGACGAGCTGAGCACCGCGATGGCCATCAAAGCGGTGGTCGAGAAGTCACCAAGAAAATCGAAGACCGAAAAGAAGAACAGCGATCCGGCCTGCAGGAAAAGCGCCAGGACGAGCACGTTGCGCGGGCCGAACCATTTGACGAGAGCGCCGCCGGCGAGTGCGGCAGCCAGGCCGACGAACATGCTGCCGACGCCGTTGACAAGTCCGACCATCGAGAGGTCGAGCCCGGCGTCGATCAGGAATGGTCCGAGCATGGCGAGTGCCGCCTTCTGGGCCAGGACATAGATGGCCGACGCTGCCAGGCCGCGCCGAATTTCGGGACGCTTCAACGCGTCGAGAAGGCTGGGAACATGCGCGCGCGTCTCCTCGCGCGCGCGGCTGGCCACGCCGAGCAGGAAGGGCAGACCGAGCGGCAGGAGCAGCAAGGCCATCGCCCAAACGGCGATGCGCCAGCCATAAGCGTCGACCAGAAGCAGAAACAGGCCGGCGCCGATGGCCGAGCCGAGATAGGCGCCGCCGACCTGCGCGGCATTGCCCCAGCCGTGGTTTTCCTTAGCCAGGCTCTGCACGGCGAAACCATCGCAGGCAATGTCGACCGTCGAGGCGGCGAAGGCGACGATGGTCAGGCAGGCCAGAACCGGCCACCAGGCCTCCGGGCCGAGCGCGCCGACGGCCCACAGCCCGGCGATGGACACGAGCCCACCGGCGGCTACGATCGTGCCGGTGCGGTTCTTGCCGACCGGCGGCAGCCGATAGCGCTCGACGGCCGGCGCCCATAGAAACTTGAGCGCCCATGGCAGCGCGATCAGCGAGACCAGGCCGATCCGGTCGAGCGGCAGGCCCTGGTCGCGCATCACCGCCGGCAGGCCCGCCCAGGTGATGCCGCCGATCACACTCTGCGCGACGTAGAGCCCGCCGATCGCCAGGACGATCGCGACAGGCGTCGATGCCTGGCTGGAAACGGCGATCGACATCAGAAGCGGTAGCGCAGGCTAGCGAACAGCGAGCGGCCCTCGTCGCGGTAGCAATAGCCGGCCGAGCAGATGGATTTTTGAGTGTCGAACAGGTTCTTGGCGTTGACCTGCAGCTTCACGCCCTCGAGCTTGGGATTGCGGTAGCCGAAATCGTAGGAGAGCGAGGCGTCGACGAAGGCGCGCGCGTCGTTCTTGAAGGTGTTGGTGTCGTCGCCATAGCTGCTGCCGGCGACGCGAACGCCGCTGCCCAGCCCGAGCCCCTGCAGCGTGCCGTCCTCGAACTGGTACTGCCCCCAGAGCGACAGGATGTGATTTGGCGTTGCCGACAGTTCCTTGCCTGCGGTTCCCGTGGCGCCGCGTTCGATTTTCACGCGCAGATAGGTGTAAGAGGCGAGTATGCTGAGGCCGTTGTCGAGCGAGGCGCTGGCTTCCAGCTCGACGCCGCGCGAGTTGAGGTCGAGCTGGCGCTGCTTGTTGATGCCGGTCGAGGCGTCGAAGACGACGCCATCCTTCTGGTCGATGTCGAACAGAGCGGCGCTGATGGCGGCGTTGTAATCGGCAAACTCGTATTTGACGCCGATTTCCTTCTGCGTCGCGATGGTCGGACGGGCGACACGACCGATGGGGCTGCTGACATCGTCATAGACGAAGCCGATATTGGGCGAGAACGACGTCGAATAGTTGACATAGGGCGTGATGCCCCATTCGGTCTGGTAAGACAGGCCGAGCCGCCCGGAAAGGGCACTGTCGTTCTGCTTGGACTTGGTGAAGTCGGCGGCGGTCGAGGTGGTGTCGGCCCAGTCGTAGCGACCGCTGGCGAACAGGGTGAAATCGTTCCACTCCATCTGGTCATGCAGATAGGCGCCGAGCTGGTTCATCTCCTGCCCGCCATAGTAAGGAACCGGAGCAGCCTTGATGTCGTCGACGGAGACATAGGAGATACCGCTGTCGGCGTCATAATTAGACCAGGCGTAGTCGATGCCGGCTACCGCCGTGTGCCTGACCTGGCCGGTATCGAATTCGAACTGCGCCATGTTGTCGACGACGAAGTTCTTCATGGTCTCGGTGTAGTGGCCCCAGTAGCGTTTCAGATCCGGGCCGTCCGGGTAATGGCCGCTGTACTCGATGTCGCTGTCGACGGCGCTGTAGCGAAGATTCTGCCGGACCGTCAGCACGTCGTTGAAACGGTGCTCGAACTCGTAGCCGATGCGGCCCTGGGTCTGGTCGAAGTCGTTCCAGGCGGGATCGCCCTCATAAAGGTCCGTCAGAGCGCCGCCCGAATTGTAGAAGGCAGCGGTGCCGCCGGTGACGGATTTCGAATATTCGCCGAGGATGGTCAGCTTGGTGTCCTCATCCGGCTTGAAGGTGACTGCCGGCGCCAGATAGATCTTGTCGTCGGGATAACCGACCAGGTCGGTGTCGCTGGTGCGGCCGAGGCTGGTGAAGCGATAGAGGATGCTGCCGTCTTCGTTCACCGGGCCGGAAGCGTCGAGTGCGGCCTGGAAATGATTGCGTGCGCCGAGCAGCATTTCGACTTCGCGGAACTGTTCTTCCTTGGGGCGCTTGGTGACCAGATTGACGATGCCGCCCGGACCGCTGATGCCGTAAAGCGAGGAGGCCGGACCCTTCAGTATGGTGACGCCCTCGATGCCGTAGGGCTCGGTCTTGAACCAGGCCGAGGGGCCGTTGTACTGGCGCAGCCCGTCGCGGAACATACCGTTGTAAAAGGCCTGGAAGCCGCGCAGGAAGAAGGCATCATAGCGGGTGTCGAAGCCGAAGCTGTTCGGATTGGCGCTGGCGACATAGCCGAGCGATTCGTTCAGCGTGCGTGGCTTCTGGTCCTCGATCTGCTTTTGCGTCACAACCGAAACCGCTTGCGGAATCTTGACTATCGGCGTGTCGGTCTTGGTGCCGATGCGGTCCTTCTTGGCGACGTAGCCGTCTTGCACGAGGATCTCGTCGCTCTCGGCATCGACCTCGATCTTGTTGAGAACGGTGACGCCGCCCTGGTCCTGGGCGTGAGCCGGCGCGGACAGGCCGAGCAGGGCCATGCTGCCCGGCAATGATATCCCCAGGAGCCATGTCATCGTCCGTATCCGCATCAACTCGTCTCCACTCTTCCGTACAACATTGACGGAAGGGGGCTCTCAAATCTGAGTATTTGAGTCAAGTTATTTTTTGAGCTCGTGCGCGTGCTGGCCCGATACGGTCGGCGGCAGCAAAGTGCGACCGGTTTCAGGAAAACCGGCTGCGAAGCAGGCAGAGGCAAGCTGCTATGGTTTGAGGCTTCTCGCCACCAGCCGCGCCACGCTTGGGCCGACCAGAAGCACGATCAGGAAGCGTGCCGATTGCAGCGCCATGACGAAGGAGATGTCGACATGCTGCGCGGCGGCGGCGATGATGGCGACGCTGTCCATGCCGCCGGGACTGGTTGCCAGATAGGCGGTCAGCGGATCGATGCCGAGCAGGCGGCTGATCAGGAAGGCGAGGCCGCCGCAAAAGACGATCAGGGCAATGATCGAGCCGACGATCTGCGGCAGCGCGCGGGCCGCGTGGCGCAAAATGGCCCTGGTGAAATTCAGGCCGATGCTCCAGCCGATCATCGTATAGCTCAAGGCGAGCAGCCAGGGCGGCAACTGCATGGTCACGCCGAGCCCGAGATGGATCACGGTGCCGAAAATGAAGGTGCCGAGGAATAACGGCGAGGGCAGCCGGAAAAGCTTTCCGGCGAGGCCGCCAACCAGCGCCACGCCGAATGTTGCGGCCAAGCCTTGCGGGTCTATCGGCGGAAACCAGACGATGGCCGGCACCTCGATGCCCGAGGTGTCGACCCAGAGCTTGGCCACCAGGGCTGCCGTCATTGAGACGCAGATGACGCGCAGATATAGCATAAAGGCGACGAGGCGCTGGTCGGCGCCGAAGGCACCGGCCATCAGCACCATGGCGGTGGCGGCGCCCGGCGACGAGCCCCAGACCGCGGTGGTGCCGGGCAGGATGCGCCAGCGGCTGATCAGCCAGCCGAGCAGGCTGGATGCCGCGACCGTCGCCATCACGACGCCAAGGAACAGCGGCCATTCCCTGTAGAAGACGGGAAAGATATCGGCCGAGATGGAACTGGCGACCAGGCAGCCGACGACCGCCTGGGCTGAGCCGAACAGAACCCGCGGCACGCGCACCGTGGCGCCGTTGGTGCCGGCAGCGATGGCCGCCAGCATCGGTCCGATCAAGAGCGCGGCGGGCAGGGCGGCGAGTTCCAGCGCGCCGGCAAACAGCACCGAGACCACCACCAGGACCGGCCACTGCCAGGCCCTGTGGATCCGCGCCAGATGCTCGATGGCCGGCGGGTTCGGGGAAGAATCCATAGATGGGCTCTTAGACCGGTGGCGAAAAAATGCGAACCCCTTTTTGCGCGGAAAAGGGCTTGGGTGGTAATGGCACCAACCATCCGTAGCGATCCTTCGCGCCCCCCTCTGTCCTGCCGGACATCTCCCCCTCGAGTGGGGAGATTGGATGTCACCTCGGCCTTCGCCAATCTCCAAAAAAGAGCGCTGTCGGCGAAGCTGCCAATCTCCCCACTTGAGGGGGAGATGGCCGGCAGGCCAGAGGGGGGCGCTGTCCCGCCGGCCTCTGCCTCTATCCCGCCTTCACCGCCGGTAACCCGAACCCGCCAACAGGATGCGTCTCCACCTGGAACTCGAAGCCGGCGATGATCGGCCGGGCCTTGGCGATTGCCGCCTGGACTTCGGGCAGCTGCAGAGAAGCCTTGTGGCTTTCGGCGTCGGTCCACACTTCGGTCACCCAGATCGCGTCGGCATCGGCCGGGTCGGTGGCGATGATGTAGTTCAGGCAGCCGGGCATGGCGCCGGTGCTGGCGAGCAGGATATCCATCATTGCGTCACGCTGGCCGCGCATCGCCCGCATCTTGCCGATCAGTCCGTACATTCGCTTTGCTCCGTTGAGATGACGCAACCGGGAGTATGCAGTTCGTCGCCTACGGCATCAACTGGCCGCCATTGACCTCGATCACCTGGCCGATGATGTAGCCGCTCAACAGATCGGAGGAGAGGAACAGATAGGCGCCGACGCAGTCCTCGGCGGTGCCGGCGCGGCCCTGCGGGATGGTGGCGATCATGCCTTTCATCTGGTCGTCGGTCGAGTAGCGCTCGTGGAAAGGTGTCGCGATCGTGCCGGGCGCCACCGCGTTGACGCGGATGTTGAAACCGATCAGCTCCTTGGCCATGCCGCGCGTGACGTTGGAGACGAAGGCCTTGGCCGAGCCGTAAAGGCCGGCGCCGCCACCGGCGCCGTTGCGCGCGGCGATCGAGGAGGTGTTGACGATGAAGCCACCCTGCCGCTTCAGCCATGGGATTGCTTTGCGCGAAGCTGTCAGCACGGAACGCGCGTTGAGGTCCATCACCGCGTCGTAATGCGCCTCGGTCTGCTCGGCATAGGGCACGCGGCCGAGCATGCCGCCGGCATTGTTGACGAGGCCGTCGAGCCGGCCGAAATGTTGCGCACTGTCCTCGACGACGCGCTCGACATCGGCGGGGATCGAGAAATCGCCCTGGGTGAGGAACACGTCGCCGCCACCGTTGCGAATGGTCGCGGCCAGGTTTTCGGCGGCCACCCGGCTCGAATTGTAGTGCAGCGCGACGCGGCATTTCTGCGCGGCGTAGGCGAGTGCGAGCGCCGCGCCGATGCCGGTCGAGGCGCCGGTGACCAGGACCGCCTTTCCGGCAAGGTCGGGGATGACCAGAGAGGGGCTGACAAGGGTGGTGGTGGCTGGCACGTCTATTCCTCCGGGGACTCTGCCTGCTCTTCGTAGGCCCTCGCAGTCCTCGCGTTCAAGTCCGTAAAAGTTTAGAGCGGTTCACCGTTTCACGGAAACGGCGAACCGCTCCCTCTTTGTCTTGACGCAATTCCGGACGGAAAACCGTTTCACACTTTTCCTGGAATTGCCCTATGGCCTGAGATAGGCGTAGCCCTGGCGTTGCAATTCGGCGAGCTTGACGACGCCGCCCCTGTCGGCTGCATGGAAGCCGTCGAGCAGGTCGGCCAGGCCGATATCCATGCCGTGCATGGTGTTGGCGCAAGCGTGCGGGCTGAGCCCATCCTGGACAAGGCCGGCGAACCGCCCGGAAATGGCGGCCGATATGCCCTTCGACTTGAAGGCGGCAAGTGCTGGGCCGTGCACGACAAGCGCGATGTCGACTTTGCCGTCGGTGCCTTCGAAGTGGTTCTTGATGTTGCCGAGCACGAAATTGACCTTGTCGAGGTCGCTGAGGTGATAGGCGACCTTTTGCCTTTCCTCTTCGGCAGCCGCCGGCTTGACTTCACTAGCTGCGGCCTTGATGGGGCGCAGCCCGAAAAGCCCCGCGGCCCCGGCAAGACCGACGCGGAAAATATCGCGGCGTCGCATGGCTTCATCTCCCATTTGGCCGGCCCGCGCAATTTGCGTGGCCTCGACCTCGATCCTAGCATAAATTGAAGCCACGTCTTGTCGGGGCAATGGAGGGGTAGCATGACGTCGAGGACCATAATGGGGACCATTGTGGGCGCCGGAGTTGGGGTTGCCTTGCTTGCCGCCGTCGCCGGTGCTGCTTTCGCCGACGACACGCTCAAACTCACCGAGCTCAGCCCCGACGGCAAGGACGCTTGCTTCGGCCGCGTCTACGACGCCGCGCATCTCAAGTCGCATCCGCAGCAGAAGGTGGCGCGCATCTTCTTCTATTACGGCCGCGATCCGGTCAGCCGACCAAACGAGGAGCCAAGCGCCGGCATCGATTCCTCCTACAATGGCTTCATGGCGACGACGGTACGCGGCGCCGAGGCGCCTGAATGGCTCGGCGGCTGGTGCAGTCATGAGTCGGAGGACGGCAAGATCGGCCCGATCCGCTGCGGCATGGACTGCGATCGCACCATGGCTTCGCTGAAGGTCGACGACAAAGGCCGGCTGATCGTCTCGGACGTGCAGCCCGATCTCTATCTCGACGCCGGATCGGAAGACGAGCTCGGCAAGGCGGAGTACGAAAGGCAGGCGCTGGGCAAGGACGACAACGGCTTCAGGCTCGACCCGATGCCGGCCGCCACCTGCAAGGCGGAGTTCGCGCGCATCGACCCGATCGACCCGGCCCTTGGCCCGCCATTGCGCGAGCGGCTGAAGCCGGACCAGCCCTTCTGCTACGGACGCGACTACGACGCCGCGCATCTCGGCTCGCATCCCGATCAGCTGACCCAGTCGATCAGGGTGTTCCGCGGACCGGTCGAGCTGGCGTCTTTCGCCAAGGAGGGCGATCCGGCCAATTGGCCAAGCGGCGCCGATATCGCCGTTTCGGTTACCACGCGGCAGAAATCGGCCAAGGTCACGCAGGTCTACAACTGCCAGAGCGAGGGCGACCAATGGCGCTGCGCGGCGAGCGCGAAGACGGGTGCTGCGTCCTGCGATATCGCGCAACAGGAGGTCTTCCTTCGCCGCGGCGCCAACGGCACGATGATGCTGGCCAACCCGAACAGCGGCCTGCCGATCATCGATCTGTGTTCGAAAGCGGCGGAAGGCGACACCAGCTCCGACGACAAGGTCTACCGGCTGGAGCCGATGCCGCAGGCTGCGTGCGGGCCTTGATCGTAGTTCGGATCCCGGTTCGAAATTAGCCGAATGTGACGAGGAGGTGGATGCAATGCGCAAGACAAAGGTGTTTTGGTCCGGCCGCTCGCAGGCGGTGCGCTTGCCGAAGGAGTACCGTTTCGACACCGAAGAGGTTTTGATCCGCCGCCACGGCCAGAGCGTCATAATCGAGCCTCTTGCCCAGGATTGGGCCTGGCTGGACAGAGTGATAGGTCCGGTTGACGACGATTTCGCGGAGGCAGCGTTGGAAAGTTCGTCGGATCAGGCCCTGGAATCCATGGCGTGCAGCGGCTCGGAATGAGAGCTGCAGCGATCCTTCGCGCCCCCCTCTGTCCTGCCGGACATCTCCCCCTCAAGTGGGGAGATTTGCAGCTTCGCCGACAGCGCTCTTCTTGGAGATTGGCGAAAGCCGAAGCGACATCCAATCTCCACCCTTGAGGGGGAGATGTCCGGCAGGACAGAGGGGGGTGCTGTCCCGCCGACCTCAAGGTTTTGGATGGCGGCGTCCCGCTATCGCCTCACGCGAACGGCACGGCCGTCGTGCCCTTGGGCAGTTTCGCCTCGTCGTCGGGCTCGACATGGATGATGACGCGGACGGAAGGAATCTCTGCCTGCAGCGCGTCCTCGATGCGGTCGCAGATGACGTGGCTGGCGCCGACCGACATGTCGGCGTCGACGACCAGGTGGAACTCGATGAAGGTGGCGCGGCCGGCGATGCGCGTCTTCAGGTCGTGGACCTCGAGCGCGCCCTTGCAATTGGCCGAGATGATGTCGCGTATGCGGATATGTTCCTGGGTGTCGACGGCGCGGTCCATCAGCCCGTTCATCGACGAGCCGATGACGTGCCAGCCCTGCCACAGAATGTTCAGCGCCACGATCACCGCAAGAGCCGGATCGAGAACCTGCCAGCCGGTCAGTACGGCGCCGACCAGGCCGATGAACACACCGACCGAGGTCGCCACGTCGGTCATGATGTGCCTGCCGTCGGCAACGAGAGCCGGCGATTTTTCGCTTCGGCCGGTGCGGATCAGCGTCAAGGCCCAGACGGCGTTGATGACCGTTGCGACGCCGTTGACGGCGAGGCCGGTCCATGGCTGTTCGAGCGGGGCCGGATGCTGCCACGACCACCAGACCTCGTTGAGGATCAGCAGGGCGGCAAGCACGATCAGCACGCCTTCGAGGACGGCCGAGAAATACTCGGCCTTGTGGTGGCCGAAGGGATGGTCCTGGTCGGCCGGCTTGTAGCTGACCCGGATCGCCCAATAGGCGGCGGCAGAGGCAATGACGTTGACGATCGATTCCAGCGCGTCCGAATAAAGCGCAACCGAACCGGTGACGTACCAGGCCACCAGCTTCAGGCCGAGCACGACGCAGGCGACGACGATCGACCAGAAGGCGAGGCTGGCGACCTTCTGCCTGGCGGCGGCTTTGATTTCCGCCGCGGTCACTGGGGAAAAGTTCCCAACACTGAGCCCTCGAATTAAGCGGCCTTTTCCTTGGCCTTGCGCGGCAGGTGCGCGACGATGTTCTCGATGATGCGCATGCCGGCATTGTGGCCGAGCGTCATGATCGACTCCGGGTGGAACTGCACTGCGGCGATCGGCTCCTTGCGGTGCTCGAAGGCCATGATGATGCCGTCCTCGGTCTCGGCGGTGACGACAAAACCATCGGGCAGCCGCACCGGATCGGCAAAGATCGAATGATAGCGGCCGACCGTCACCTCCTTGGGCAGGCCGGAGAAGATGATGCCCGGCTTCGACACGCGGATGCGCGACGGCTTGCCATGCATCGGGATGTGCAGTTGGCGCAGCTCGCCGCCATAGGCCTCGGCCAGCGCCTGCAGCCCGAGGCAGACGCCGAAGATCGGCAGGTCGCGCGCACGGGCCCGTTTGATGGTGGCGGCGCAGTCGAAGTCCTTCGGCGTGCCGGGGCCGGGCGACAGCACGACCAGGTTTGGCTTCAGCCGGTCGAAGATCTCGTCCGGCACCGGCGTGCGCACCGTCGAGACGTTGGCGCCGGTCTGGCGGAAATAGTTGGCGAGCGTATGGACGAAACTGTCCTCGTGGTCGACCAGCAGGATGTTGACGCCGTCGCCGACACGCGCGGTGCTGCGTTCGGTGCTGGCGGCATTGCCTGATTTGGCGTCGCGGATGGCGGAGAGCATGGCGGATGCCTTCAGTTCGGTTTCGGCTTCTTCTTCCTCGGGAATGCTGTCGAAGAGCAGCGTGGCGCCGGCGCGCACCTCGGCGATGCCGTCCTTGATGCGAATGGTGCGAAGCGTCAGGCCGGTGTTCATGTCACCGTTGAAATTGACCATGCCGATCGCCCCGCCATACCAGGCGCGCGGGCTCTTCTCGTTCTGCTCGATGAAGCGCATGGCCCATAATTTCGGCGCGCCGGTGACGGTGACCGCCCAGGCATGCGACAGAAAGGCGTCGAAGGCGTCCATGCCTTCGCGCAGCCGCCCCTCGATGTGGTCGACGGTGTGGATCAGGCGGGAGTACATTTCGATCTGGCGGCGGCCGATGACGCGCACCGAGCCCGGCTCGCAGACCCTCGACTTGTCGTTGCGGTCGACGTCCGAGCACATGGTGAGTTCGGATTCGTCCTTCTTCGAATTGAGCAGCTTCAGGATCTGCTCGCTGTCGGAGATGGCGTCGTCGCCGCGCTTGATGGTACCGGAGATCGGGCAGGTCTCGACGCGGCGGCCGTTGACGCGCACGAACATTTCCGGCGAGGCGCCGATCAGATATTCGCCCTCGCCGAGATTGATGAAGAAGGAATAGGGCGAAGGGTTGATGCTCTTCAGCTTGCGGGAAATCTCGGAGGGCTGGGTTTCGCATCGTTCGTAGAACATCTGCCCCGGCACCACTTCGAACAGGTCGCCGCGCTCGAAGCTCTTCATCGCCTTGCGCACCAGCTTGGCATATTCGCCGGGCTCGTGGTCGCCGCGCGGCGGGATGCGGTCGGCGGTCCTGAACGGCTCGACGATTTCGTCGCGCGGCAGGCCTTCGGTCGAGAAGCCATCGCCGGAATAGTCGTAGCGGTCGGTCCAGGCCTTGGTCGAATAATGGTCGACGACGAGGATCTCGTCGGGCAGGAACAGCACGAGATCGCGCTGGCTCGGCTTGCGCTCGAGCTTGTAGTCGACCGGATCGAACTGGAAGGCGAGGTCGTAGCCGAAGGCGCCATAGAGGCCGAGATTGGCGTCTTCCTCGGTCTTGAACAAAGCCGTGATGGCGCGCAGCACGGTGAAGACGGAGGGAACGCGGCTGCGTTCCTCTTCAGTGAAGATACGACCGGGCTTGGCGACCTCAAGGCGGATGAGTTTGTTGGACGTCTCGGCGATCGTTACGTCGTCAAGGCCGGCAAGCACCGTGCCGATCACCGGCAAAAGCACCTCGCCGCGGCGGTTCAGCGCCTCGATGCGCATGGCACGGCCGCGTGCCGAGATCACCAACGGCGGATCGATGATGGCGGTGTCCCAGCGCGTATAGCGGCCGGGATATTCGTAATTCGAGGAAAACACGGCGCCGCGGCGCGAATTCAGGCCATCGACATAGCCGTCGATCGCCCCCTCGTAAGGCCGGTCATGGCGCTGGCGGGTAATCGCCACGCCACCCGCCGTGACGAAGCGCTCGGCGCCATGCTCCAGAATTTTCGTCGTCATTGCCGTCTCCATCAGCGTCTTTGGGGCAACGGACCCGGGAATGGCTTGAAAAAACAAATGGCCGCCCGGACATTCCGCTGCGGCCACCCTCTATTGTCACGCGAACGCGTTCGAACAGGCCGCTGTCAGCGAGCCCACCACCAAATGGTCTTGATCGAACGCATATTCATGGCGAAATCCATAGCCGCGAAAAGCGGTATGCGCAACAGGTTTGAAAGTCTGTGGGGTGGCTGCCGCTTTCGCAACCCATGGCACATGGCCAAGACCGGCAGTCCTGCCTAGACTCTGCATCAAACAGCAGGAAGACGGGAAAACATCAAATGACCCAGCAGTTCGACCGCGCACGGACGTTCCATTCCCTCCATGTCAAGGGAAACCCGATTGTCCTCTACAATGCCTGGGACCCAGGCTCCGCCAAGATCATCGAGAAAGCAGGGGCCAAGGCCATCGCCACCGGAAGCTGGCCGGTCGCGGCCGCTTTCGGATTCGCCGATGGCGAGAAAATCCCGTTGGAACTGGCGCTCGAAAACATCAAACGCATCGTTGCGGCGGTGGATGTGCCGGTAACCATGGACCTCGAGGGGGGTTACGGGGTCGCTCCGGAGGTTGTCGCCCGCAGCGTGACGCTCGCCGTGCAGGCTGGAGCCGTCGGCTTTAATTTCGAGGATCAGATCGTCGGCGGCAGTGGGCTGCACGACATCGCCATACAGGTGAGGCGGATCGAAGCGGCTGCAGCGGCGGTGAAGACGTCGGGTATTCCGGCCTTCATTAACACCCGAACCGACATTTTCCTGAAGACTAAACCGAGTGCGCACGACAAGGCTCTTCTCGATCAGGCGATCGAGCGGGCGCACGCCTACGAAAGGGCCGGAGCGCATGGCTTCTTTGCGCCTGGGCTTGCCGATGAAGGCCTGATCGAGGCGCTCTGCGAGGCAACGGCATTGCCGGTCAACATCATTGCCCTGGCGCATGTGCCGCCGCGCCAGAGGCTTGCCGAACTCGGCGTCGCCCGCGTGAGCCATGGTCCGGTGCCGTACCGGCAGATGGCCGAATGGCTGGAGGCCAAGGCGCGACAGGCGATTTCGGGGTAGCCTGGCGGGGTGCGTCAGTCCTCCAGCGTTCCCGACCTTGCATCGGCGCTCGTCCCGTCGCCGACCAGCTTCAAGAGGTCTTCGCCGGCGCGGATGATGCGGCGGGAACGCCGCGTCAGGATGAGGCCCGCCTGCGGCGCCAACACTTCCGTGCGGCCGTCGGGCTCGCCGGGCGCGTGGACGATGGTGGCAAGGCGCGCACCCTTGGTGACGCGGTCGCCCGGTTTCACGTCGTAAAGGATCGCGCCCGAGCGGGGCGCCGGCATCATCTCGATGTTTTCGAGCGGCGCGACGAGTCCAACGAAGCTGCCAGGCGCGGGCAGCGCCTGATCCTGGATTACGTCGCGCGCCACCAGCAGCCGGTAGAGCCCTTCGGCATCGGCGCCGGCGAGGGCGCCGTCGACATCGAGTATGCCGCGATATTCGACGGTGGTGGCGACGCGCCGGTCGAGGCACGCGACGTCGGCGGGAACGTTCTGATACGGCATGATCGAGGCGCCTTCGAAGGTGCCGTCGGGGTCTTCGTCCCACAGCATCACCGCGTCGACGCCCATGGCCGCTGCACAATCCGCCATGGCCGGCCACAGGCTGGTGTGGACGTAAAGATAGGCGAGGCCCTCATCGTCGCAATGCAGGTCGAGCACGATGTCGTGGCCGATGGAGAGCTGCAGCAGCCGCGTCTTCAGCCGCTGGTCGACCGTGCCGTGCGCCGGCAGCAGCGTGAGGTCGGGCGCGGCGAGCCGCGGAAAGCCACGGTTGAAATTGGTGCGCGTGCCCAGATGGAAGCGGCCCTGATGGTCGCCGTAGAGATATTGCGCGCGGCCGATCGGATTGGCCCAGGGCACGATGGTCATATTGCCGGTGATGCGGCCTTCGGCTTCCGCCTTGCTGAGCATCGGCATCAGCGTGTCGATGGCGACGACGCCCGGCAATTCGCCGGCATGAAGTGCCGCCTGCAGATAGGCGGAAGGCGCCGTCTTGTCCGTTCCGGCGAAGCGGAAGACGGGGAATTCGTAGGAAACGCCTTCGCTGTCGCCGGCGACGCGTTCGATGGACTTCTGCATGGGATGGCTCCGGGAGAAGAGGCGGAACACATGCCCTTTTGCCGCTGGGCTGTCGATTGGTCCAGCCGGCGCCGCCATGGGCGCACGATTCTACCCGGCCGTCACACCAGCGGCTTGAGTTCCTGGGCGATGGTCGGCAGAAGCTCCGAGACGTTCGGGTGGATGTGCACGGCGCGCGCCAGCGTGCTGACCGGCGCTTTGGCATACATCAGGTCGAGCACGCAGTGCACCGCCTCGTCGCCGCCCGGGCCGAGCACCGAACAGCCGAGGATCTCCCTGGTGTCGGCATCGACCAGGATCTTCATGAAGCCTTGCGTCTCACCTTTTTCGACTGCACGGCTGACGCGGGTCATTGGCCGCTGGCCGACCAAGGCGCGGCGGCCGGATTTCCTTACCGCGGCTTCGGTCATGCCGCAGCGGCCGAGTGGTGGGTCGATATAGAGCGCATAGGCCTCGATGCGGTCGCTGACCTTGCGCGGATCATTGTCGAGCAGGTTGGCGGCGACGATCTCGTAATCGTTGTACGAGGTGTGGGTGAAGGCGCCCTTGCCGTTGCAGTCGCCCATCGCCCAGATGCCGGGCACGCTCGTGCGCAACTGGTCGTCGACGACGATGAAGCCGCGTTTGTCGACCTCGACGCCGGCTTTGTCGAGGCCGAGATCGTCGGTGTTTGGCGTGCGGCCGAGCGCCAGCAGCACATGCGAGCCGACCGCAGCCGCCTTGCCTGGCGAGAAGGTCACGGCGATTTCGTTGCCTCGCCTGGCGAAGCGGATGTCGTCGGCGCCGAGATGGACGGCAATGGCTTCGTTTTCGAGGATCGACAAAATGGCGTCCGAGACATCCTCGTCCTCGCGACCGATCAGACGCGGGCCTTTTTCGATGACCGTAACTTCGGAACCGAAGCGGCGGAACATCTGCGCGAATTCGAGCGAGACGTAGCTGCCGCCGACAACAATGAGATGGCGCGGCAGCACGTCGAGATCCATCATCGAGGAATTGGTCAGGTAAGAAATGCCGTCGATGCCGGGCAGGTCGGGCACCGAGGCGCGCCCGCCGGTGTTGAGGAATATCTTTTCGGCGCTCAGCAGATCGTCGCCGACGCGCACCGTGTTGGCGCTTACGAAGCGCGCATGGCCGCGATAGAGCGTGCATTTGTCCATGCCGGCAATCCAGTCTTCGAGATTGCCGCGGGCGTCGTTGGAGACCTTGTCCTTGCGCGCCTTGATCGCCTTGTAGTTTACGCCGACGGGACCGGATAGCGTTACCCCGTAATCCGCGGCGGAGCGGGCGAGATGCGTGGCATAGGCGCTTGCCACCATCGTTTTGGTCGGCGTGCAGCCGGTGTTGACGCAAGTGCCGCCGACCAGCTTTCGCTCGATCAGCGCCACGCTCATGCCGGCCGCATTCAGCCTGCCGGCGAGCGGTGGGCCGGCCTGCCCGGCACCGACGATAATGGCGTCGAATGTCTTTGCCGTCATGCCACCGCCGCCACGATCAGAAGCCCGCCGACGATCGCCACCGCGTCCTCGATGAAGGCGGCGGGCGGGTCCTTGCCGAAGGCGGCGGCCAGGCGTTTACGCGCCTCGGCGCCGCCCAGCGTGCCGATCACCGCGCCAACGGCGCCGGCGATCAGGCCGCCGATGGTGGCGCCGCCGGTCGCTCCGATCACCGCGCCGGTGAAAGCGCCCAAGACGATACGCGCGCCGAATTGCTGCGGCACCTTGCGGCTCGGCGCCGAGGGCAGCTGGTCGGTGACCAGTTCGGCGATGGCCAGGATGGTGAAGATGCCGACGGCGATCCAGTGGCCCATGAAGCTCGCCCAGGTGTCCGCGACCGGCAACCAGCCAAGCCAGGCGCCCCAGGCGACGGCGGCGGGCGCGGTCATGGCGCGAAGCCCGGCAACGATGCCAATCAGGAGTGCAAAAATGTACAGCATGATTGATCCCCTCGATGGCCGGCTTGGGACAGGTCCGAGAGAGCAAGCTACCATAGGTCCGGTATTTGACCAGAGGTGGTGTCGCCGCCGGCGCTTCCGTATTTTCACCACTTGTACTTTGGCAAAGTTGAAACTGGAGTTGCAGCCATGGCCGGAAGCGAACGCATGAAAATGGCGGCGGGCGAGTGGTATTGCTGCCTCGATCCGGAACTGGAGGCGTTGCGCATCACGGCGCGAGACGCGGTGTTCGAGCACAACAGCCTGCCGCCCCGGCAGCGTCGCGATATCGGGCCTGGATTGCGGACGCTGCTCGGCGCGGCGGGCGAGGGCACCCGGATCGAGGCGCAGTTCCACTGCGCTTATGGCTTCAACATCTTTCTCGGCGACCGCGTTTTTCTCAATGCCGGCTGCACCATTCTCGATACGGCTTCAGTGCGCATCGGCAAGGGAACGCTGGTCGGCCCCAATGTGCAGATCTATTGCGCCGAGCACCACAAGGAGGCTGCGGGGCGGCAGGCAGGGCTGGAGATCGCCAGGCCGGTCGAGATCGGCGACAATGCCTGGATCGGCGGCAGTGCCATCATCCTCGGCGGGGTCAGGATCGGCGATGGCGCCATCGTCGGCGCCGGTGCTGTGGTGACGCGCGACGTGGCGGCGAACACCACGGTGGTCGGCAATCCGGCACGGGTAATCAGCAACAACTGAGCACCGTGCTTCTGTTGCCGGTCACGTCCTCGTTCTGATGGACATGGGGGCGGCTATGTCACTTGGCCGGAGGTGGATGCAACCGTGTGTCGAGCGCAAACGCCTCCTGGATCTTCATGGCGTATGCCCCTCTGGCGAGGCTCGCGTCGAAGATCAGGTTCCAGCTACGCTGCGATACCGCGCTAGGAATCACCACGAACCGGTGCCGTTGCAGAAGATCGTCGCCAAACGCCTGTTGCCCGGAGCTCGGAATGCCCGGGCGCAACCAGTTGGGGTTGGGCACGGCGGCGGGGTCGACGATATGCACATCCGCGACATCGCTGACGATCGCTGCCGTCATGACATGCGCTATCGTGTCGAGCGCCCTGAAGCCCTTATGAACCGCAACCTCGAGGATCGCAGTCGACGGATCGATCGAGCAGTAGACGGCGCGCACGCCCTTGCTGTTCCAGCGTCCGCCCACCCTGTATGCGCCCTCGCCACTATCCCATGTAGGCGCAAACGCGGCTTGATCGAGGCGCCATCCGATGAGGTCGGAGCCACCAAGCGCCGCCGGCAGCGGCGTCATGCATAAACGCCATATTCAAGCCGTTCCAGATAGTCTTCTACAAGCTCGATCCCCGCCGGCGTCGCCAGAAGGTCGATTGGACGACGCTGGTCGAGCCCAATCGCCGGGCGCTCCAGCCATTGCTCTGCCTCCGCCTGCGAACCGAACACGTCGGTCGCTTTCGACAGGATCTCCGCGAACTTCCAGGTGCGTCCGCTCTGGTCCTGACTGAGAGGCTTGGACGGAGCATCCTTGCGGCGCTGGTAGGTGCGCAGGCTCATGCCGACGGCCTTCTCCAGCGAATCGGTCTTCTGGATGAAGACGAGTTGCCCGATAAGATGGTCCAGCGCTGAAGCCGGCAGGCCGTGCAGAAGCAACTCGTGGGCATCCAAAGCGCTGCTGAGGCGCCTTGCCAGAATGCGGCTGCCGCCCAGCAATTTCGCCACCTTCTGAAGTTCATTGTTTTTTGCTGCTGGCGCAGCCTTTTCCAATGCCATCGCCGCGGCGAGCCCTCTTCGCGTCATCTGTCGCTTTAATATATGACAGATGACGCAGAGTCTTTCAAGCACGACAGGATCGAGAGCAGGGCAATCGCTTCGAGAGAAAAGATAGCCTACTCGGGCCAGCTGGCAGTCCAACGTCGGCACTGAAGCGATTGCCCTGGAATCGAGCGCGAGCCGAATTTCACCTCGGCATGTGCGCCACGCGCTCCTCCTGAGCACTCTTCGAGAATTCGCGCCGGTACTGCGCCGGCGAGGTTCTGAGGCGCGCTGCGAAATGCTGGCGCAGCGAGGTGGCGCTGCCGAAGCCGGCCTCGAAGGCAACCGTGTCCATCGATTTTTCCGTTGCTTCCAGCAGCCGTTGCGCCAGCTGGACGCGCTGGTCGGTCAGCCAGTCACCGAAACTGGTGCCGATCGTTTTCTGGAAACGGCGCGTGAACGTCCGGCGGGTGAGGCCGGCGTGACCGGCAACGCTGTCCAGACTGTGCGGCTCACCCAGGGTTTTGCGCACCGCTTCGAGAGCCTGGGTGAAGCGGTCCGCATTGCCGGTCCTGGCGATGGGACGTTCGATGAATTGAGCCTGCCCGCCCTGCCTATGCGGAGAAAGCACGATCTGCCGGGCAAGGCGAAGCGCCGCCTCCGCGCCGTAACGAGCCCGTACGACGTGCAGGCAGCAGTCGAGCCCGGCGGCGACGCCGGCGGATGTCACGACATCGCCATTGTCGATGTAGAGCACTTCCGGTTCGACGAGAATGTCGGGATAGAGTTCCTGCAGCTGATCCGCGTAGGCCCAGTGCGTCGCCGCTCGCCGCCCCGAAAGCAGTCCGGTCGCCGCAACAGCGAACGTTCCCAAGCACAGTCCGACGATCAGCGCGCCGCGCTCGTGCGCGCCAAGCAACGCGTCGATCAATGCGGCTGGAGGCGAGCTCCCGAGATCCTTCCAGCTTGGCACGATGACGATGTCGGCGTCATCGAGCGCGGAAAGCCCGTGCGGGACGCTGATGGTCAGCCCGGCATCGGTGCGGATCGGCCCGTCCTCAATCGCGCAGACCCGGAAGTCGAAGCGCGGCAGGCCGAGCTCCGTGCGATCCGCTCCGAACACGAGACACGGCACGGAGAGATGAAACGGGCTGATGCCATCGAAGGCGATGGCGGCAACGGCAGGATCGGTCATGGGAGCTCCAGCAACGGGTGAGGCCGATTGTCCCAATTCTTTCGAATAATGTCAATCGGGACACTTTTTGCAATCCGGTGCCGAGCTTATCGTCCACCCATCAATGTCCAACGGGAAAGGAAAACCCCATGTCGCAACCAGCCAAAGGCAAAGCTCCACGCCGCGCCCTCATCGTCATCGATGTTCAAAACGACTATGACGGCGGCAACCTCGCCATCCAGCATCCGCCCTTCCGCGACAGCGTCGTCAATGTGGCGCGAGCGATGGATGCGGCCACCGAGGCAGGCGTCAAGGTGGTGGTCATCAAACAGTTGGCGCCGGAAACCTCACCGGTGTTCGCCAAGGGCAGCCATGGCGCCGAGTTGCACCCGGAAATCGCCAGGCGAAACCGCGACCACTACATCGAAAAGAACTTGCCCAGCGCCTTCACCGGCACGGACCTCGAGGAGTGGCTGCGCGCCAACTCTATCGATACGATCACAGTCATCGGCTACATGACGCATAATTGCGACCTGTCGACGGTCATCCACGCCGTGCATATGGGTTTTGAGGTCGAGTTCCTGTCGGACGCAACGGGGTCGTTGCCGTACGCCAACAGCGCCGGCTACGCTTCGGGGGAGGAAATCCATCGCGTGGTGACGATCGTATTGCAGTCGCGCTTCGCGGCCGTTCTCAAAACCGCCGAGTGGATCGATTGCCTGAAGACCGGCGTGGTACCCCAGCACGACACACCCTATGCCTCCAACCAGCGCGCGCTGGCGCGAAGCGCGGCGTAGGAGACTGTTGCGAACATGCAGAAGGGCGCCGCAGCGTTGCGGCGCCCTTTGCCGTTCAAGCGTTGATTGTCCCTAAAACAGGCCTTCGATCTGGCCCATTTCGTTCAGGAAAATCTTTTCCGAGGATGGCGCTTTGGGCAGGCCGGGCATGGTCATCACCTCGCCGCAGATGATGACGACGAAGCCGGCGCCGGCAGACAGCCTGACCTCGCGCACCGGTACGGTGTGGCCGGTCGGCGCGCCGCGCAGATTCGGATCGGTAGAGAAGGAATATTGCGTCTTGGCCATGCAGACCGGCAAATGACCGTAGCCGGCGTGCTCCCAGGCGTGGAGTTGGTCGCGCACCGATTTGTCGGCGATCGCTTCGGAACCGCGATAGATGCGCTGGACGATGGTGTTGATCTTCTCGAACAGCGGCATGGCGTCCGGATAGAGCGGGGCGAATTGCGACGCGCCGGATTCGGCCAACGCCACGACTCTTTTGGCCAGTTCCTCGATGCCGGCCGATCCCTGAGCCCAGTGCTTGCACAGGATCGCCTCTTCGCCCATCGAGGCGACGTAGTCCTTCATCGCCTGGACCTCGGCCTCGGTATCGGAGTAGAAATGGTTGATGGCGACCACTGCCGGCACACCGAACTGGCGGATGTTCTCGATGTGGCGGCCGAGATTGGCGCAGCCCTTCTTGACCGCCTCGACGTTCTCCTTGCCGAGGTCCTCCTTCTTGACGCCGCCGTTCATCTTCATGGCGCGAACCGTGGCGACGATGACCGCCGCCGCCGGCCTCAGGCCGGCCTTGCGGCATTTGATGTCGAAGAACTTTTCGGCACCGAGATCGGCGCCGAAACCGGCTTCGGTGACGACGTAGTCGGCAAGCTTCAGCGCCGTCGTCGTGGCAACGACGGAGTTGCAGCCATGCGCGATGTTGGCGAAGGGGCCGCCATGGACGAAAGCCGGGTTGTTCTCCAGCGTCTGCACGAGATTGGGCTGCATGGCGTCCTTCAAGAGTACGGCCATCGCACCGTCGGCCTTGAGGTCGCGGGCATAGACGGCCGACTTGTCGCGACGATAGGCGACGATGATGTCGCCGAGGCGCTTTTCCAGGTCCTTCAGGTCGGTCGATAGGCACAGGATGGCCATGACTTCCGAGGCGACTGTGATGTCGAAACCGGCCTCGCGCGGGAAACCGTTGGCGACGCCGCCGAGCGAACAGATGATCTCGCGCAGCGACCGGTCGTTCATGTCCATGACGCGGCGCCAGACGACACGGCGGGTGTCGATGCCGAGCTCGTTGCCCCAATAGATGTGGTTGTCGATCAGCGCCGACAGCAGATTATGGGCGGTGGTGATGGCGTGGAAATCGCCGGTGAAGTGGAGGTTCATGTCCTCCATCGGCACGACCTGCGCGTAGCCACCGCCGGCGGCACCGCCCTTGACGCCGAAATTCGGTCCGAGCGAAGCCTCACGGATGCAGACGATGGCCTTCTTGCCGAGGCGGTTGAGGCCATCGCCCAAGCCCACCGTCGTCGTCGTCTTGCCTTCGCCGGCCGGTGTCGGGTTGATGGCGGTGACGAGGATCAGCTTGCCATCCTTGTTGCCCTTCACCGACTTGATGAACTCGGCCGAGATCTTCGCCTTGTCGTGGCCGTAGGGCAGAAGATGTTCGCTCGGAATGCCGATCTTCTGGCCGATCTCCTGGATCTGCTTCTTCCTGGCGCCGCGCGCGATCTCGATGTCGGACTTCACTTCGGCCATGGACGACTTCCCTCTGAATTGGACGGATTTGACTAGTGTGGTCGCAAGAATAGCCCGGCATTGCAGGCGCGGGCATGTTCTACCCCTGTCGCTGCCGCGGCGTCAACTTTCATGCAACTATGTTTCCTACGAAGAAAATGCCTCTGCGGCCGGCTGCCCTGCTACAGGTTCTTTTCGCGCCGGTTGCCGCGCCGTATAGAAGCCAGAGCAGGCGCGGTTCCGCCGTCTCAAAACAGCCGCGTAATACGCGAAAAGCGACAGAAGCAACGGCGCAAATTCACCAGCGCCGGCTGTGCGGGACGATCCGCTACTGCGTCAGCACGTTGCTGATCTCGACCATGTTCGAGCGCACCCTGAGTATGTAAAACCCCATCGTCGTCAGATGTGTCGGCAACAGCCAGCCGTCCTCGCGGCCATTGGCGATGATGAAGGGCTGGATGCGCAGCGCCGAGACGAATTGCGCGTCCATCGTATCCCACAGGTTCTGCAGGTGCTTTTCCTTGATGACGTCCTCGAAGTCGGCCTGTGCGCCCTTCATCAGCCCGTAATAGGCATAGAGCTGGCCATAGGCGAACCAGAAGCGGTCGTCGGCGCGTGTGTCGAACCAGCCATTATTGTGGTTTTCGGCACGCTCCTTGAGGATCGCCGAGGTGGAACCGATATCGGACGAAATGCGGTCGATATACTGCTTGAGATTGTCGGCGCGGGCATCGAATGTCGCCTGGCAGGCTGCGAGGCGGGCGTTGAAGGAACGCAGCTTGCGCACCGCGTCGCGATAGTAGCTCGGCGTCGGCGTCTTGGGCCCGAACGGGTTCAAGCCGAAATACCAGGTTTCCTCATCGAACTGCAGATTGCCGCGGGCGTCCTGCAGGTCGGCGTCGATCTGCGAGGTGGTGCGGACGCGGCCGAGATTGTCGGCAAGCTCGGTCGCCGTGCGCCGCACCGCCTGGTTGATGCCGCGCTGGAACGACGCCTTGTTGTCCATGAACGGCGTGTGGTCCCAGTCGATGCCGAACAGGCCGAGCTTGTAGAGGATCATCGACGACACCCAGGCATTCTGGTTGACGTTGAAGTCGGTCAGGTCGGCAGCGACCTGGGCAATGGCTGAATTTCCGCAGGTCTTGGCCGTGTCGGTGCCGGCGCCGGCGGAAACCTGTTCACCGGCGGAGCTGTTGCGTTTTTCGAACGTGTATTTGTCGACGTAATTCGGGTCGAAATTGTTCCACCACTGGGTGGCGTAGAAGAAGTTGACATAGAGACCGATCAGCACGAGCACAGCCAGGCCGAGCACCGCCTTCAGGATCCAGCCGCGTTGCGTGTACCAGCGCCCCGCCCACAGGAACGGCCACAGGATCGCGCCGATGAGCAGGCCGATGCCGCGGCCAATCCACTGGAAAATCCGGGTGAAGAAATTCACGATCGGATCAAGCATGGCGATGTCACCCCCTCAGTCAGTCAAGCCGTAGAGGCGTGTGCGAAACGCCACCTTGTCCTTCAGATATGTGGTTTTCAGAACGTCCACAACATGCGATCGCCAGGCGTCGCTGAAGCCTTCATAGTCCCTGTAGAAGCCCGGCTTGTTGAAGACGTAACGCGAAACGAAGTCCTGCGGCACGAAGTCCGAGATCAGCTGGTTGGTCAGCCAGGCGTCGGGATGGTCCGGCTTGGCGCGGATGACCAGGAAGCGCTGCTGCGGGAACACGTCCTCGATCTTGAGATGGCCGAGCTGGGCGATCTCGCGCTTGGCGGCGTTGAGGAAGGGAAAATTGCCGTCCCTGGTGATCAGATCGGTATGGCCGTGGATCCAGGTCTGCAGCCAGACCTTGTCGACGTCGGTCAGATTGCGGTCGGGATCGGCGTCGCGGATCAGCGCGCGCACCACCATTTCGGCGCGATGCTCGAGATAACCGGAGGTTTCGATCCATGAGGCGCGCGGCAACTCGAGGCGGCCGGTCGAGGCGAGGAACTTGAATACCTTGTCGGCGTCGTGGATCGAAAGGTAGCTCACCTGCCATGGCCGCGAGCGGCGGAAGCCCGGCGCTGCCGGGTCGCTGATCACCGTCGTCACGTCGGGATCGACGAACACATAAAGTCCGCCGAAATGGCTGGTCCAATAGGCATTGTGGCGGAAGATCACCTGGTCCGGCACCAGCGCATTCTCGCGGATGTCGCCGCAGATCTTCGCCAGCTCGACCATGTGGGCAAGCATGGCGTTGTCGCGCCAGGCATCCGGTTCCTGCTTCAGCCGGTCGACCAGCTTGCCGAGTTCAGCGGCCTTGCCGAGCACATCCTCGGCCGACAGCACCTTGAATTCGACCTGATTGATCGACAGCAGGTCCTCGATGTCGTCGACCTTGGGGACCGAATCCTCGATCTCGCCGTAGATGACGTCCTTGATCGTCAGCGCATCGATGGCGCGCTGGTTCTTGGACATGAACTCGTACATCAGCAGCGAAGTGTTGGAGAACGCCGTGTGCACCACCGGCAGGTCGATCTGCGACGGCGTCAGGATGATGAAGCGACGGTTGACCTCGTTCGGATCGAGGTAGCTGTAGTCGCCGCATTCCTCGGCGACCTGCGGCGAGAAGCCAGTGCGATCGATCTCGAAGCTTTTCAACTTGGTCGGCTTCAAGCCGAACGCGACCATCGCCTTGTTGTAGCGCTGGATCAGGTGCGGCTCGTCGATCGTCAGCAGCCGGCCGTAGATCAGCTCGTTGTCGCGCAACAGATCGGGTTTCTTAGCCATTATTCCTTCTCCCCGTTCACGGGGAGAAGGTGCCCGAAGGGCGGATGAGGGGCGCGAACGCTCCTTCTCCCCTTGTGGGAGAAGGTGGCCGAGCGAAGCTCGGTCGGATGAGGGGTGTTCCAGCTTGACGAATACCCCTCATCCGTCGCCTTCGGCGACCCCTTCTCCCACAAGGGGAGAAGGGGGCGTCGGCGCATCTCACGCATTCCACAGCCCCTTTTTCTTCATATCCTCGATCTCGCGGACGGCACGCTCCCGCAGACGGGTGTCGCGGATCATCTTGGTCACCGCCGCATCATCGGACTTGTCGGAATAGCGGAACTCGGAATCCGCGTAGCGGTTGATCTCCTGCATGACCATGTCCATCGAGAATGGCCCGCGCAGCTCCTCGATCATGGCTTTCTTGTCGTCGTAACCCTTGTGCATGAAGGCTTCCGGCTTTTCGAACCACTCGTCCGGCAATTCGATGTCCATGGCGCGCATCTTGATGGCATCGGTGACGTTCTTGATGGCGCGACCGGTAAAGCGCGGCTCGGCATCCTTGATCATATGCAGATAAGTGCCGATGTCGGCCATCGTCTTTGGCGCGCCATTCTCCTTCATGTAGCGCTCATAGACCTTCATCAACCCGTCTTCCTGTGGCTTCTCATGCTCCTCGTAAGCTTCCATCACCGCGCGCTGGATCTCTTGCGCCACATAGAGCTTGTGGTCGCCGAGCGGGATCTTGTGGTTCTTGCCGGCGAGCAGAACGAAGATGTCGATGTAGTCGTCGCGGCTCTGCGGGCCGTCGACCAGCCAGCGCGCGCCGGCGCGCTGGCGTAGCGCGTCGTCGACATTTTCGGGATAGTTGGAGAACATGCCGAACGAGCAGTTGCCGCGCACCACGGTCGCCGCACCTCCAAAGGCGTCCATCAGGACGCCGGTGATTTCCTGCTGGCCGGCCGAGGCGCGGTCGTCGGACCGGCGTGCCGCCACCTGGTCGATATCGTCGATGGTGCCGAAGCCGATGACGCGCGGGTTCAGCACATTGTTGATGAACTGGCGGCAGTTCTGGCCGGACTTGCCCTGGTAGGAGGAGATCTGGTCGACGCCGAAATTCTCGTAGGCGAAGGGATAACCGGCGACCTGGCAATAACCATTGAGAAGACCGGCGATCATCTGGATCAAGGTTGTCTTGCCGGTGCCGGGCGCGCCATCGCCGATAAAAGTGAACAGGAAGCCGCCGAGCTCGACGAACGGGTTCAGCTCGCGCTCGAAGTCATAGGCCATCAGCATCTTGGCAAGCTTGACCGACTGGTATTTGGCGATGTGGTTGCCGACGACCTCTTCCGGTTTTTTGAAGGTCATCACCAGCGGCTTTGCCCGCTTACCCGGCGCGACGTCGAAGCCGTCAAGGGTAAAATCGTCGACGTCGATGCGGATATGCGCGTTCTCGAACGGACCGATGCCGTCGAAGCGGCCCTTTCGCGCCAACAGCCCGTCGATGGCGACGCGGGCAAAGGCGCGGGCGCGGGTCATCAGGTCGGCATCGTCCTTCGAACCCGCTATCGCCCTGTCGAGCCCGGCCACGATCGACTTCACCGCATCCTGTGGCGTGTCGAACAGAAAGTCCGGCTCGGGCGTGTCGTTCGGCGCCTCGCCGTCGCTGTCGATCAGCTGGAACAAATAGGAGGCAAGGCTGAAGGCGGAGATGTAGGCAGAGGCCGACAGCAGCTTCTTGAAGGTGGCAGCTTCATCGCCTTCGAGCGGCGCGCGGGCGTTTTTCGCCTGCAGACTTTCGAGGTCCGAGCCCTCGGCGAAGACATCCGATATGGCCAGCGCTATCGCTGTGCCGCGCCGGGCGCGAAACAACAGCGTGTGCTGCGGGATAGTCAGCAACTGGTCGTCGGAATGGACGGCGGCGACGGTTTTGGAGAGCTCGACCTCGCGCGTGCGGCGCACCGAGCCGACCGAGACGGTAGAGACGAAGCGGCGGTTGGTGCCGGCAAGCGCGGTGCCGGACTCGCGCGATGGGTCCTCCAGCACGACGATGCGAGTGATGAAACTTTGCGCAGTGGCACGGTGCTTTTCAATTGCCGCTTCCGGGATGGTGGTCAGGCCGGTGTCCATGGAGGATGCTCCGCGATTTGATGGTCAGACGTCGCTGATGACCTGCCCTTTGGACAGGATGTGGACCTTGTAGCCCGAAAAGATCTTCTGCGCCTCGCCGGCGGCATAGAGCGCCTGATAGGCCTCGTGCGGAATCAACGCATGGTTCTCATAGCTCGACACGCCTTGCCGCGCGGCCTCGAGATCGTCGGTATTGATGAAGAATTCCTGCGTCGTCTTTTCGCTCGAAAACAGCCCCTTGCGGCCTGGCTTTTCGGCCTTGGAAAAGACCTCCTGGATGGTCCAGGTCAGCAGCCAGGCGTTTTCCGGCTTGCGCACCTTGGCCAGCACTTCGCTCACCGTCGAATTGTTGTCGGTAATCCCTGCAGAATAGAACGGGCCGAGCACGACGCGACGCAGTTGCTTGGGATGCAGCGGCTCGAAATCCTTGTCGAGGTTGACCGCGATGGTCGCCGGCGACAGCGCGTAGGCGGAATTCTTCTCGGTGAAATCGTCGAAACGGTGGGCAAGCTCGGGATTGAGCAAGCCGTCGACCGGCAGCGGAATGTCGACCCTCTCATTAAGTTTGCCACTGGAGTCGACAAGCTGCCGGATCATGTCGTCCGAGGAATCCTCGACCGTCACCATATACACAAGCGGCAGGTTGGCGCTGCCGTCGAAGCAGGCCCAGTGGACCAGATAATAGGGGCGCAACGTCTTCGGATTGACCGACACCTTGACCGTCTGGGCCAGCGTGAACGGGCCGAAGGTGGTCTCGCTCTTGACGTCCTCGAGGTAAAGCCGCTCGGCCATCGACTTCTGCAGCGCTTCGGGAAATTCCTTGTGGCGCAGGATGAAGTCCGCCATTTCCTCGCGCAGCTCATCGGCCAGCGGAAGGTTGGCGAGGCGCGCATCGGCCTGGAGCCGGTCGTTCTCCAACTCGAGCAGGTTCTGGAAGACCGGAAAACCGCTTTCGGCGCGCGAGATGCGGAACGTCTCGGTGAAGCCCAGCCGGTTGCGCCAGCACGAGAACGACTTGTCGAGCCGCGCAATATATTCGGCGACGACCTTGGCGACGATGCCGTGCCGATAGAGCGGCGAGCGATCGTCGCGCATGAACACTTCGAGGCCGCCAAGTGCCGCCGTGATCGCCGAGAAATAGCGCGCCGCAGCTTCGTTTTCGGGGGTCATGCTGCCAGCCCTTGGGAGCAGTGCACGTGCAGCAATTACGATTGCACGTAATTTGCCGAATTGTGCTTCTTCATCACATCGTCGAAGCGGCGGGCGAAGGCATCGTCGGCGAGCTTCTTGCGGCGCTGGATGTCGGCGGTGGCGACCATGTTCTTCTCGTGCATTTCAAGCAGATCGCCGATGTGCTTTTGCGAGGCGGCACCAATGCCGGCCATGGTCTCTTCGGCGGTGTTGTCGACCTGGCTGCCCAGCGTGTTGATCTTGTGGGCGACATCCTGTTGGGCGGCGGTCTTCAGCGAATCTTCCAGCGCCTTGTACAGAACGATGCGCTGCTCGGTATCGATGGTCAGCTTGTTGATCAGCGTCGATTGCGCCGCGATCTGGTTGTTGAGCGAATCGACGAAGGTCTGGAACATCGAGGTGTAGCGCTCCAGCGTCTGGCTTTCGGCCAGCAATTCCTGCTCCTTGGCCTGCTTCTCGTTGTATTCCGTGGCCAGTTTCGAGCGTTCGCCTTCCAGCTGCGTGCGCACCTTCTGGCTGGTCGAGGCGGCGATCTTGTTCTCGATGTCGAGCAGCATCGGGTTGAGCTCCTCGATGCGCTTCTGCACGGTCTCGAGATTGCACATGGTGGTCTTGCGGCGCTCGATCACCTGCGACAGGCTGGCCTCGGAGGTCTTGTAGCGCGTGTCGAGAACCTGCTTCTGAGCCTTGAGGATGCCGACGATGGTGTCGGATTTCGCCAGCAGCTCCTGCAGATTGCCGGCCAGCGACATGTTGCGGACGCGGTCGGTGCGCAGGCGCTGCTTGCGCTGGCTGGAGAAGACACCGACGAAATTTTCCCAGCCGGTGTAGTTCTTCATGCTCTCGAATTCGGCGCCGAAGACGTTGGTGGCGTCCTCGAGGCCGATAATCAGGTCGGCGATATTGCCTTCCATCACCTTCTGCTGCTTCAGCACATCCTCAATGCGGGCATTCTCGATGTCGAAATTGGCGTCGCCGATCTTCTTGTCGGCGGTGGCGAGCGTGTCGAGCACAGTACCGGACTGCTCGATCTTGGTGCGCATGTCCTCTACGACCTGCTTGGTCTTGGCAATCTCGGCATCGAAATTCTGCAATGTCGCCATTGGGGCCTCCCGCTTCGGCATCGGTTTCGTTTCGCAAACCGCCGCGAATATATGTGCCGGGTTTGGCGAATGAAAGACGGAAGACATGGGATTACAGGAAAACAAAAGAATTTCAGGAGGCCGACCGCAGGATAGTCAGGCAATGATTACGGTGTAACTGCCGTCCGGTCAGACACCGCTTCAACCGCGGCTGGACTTTAGGTCGGGAGCGACGCTCAGGGCTTGGGATCGGCCTTGAGGTAGGCGATGACATTGGCGATGTCGTCGTCGCTGGTCAGGCCGGAGAAGGCCATTTTGTTGCCGGGGACCTTCTGCCGCGGCGCCCGCAGGTATTCGGCGAGGTTTGCTTCGTCCCAGACCAGGCCGGCGGCGCCGGCGTCCTTCATCCCCTGCGAGTAGCGGCTGAGATAACTGTCCGCGGTGCCGGCGGTGCGGCCGACGACACCCAGCAGATGCGGGCCGACCTTGTCGTGGTCGCTCGTGGCCTCATGACAGGCCATGCATCTGTTGAAGACTTTCTTGCCGAGAGCGGCATCGCCGTCGGCATGCGCGGCAAGAGCGCCGGCGATGAGGAAAGCAGCGGCAGACGAAATGGCTCGAAGCATGGGAACTCCCCGACGGCTCTGGCTGAGAGGTTCTGAAATAGCAAGCAGGCCTTAAACAAGCGCCGCACGATGGCGCGATTGGTGAACGAATGTCGGCCGGGAGGTCGGATGAAAGCAATAGCGCTGGTCAGGTTTTGGTGAAGCCGATGAAATCGTCGGGCACGGCGCGGCCCATTTCTTCTTCCCAATGGCGGCGGCAGAGCGAGACATAGACATCCTTGCCGATCGCCACCTGTTCGCCCTGTTTCGCCACCTTGCCGTCGGCGCCGAGGCGCACCACCATCGTCGCCTTGCGGCCGCAACGGCAGATGGTGCGCACCTCGCGCAGGTCGTCGGCGATTGCCAGCAGGGTGCGCGATCCGGAAAACAGCTTGCCTTGGAAATCGGTGCGCAGGCCGTAGCACATGACCGGGATGTTCAGCCGGTCGGCGATGCGGGCGAGTTGCCAGACCTGCTCCTCTTCGAGGAACTGCGCCTCATCGACGAAGACGCAATGGACCGTGGCGTGGTCGTGATGCTCGGCGACCCGGGCAAACAGATCGTCGCCGTCGCGGAACATCTCGGCTTCCGTCTCCAGGCCGATGCGCGACGAGATCAGCCCGGTATCGCCCTTGCGGTAGTGGCCGGCGATGAACAGCATCGTCGTCATGCCGCGCTCGCGGTAATTATACGAGGCCTGCAACAGCATCGTCGTCTTGCCGGCATTCATCGTCGCATAATGGAAGTACAGCTTGGCCATGCCGTCCTTTTAAGCCGAGTTGCAACAAAGCGGGGAGGGGGAGCGCCTACATTCCACCGGGAAAAGGCGACTTCCATCCGGAAAGCGGCGGGCGTGTCGCTGATCGGCCAGCCTGCGCCGTTGTTCGTGATTGCCTTAGTGCTTGAAACCGCAGCAGAATGATGTTTGGCTGACGGAACAAAGGCGGAGATAAAACCGTCGCTTCGCTTCACCGAGAACTGAAATGGGAGAATTTTCATGTCGCGTATGAGTTCATTCGTCGCCGGCCTCGGCCTGGCGGCTTTTCTATCCACGACTGGGGCCTTCGCCGGCGATCCGGAAAGCTGCAAGACGGTGCGTCTGTCCGATGTCGGCTGGACCGACATCCAGGCGACCACCGGCGTCGCCTCGGTGCTGCTCACGGCGCTCGGCTACGAGCCGCAGGTGATCCAGCTTTCGGTGCCGGTGACCTATGCGTCCCTGAAGAACAAAGATCTCGACGTGTTCCTCGGAAACTGGATGCCGTCGATGACCAACGACATCAAGGACTATGCCGCCGAAGGCTCGGTCGAGACCGTCAGTGAAAATCTCAGCGGTGCCGGCTACGGCATCGTCGTTCCGACCTATGTCGCCGATGCCGGTGTCAAGACGCTGACCGATCTCGGCAAATTCAAGGACAAGTTCGACGGCAAGATCTACGGCATCGAGGCCGGCAATGACGGCAACCGCATCATCCTCGACATGATCAAGGATCCGAAGACCAATCTCGAAGGCTTCGAACTGGTCGAATCTTCCGAGGCCGGCATGCTCACCCAGGCCGACCAGTCGATGAAGAACAATGAATGGATCGCCTTCCTCGGCTGGACGCCGCATCCGGTGATGGGCGCCATGAAGATCACCTATCTCGAGGGGATGGGAGATAGCGGCTTTGGTGCTGCCACCGTGCATACCAATGTACGCAAGGGCTACATGAGCGAATGTCCGAACGCCGGCAAGTTCATCGCCAATCTGAAGTTCAACCTGGACATGGAAGGCGAGATGATGGACGCGATCCTGAAGGGCGGCGACGCCAATACGGTCGCGACCGACTGGCTGAAGAAGCACCCGGACGCGGTCGCTCCCTGGATCGCCGGCGTCACCACCTTCGACGGCGGCGATGCGGCGGCTGCGGTGAAAACGGCGCTCGGAAGCTGACCCGACCATCTGGCATGACGAGACAAGGGGCAGCCACGGTAGAAATGGCTGCCCTTTTTCATATCCTGTGACAAGATGACCGTCCGGCGAAGGACGGCGCCGGTAGAAGAGGGGCTAGATGGATCCGATCTCCAAATTCCTGGTCAGTTACAAGATTCCCATCGGGGCATGGGGGAAGGCGTTTTTCGGCTTTCTCACCGACAATTTCGACACCATCTTCAGGGCTTTTTCCAACAGCCTCAACTTCCTGCTCGACGGCATCGTCGACGGGCTGCTGTTGCTGCCGCCGGTTCTGCTGATCGCGCTGATCGCTCTGCTCGCCTATTTCCTGCAGCGCTCGAAAGGCCTGGCTTTGGCGGTATTCATCGGATTGCTGTTCATCCTCAACCAGAAGCTGTGGAAGCAGACGGTGGAGACGCTGGTGCTGGTGGTCGCCGCCGCCGCCGTGTCGATGGCCATCGGCGTGCCGCTCGGCATCTGGGCCGCGCACAAGCCGAAGGTGTATCGCGTCATGCTGCCGGTGCTCGACCTGATGCAGACATTGCCGACCTTCGTCTACCTGATCCCGGTGCTGACCCTGTTCGGCCTCGGCAACGCGCCCGGCCTGATCGTCACCATCATCTTCGTCATCCCGACCTCGGTTCGGCTCACCCATCTCGGCGTCACCTCGGTGCCGAAATCGATCGTCGAGGCGGGCGAGGCGTTCGGCGCCACCAAGCGCCAGCTGCTGTGGAAGGTCGAGCTGCCTTCGGCGCTGCCGACCATCATGGCTGGGCTGACCCAGTCGATCATGCTGTCGCTGTCGATGGTGGTGTTCGCCGCCCTGATCGGCGCCGGCGGCCTCGGTACGGAAATCAACCGGGCGCTCGGTTCGCGCAGGATCGACCTCGGGCTTGAGGCAGGGCTGGCGATCGTCGTGCTCGCCATCGTGCTCGACCGGATGACGCGCATCGGCGTGGGAGGCAAGAAATGACCGTCGCCGTCGATTTCAGGAATGTCGACATCGTCTTCGGCGCCGACCAGGCAGGCTCGCTGGCGCTGATCGACAGTGGTGCCACCCGAGCCGAGATCCTCGAACAGACCGGCAACGTACTGGGCTGCGCCGGCGCCAGCCTCACCGTGAACGAGGGCGAGATCTCGGTGCTGATGGGGCTTTCCGGCTCCGGCAAATCGACGCTGCTCAGAGCCGTCAACCGGCTGAACGTCGTCTCGCGCGGCCAGGTGCTGGTCAAGGACGGCGACGGTACGGTCGACGTCGTCACCTGCGACGAGGCGACGCTTCGGCGGCTGCGGCAGAAGCAGGTGGCGATGGTGTTCCAGCAGTTCGGGCTGCTGCCGTGGCGCACGGTGGAGGAGAATGTCGGCCTTGGCCTCGAGCTCGCCGGCGTACCCGAAGCCGAGCGCAAGGAGCGGGTGAACAGGCAACTGAAGCTGGTTCATCTCGACCAGTGGTCGAAGAAATATGCGCATGAGCTTTCCGGCGGCATGCAGCAGCGCGTCGGCCTGGCGCGCGCCTTTGCCACCGAGGCGCCGATCCTGCTCATGGACGAGCCGTTCTCGGCGCTCGATCCGCTGATCCGGACCAAGCTGCAGGACGAGTTGCTGCAGCTCCAGGCCGAGCTGAAGAAGACCATCATCTTCGTCAGCCACGACCTCGAGGAGGCGCTGAAGATCGGCACCCATATCACCATCATGGAAGGCGGGCGCATCGTGCAAACCGGCGCGCCGGAAGACATCGTGCTGCGGCCCGCCAACGACTATGTCCGCGACTTCATCGCCAATGTGAACCCGCTCTCGGTGCTGACCGCGTGGAACGTCATGCGCGACCGCCGCGACCTCGAACACGGCGAGAACGGCTGGGTGTGGCTCGACCGGCGCAGGACGACGCGTTTCAAGATCGACGAGCATGGGCTGGTGGCGGCGGCCGAGCGCGACGGCAAGCCCGCGGTATGGGTGTCCTGCGCCGATGTCGAAGCCCAGCCGGAGGAGACGGCGCAGGTGTTCTGGGCCAATCCCGGCACCTCGCTGAAGACCGTGATGCTGGCCATGCATCGCTCGCAGACGGCACCGGTGGCGCTGTTCGACGACCAGTCGCGCTTTGTCGGCGCCATCGGCGTCAGGGATGTGCTGAGCGCGGTGTTGAGAAGGTAGTTTTTCTCCTTGGGGAGAGAACCAAGACCAAACGCCGAGTTCTGTCGCGCCCCCCTCTGTTCTGTCGGACATCTCTCCTACTTGGGGGAGATCGGCGGTTTCGCGGACGGCTCTCACATTCCAACGTTTGTAATTGGCGAAATCGGCGACGACGGCCAATCTTCCCACCTGTGGAGGAGGTGTCCAGCAGAACAGAGGGGGCGCGAAGGAACGCCGGCTTAGCCCGATACCGCAAGCTAAACCGCAAGCGGCAGGCGCAGCTCCGTCATCAGGCCGCCATCGGGATGGTTGGACAGGCTGACTTCGCCGCCGGCGCTACGGGCGATGTTGCCGGCGATGGTCAAGCCGAGGCCGAGGCCGCCGGTCTGACGGTTGCGCGACTGTTCCAGGCGCACGAACGAGCCGAACACGGCGTCGAGCTCGGCTTGCGGGATGCCCGGACCCTCGTCATGGATCGCCAGCGTGATTGTCTTGCCTGATTGACGCAGGCTGAGATGCGCCCTCTTGCCATAGGTCACCGCGTTCTGGACGAGGTTGGTGACACAGCGCCGTAGCGCGACCGGCTGCGCGACGCAGATCAGGCCGCGCGAGCGCGTGTCCTCATTGTCGAAGGAGACCTCGTCGAAGCCGTCGGCGATCGATTCTACCAGCGACCAGAAATCGATCCTCTCGCTCTTCTCCTCGGTCACCTCGAAAGTGGCGAAGTCGATGACCGAGCTGGCAATGCCTTCGATGTCGGCGAGGTCGTGCGCCAGTGCGGCGCGCACGGACGAATTCCTCAGCAGTTCGAGGCGCAGCCGCATCCTGGTCAGCGGCGTGCGCAGGTCGTGCGCCAGTGCGGCCGCAAGATGCTCGCGGTCCTCGACGTAGGCGCGCAGCCTCGCCTGCATGGCATTGACCGCCTTTGCCGCGGTACGCACCTCGCGGCTGCCGCTCTCGGCGATCGGCGGGCTCTTCAGGTCCTCGCCGATCCGCTTCACCGCGGTCTCCATCATCCGGTAGGGCGCCGTCAGCCGGCGCAGCGACCAGATCGAGGAAGCCACCACCAGCCCGGCGATCAAGGCATAGAGCGGCAGGCTATCGAAGCTCAGTATCGGCCCGGCCGGCGTGTTCGGCTCGGTGAAGTTCAGCCATTGGCCGTCGGCAAAGCGAAGCGAAGCCGTCAGCTTGTCGCTCTGGGCGAAATCGGCGGCCAGCACCAGCAGGTCGCGCTCGACCTGGCCAATATCGGGACCGGCGACCGTCCCGCCGGGAGCGTCGGCTTCGTGCGTTGCCGGGTCGCGGCGGACCCGCGCGTCGGTGATGCCGAACTTCGATAGCCGGCCGACCAATATGTCCTCCAATTCGGCCAGCTCGTCGTCGCCGGCTATCGAGGAAGTAACGGCGGGCGTGTTGGAAACGGTGAGCGCATAAGTGGCGTTGAACAGGCCGGAGGCCGTCGCCTTGCGCTGTTCGGGGGTGGCGTCATGCATCAGCTGTACCAGCGAGAAGGCGCGGTCGTTCAGCCGGTAGAGATCGACGACGTCATTGGCGGCGGCACGGTCGCGCGAAACGATGTAGAGGGTCGCGATTTGGCTGATCAGCAGGCCGGCGATGACGATGAGCAGCACCCAGACCGGCAGCGTTTGCGGCAGAATGCGTCTCATTCGGCGGTCGTCTCAGGCAGGAACTGGTAGCCGCCGCTGCGCACAGTCAAGATCAGCCTCGGCGTTTTCGGGTCATCCTCCATCTTGCGCCGCAGCCGGCTGACCAGAATGTCGACGCTGCGATCGAAGCTGTAGCCGCTGTCGCCGCCGGACAGCTCGATGAGCTGCTCGCGGCTCAGTACGCGCTGCGCGCTCTTGACGAAGGTCTGCAGTAGATTGAATTCGGCCATCGTCAGCTCGATCCTGACGTCGCCGGGCGCCATCAGCCGGCGGCGCGAACAGTCCATCGTCCAGCCGGCGAAATGGTAGATCTGCCGCGAGGCGGCGCGTCGCGGTTCGGCGGCGCCATTGCGTCTCAAGACGGCACGAATGCGTGCGAGCAACTCGCGCGGATCGAAAGGTTTCGGCACGTAGTCGTCGGCGCCCATCTCTAGCCCAACCACGCGGTCGGTAGTTTCGGTAACCGCGGTCAGCATGATGATCGGCGTCGAATAATTGGCGCGCAACTCGCGGCAGAGCTCCAGCCCGCTCTTGCCAGGCAGCATGACGTCCAGGACGATCAGGTCGACCTGGGCGCGGCGCAGGATGGTCTCCATCTCGGTGCCGTCGGCGGCGACCGATGTATGCAGCCCTCGCTTCTGGAAGAATTCCTGAAGCAGGTCGCGAATGCCCTTGTCGTCATCGACGATCAGTATGTGGGGGTCGGATTTCACAGGGAACCTGTCATTTGTGGATCGCCCAAGCGCTGCTTCGGCCGTCAGCCAGACGATAGAATTCAGGCCATAAGTTGGCCAGTGGAGATCGGCGGCCCGATCCGGGCTGCCCAGAAACAATCCAGAAACAAAATTCTACAATCCGGAAAAACTGCCGAAAAAAATCAAAGGCATAAGTGGTGCCGTGGCGGTCAGGTCATCGGCTGCGACACGCGTTACGGGATTACGGACAGACCAATGCAAAGGTTCTCGATCAGTCTGATGGGTGCGTTGCTTTCCATTTCGCTCGTCACGGTCGCGGTCGAACATGCCGATGCAAAACTGGCCGATGCGAAGGTGGCCAATGCAAAGGCGGCCGATGCAAAGGTGGCGACCACCCGCAGCGAGCGTTGCATCGATCTGAACCGCCAGTTTGACGAAGCCCTCGAAACCCATGCCGCGGCAACGCAGGTCACCGCGGCGAAAGCACTTCAAAGAAAGGGAAACCGGTTCTGCGCCAACAAGAAACAGGCACAGGGAATCCGGATGCTCGCGAACGCTTTGAAGCTGCTTGGAGTGACACCGATCGATCCCGTTCAGTGACACTCAATCCGATCTGCACAAAAAGGAAGTGAAGCCATGAAAAAGTCCCTCCTCTCCGCCCTCGGTCTCGCCATCGCGCTGGCCGTCTCGATGCCGGTTCTCGGCGCCAGCAGCGCCAATGCCGCGACCACCACCCCGGCTGCGACGACAACGACGACCGCTGCGCCGGCCAAGGCCGTGAAGAAGGTCGCTGCCAAGAAGACCGTCAAGAAGCACAAGAAGCACGCGGTCAAGGCAGCTCCCAAGGCCTGATCAAGCGACATCTTTCTACCCTATGAGAAGACCGCTCCAGTTGCGATTTGCCTGGAGCGGTCGTCTTTTTTGTTGCGTGCGGACAGTAGGGCCAGTCCCGGCCCACACCCCCGGTTGAACGCCAGACGGCAGTTCCCACATAGGCACGGACTTTTGAACTGCGCCTGCCGGCAAGCCGATCGCGCGCGGTTGAATGGACGACCGCTTTTGCCCATGTCAAAATAACCGCAAAGCTGTCGTACGCAATTGCCGGTCCAATGCCTGAAATCACGACAAAACCCCGTACCAGCACGAAGCCGAAGGTCGAACGGCCGAAGCTCTACAAGGTCATCCTGGTCAATGACGATTTCACGCCGCGCGAGTTCGTCGTGACGGTGCTGAAGGCCGAGTTCAAGCTCAGCGAAGACCAGGCGCACAGGATAATGATCACCGCGCACCGGCGCGGCGTCTGCGTTGTCGCCGTCTTCACCAGGGATGTCGCCGAGACCAAGGCGGCGCGGGCAACCGATGCCGGCAAGGCCAAGGGCTACCCGCTGATGTTCACGACGGAGCCGGAGGAGTAGGGCGGTTCGCTTTCTTCCTTCTCCCCTTGTGGGAGAAGGTGGCCGAGCGAAGCTCGGTCGGATGAGGGGTGTTCCAGCTTGGCAAGGACGGCACTCCGTCCAGCACCCCTCAACCGTCTTGGCGCTGCGCGCCAATCCACCTTCTCCCACAAGGAGGGCTTTGCACGGGAAGCGAAATCCTGGTTGG
>NZ_JAMYQW010000012.1:0-155666 GCF_040321085.1 Mesorhizobium sp. M0522
GTCACAGCTGAAGTCGATCGGGCTCGAACCTTATGATTGCCTCAATCCAGGACTGATGGACTATATCGCCACCTGGACGGCCAAGAGATCCGGTGCGTTGCCGGCCTAGTAGCCGCTCGACTATCATCGATCGAGCCGGGCGACGCCGCCCGGCTCTTTCACATTTGGAACAACGATGCACGCACCTGCTATTCTCGTCGATGCCGACGCTTGCCCGGTGAAGGCCGAGGTCGAAAAAGTCGCCGAGCGGCACGGCATCGTCGTCACCTTCGTCTCCAATGGCGGCTTGCGTCCGTCGCGCGATCCGATGATCCGCAATGTCGTCGTCTCCAAGGGCGCCGATGCCGCCGACGACTGGATCGTCGAAAATGCCCGGTCCAACGACATTGTGGTGACCGCCGATATCCCGCTTGCCGCGCGCGCGGTGGCGCTTGGCGCCCACGTACTTGGTCCGACCGGACGCCCGTTTACGCCCGAAACGATCGGCATGGCGGTGGCAATGCGCGATCTCAAGCAGCATCTGCGCGAAACCGGCGAAAGCAAGGGCTACAATTCGAGCTTCGCGCCGCAGGATCGCTCGCGGTTCCTAGGCGAGCTTGACCGCATCCTACGGCGGGCGCTGAAATCCGTGTCAGCGGACTGAAGGCCATGGCGACTGGTACCCCGACCAAGATGCCCATGCGACGCCACACGCCGTTCGCGGTGTCGGCTTGCATCGGCGTGGCAGCCTTTGGCGCCGCGCTGGTCTGGCGTGCGCCGCTTGCCTATTCGATCGGCGCCAATGTGTTCTTTGCCGCCTATCTCGTTCTTGTCATCGCCCATATGCCGCGGCTTACCGGCAGCTATCTGCGCAAGAATGCAGGCGACACGGACCTGCCGGTACTGGCCATCTTCGCGGTCACGCTGATTGTCGTCGCTATTGCCATCATTTCGTTGTTTCAATTGATCAACAGGGAGAAGAGCGCGGACACCGTCGAGCTTACGGTGGCGCTGCTGTCTATCCCGCTTGGCTGGTTGACCATCCATGCGATGGCCGCACTTCACTACGCGCATATCTACTGGTTGGATGGCGATGCGATGGATGGCGACACAAAAAAGAAAATTCCGGTCGGCGGCCTCGACTTCCCGGGCGGCAAGCGGCCGGAAGGCTCGGATTTCCTCTATTTCGCCACGGTGATCGGCATGACGGCGCAAACCGCCGACACCAACATCACGACCTCGCAAATGCGCCGTGTCGTGCTTGTGCACTCGATCCTGTCGTTCTTCTTCAACACGGTCATCGTGGCAGCCGCGGTCAACCTCGCCGTCAGCCTCGGCAGTCCGTAATAAATCCGTGATCGGGTGAAACATCGCTTAGGCTGGCGACGTATTGGGAGGAGAAGAGATCTGACGAGGCCGCGACGAACGCGCGGCCGGAGGGAACAACAAATGGAATCGCTTGCCAGAAACCAAGCCGCCGGAGCAGATACCGCCGCGCCGAGTGATGCGACGCTGATCTATCGGCAGTCGCGCTGGACGCGGCTGACGCATTGGCTGTGGGCGATCGCGCTGTTCTTCATGCTGCTTTCCGGTCTGCAAATATTTAACGCCCGCCCACAGCTCTACATCGGCAAGGAGTCGGGTTTTGGCTACAACAACACCGTCTTCGCCATTGGCGCCGAGAATACGGCGACTGGCCCGCGCGGCTATACCGAAATCTTCGGCAAGCGCTTCGATACCACTGGCGTGCTCGGCTGGTCGGGTCCGGCCGGCCAGGAGACCTCCCGTGCCTTCCCGTCCTGGGCGACGATCCCTTCCTATTACGATCTCGGCACCGCGCGCGTCGTTCATTTCTTCTTTGCCTGGGTGCTGACCATCACGCTGCTGGTCTGGCTGGTCGCCAGCCTGATCAACGGCCATTTGCGCCGCGATCTTGCCCCGCGCCTCGATGATTTCAGGCGCCTGCCGCGAGACATTGTCGAGCACGCCAAGCTCAGGTTCCATCACACGCGCGACTACAACACGCTGCAGAAGATGGCCTATGGCGGCGTGCTGTTCGTGCTGTTGCCGCTGATGATCATCACCGGCCTTGCCATGTCGCCGAGCATGGATTCGGTGCTGCCATTCCTGAATGATCTGCTCGGTGGCCGACAGACGGCGCGCACCATTCATTTCACGGTGATGCTGCTGCTCGTCGCCTTCTTCATTATCCACATCCTGATGATCCTGGCCGCCGGCCCAATCAACGAGCTGCGCTCCATCATCACCGGGTGGTACCGAACCGACCCGCCGGCGCATGGCGACAATGCGCCAGAGAGGAGTGCCTGACATGGCGAAATTCGAGATCAGCCCCAAGCTACAGATAAGCCGAAGAAAGTTCCTGACCTCGGCCAGCCTCGGCCTTTCCGGCATCATGCTGTCGGGCTGCGACGCCTTCGACAACCAGCTTGGCGTCGGCGACAGCCTGCGCAGCTTCCTCGAAAGCGCTAATGGCCTGACCTGGCGGGCGCAGCGACTGCTTGCCGGCGCTGATGCGCTGGCGCCGGAGTTCACCGAGGCCGACATTCGCCAGCCGCAGCGGCCGAACGGCGTCACCGCACCGGACGACGATTTCTACAAGGGCCTGCTCGCCAACGATTTCGCCGACTGGCGGCTCGAGGTTTCAGGCCTCGTCGAAAAGCCGCTGTCGCTGAGCCGCGAGCAGCTGATGAACATGCCGAGCCGCACCCAGATCACCCGCCACGACTGCGTCGAAGGCTGGAGCTGCATTGCCAAATGGACCGGCACGCCGCTGTCGCTGGTGCTCGACCAGGCAGTGGTCAAGCCGCAGGCGCGCTACGTCATGTTCCACTGCCTCGACACGATCGACCGCAGCCTTGCCGGCGATATCAAATATTACGGCTCGATCGACCTGATCGATGCCCGTCATCCGCAGACGATCCTTGCCTATGGCCTCAACGGCAAACCGTTGCCGGTCGAAAACGGCGCGCCGCTACGCGTCCGCGTCGAGCGCCAGCTCGGCTACAAGATGCCGAAATACCTCTACAAGATCGAGCTGGTCGACGGCTTCGCCAATCTCGGCGGCGGCAGAGGCGGCTATTGGGAGGACAATGGCTACGACTGGTACGGCGGCATCTGACCGAAACCTGACCCAAGCTTCATCTAACTGTCGTCGTCGCTGTCGTCGCCGTCGCTGCGCAGGGCCGGATTCAGGTCAGGATTATCGTCAGGGGTGACAAGCTTGCCCAGCCCGTGCGGTCCCTGGTAGTTGCCGTGGGTATCGAAGTTGGGGTTGCCCTGATTGTCGAATTGCGGCGTCGGATCGATCGATTGGTCGTAACGGCGCGGGCGCGGCTTCGGATAGTAATTATCGGAATGATGGCGATGCGAATTGCCGTTGTCGAGAATGGCGCCTACCACGCCGCCGACGATAATGGCTGCGGCGACGTCGCCAGCAGAGGGATTGCGGTTGGGGCCGGCGACTGCGAATTCGGCCGAGCAACCATTGTCGACCCAGATGCCGCCGCCGTCATAGCCCCAGCTTCTACCGTATACGCAACGCGCCTTCGAAAGCCTGGAGGTCAACTGCACGCCGCGGCGCGTATCGACCCCGCAATAGGAATAGCGGTAATCGGCGCTGGAGCAGACCACGCGTTTTGCCCCCGCAGCCTGCGCTGCCGCCGGCAGCAGCGAAAGCTTCGCCGGATTGCCCAGGATGCAAACCAGGAACATCATCGAACCGGTAACCGTCATCCGTGTCGACATCGCAACTCTCCATCAGGGTCCGCTATCGACAGAATGGCACCTCTGTGTAAATCTGACAACCGGACGGGCTCAGCGAGGTTATATTAATGCGCGCTAAGATGATCGCCACAACTATACTTGCCCTTTCTGCCTGGTTGGCTTTGTCGCTGCTGCCAGCCCGGGCGGACGACAGCCTCAAGCGCATCATCGACCAGAAGACACTGACGATCGGCGTGGCGCTCAACCCGCCATGGATCCTCAAGAAGGCCGACGGGAAGTTCGCCGGCTATGATGTCGACCTGACCAGTGCGCTGGCGTCTGATCTCGGCGTCGACCTGAAGCTGGTCGAGGTGCCCTGGAACGACCTCAAGACAAGACTGCTCAAGGGTGATTTCGACATGATCGCGGCGGGCTACGCCAGCACGCCGGAACGCGCACGCGAGGTGGTGTTCTCCAACCAGACCGGTACCGCCGATATCCGTATGGTTGCGACGATCGCCAGTCTTGGGAAAAGGCCGGGAAAGGCAGTGGCGGCGCCGGGATACAAGATTGCCGTGCTGTCCAATTCCACCGATGAAGCCGCCGCGAAGGAAGCTTTTCCCAAGGCGACCATCCTGTCTTTCGACAATACCTCCGATGTTTTCGCCGCGATCATCGGCGGCGACGCACAGGCGATGGTCGCGACATCGCCAACGCCCCAAATGGCCGCCAGGCTCTATGACGCGAAGTTGACGATGGTGGGCGGCCCGCTGTTGCGGACGCCGGAAGCGTTTGCGATGCGCCCGGACGATGTCCGCCTCATCCAATACGTCAACAACTGGATCGGCGCGCGCACCGCCGACGGCACCATAGGCGGCGTGCGCCGCTACTGGTTCGGCAGCTTCAAATGGATGTCGCGCTTCCAGACAGCTAAGTCCGAGCCCGCCAAGCAATAGGGTCGTGACCTGTTATGCAACCTTGTCGATTAGCGGCTTCAGCGCCGGATGGATTTCCGGCGAGGCGTGCTTGATCAGCGTCAGCAGCGCACGCTCGTTCTCCTGCAGCGGCCGGTCGCCGATGTGTTCAGCAAGCCACTTCGCTTCGCCGGCATCGACCGTCTCGGCCCGGCGGGCCAGTGCCTCGGCTGCCTTGTTCTTGGACTCCCATTCGGCTTCGATATCGCCCGGTGAGCGATAGGCTTCCATGATGCCGGACAGGCCGCCCGATACCATGCGGCTGAAGAACCCGCCGATCTCCGGATCGGCCTGTTCGAAAAAAGCATCCCGGCGCAGCGCCACGTCGCGCACCGGCGGTTCGTAGCCGGCCGAACACATGACGAAATTGGCGATCGCCTTGACGAATAGATCGTTCCAGGACGGATCGTTGTCGCCCGCCGCTGTCCGCTCGTTGATCTCGAACAGCACCTCGGCCTCGGCGCGGCTGATGGCGATGTTGCCATCGCCGCCGTAGGCGTAAAGGATGCGGCGCAACAGCTCGACCTCAGCCTTGGCAATCGACCCAGGGATAAGCCTGCCGCCGGTCATCAGCGGCCCCTTGCCGTCCACAACCGCATGAGCGACCTGCTCCAGCGCATAGCTGGAAAGCGTGCTCGGCGATGATTTGGCAACTTCCAGCACATGCACCAGCAGCTCGAGTTCGGTCTGGCTGTCGACCATGCCGTCGCGCGAAATCGTCCGGATCAGCCAGTCGGCATTGTCCTGCGAAACATAGCCCGCCGGCTTTTCCTGGTGGACGATGAAATCGGTGACGGCCTCGACGAAAAACTCGAGCCATTCCGTGCATTTGTCCCTCGCCGTTGCATCCAGCGCAAACAGCGCCTCGGCCTCGCCGCGCGTTACCACGCCGTCGCCGAACACTTCGCCGCGCAGCATGACCACGTCTTCCGCCGTGATCCGATTTTTCGAGGTCAGCCCGGCCACCGGCGCGCTCATGATCAATTCGCCCATTTTCTTCCCCGCCCGCCGCCGGTAATTGCCCGCCCTTATGCGGTATATCGGCAAGGTCTTGAGAAACCGGCAAGCGGCGTGGTTAGCGAAGGCTTGCCTGTAAAGAAGGCCCGCAGAAGACTTGGCAGTAAAAATGTCGCCGGCAGGTGACAAGGTGTCGTCCACGGGCTATGGATGACGAGTCGAGGGCTCTTGACCGAGTCCTACCTGTTTGCGGGAGAGAGCAGCGAGAGCTGCCGCCGAAGGGGAAATCGCCCGAAATCTCTCAGGCAAAAGAACCGTAGACGGGAAAGACACTCTGGAAAGTCGGGGCTTGCCCCCGCGCCGAAGGTGTAAGCGCTGCCGACAGAGTTACGGGGCGCGAGTCTCTCAGGCTTCAGACAGAGGGGCACGGACTGGTCGCCATTCGCGGCCGCTTGCGTGCGACTCTGGAGATGACATGACGGGCGACGACACCAAACACCTTCCCCTCGAAGATCTGCACATGGCAGCTGGTGCGCGCTTTGGCGCCTTCGCCGGCTGGTCGATGCCGCTGACCTATCCGGCCGGCGTGATGAAGGAGCACCTGCACAGCCGTGAGTATGCCGGCCTGTTCGACATCTCGCACATGAAGCTGTTCGAAATCAGCGGTACGGGGCCAGCAGCGCTTCTGAACCGCGCCTGCCCGTTCGATGCCGGCGCGCTTGAGGTTTCCCAGTCCAAATACACGTTCTTCCTCAATGAGGCGGCCGGCATTCTGGACGATCTGATCGTCACCAGGCTCGGCGCCGAGCGCTTCATGATGGTCGCCAATGCCGGCAACGCCGCCGCCGACGAAAAGCATCTGCGCGCACTGGCCAAAAATTTCGATGCAGAGGGCGATTTCGATGTAAAAGTGGATGCGCTCGACCGCGTCTTCCTGGCCATCCAGGGCCCCGAGGCGTGGGCTGCCCTTTCCCGCGCCGGCATCGAGACCGGTTCGCTGGTGTTCATGCACGGCATCGAGCCGCGCGAAAAATGGTTCATGAGCCGGTCCGGCTATACCGGCGAAGACGGCTTCGAGATCGGCCTGCCGGAAGCGGATGCAAGAAACCTCGTCGCCAGGCTGCTCGAGGACGAGCGGGTGATGTGGGTCGGCCTTGCCGCCCGCGACAGCCTGCGGCTCGAAGCCGGACTGTGCCTGCACGGGCTGGACATCACGCCGGAGATCGATCCGGCCAGCGCCGGGCTGATGTGGGCCATCCCCAAGGAGGTTCGCGCCTCTGGCGCCTTCATCGGCGCCGATGCGCTGCGCGCCATCCTGGAGCGCGGTCCGGCGCAAAAACGCGTCGGCCTGAAGCCGGAAGGCCGCCAGCCGGTGCGCGCCGGTGCTGCCCTTTTCGATGCTGACGGCAACCCTGCCGGCCATGTCACCTCAGGCGGCTTCGGCCCCTCGGCCGGTCATCCGGTCGCCATGGGCTACGTTCAGACGCCGCTTGCCAAATCCGGCGCAAAACTGTTCGCCGATGTCCGCGGGACGAAAATCCCGGTCGACATCCACCCCCTGCCCTTCACGCCCCATCGCTACCGCAAAGGATGATTTCAATGGCAAAGACCTATTTCACCGAAGATCACGAATGGCTGCGCGTCGAGGGCGGCATCGCCACGGTCGGCATCACCGACTACGCACAGCAGCAGCTCGGCGATCTCGTCTTCGTCGAGCTGCCGGAACTGGGCAGAAAACTGGCCAAGGGCGACACCGCCGTGGTGGTCGAATCGGTCAAGGCCGCATCGGATGTCTACGCGCCCGTCGACGGCGAGATCACCGAGGCCAACACCTCGCTGTCATCGGATCCTTCACTCGTCAATTCGGCGGCAACCAGCGACGGGTGGTTGTGGAAGATGAAGCTGGCCAATGAAAGCCAGCTCGACGGACTCCTCGATGAAGCCGCTTACAAAGCCCATATTGGTTGATAGCAGGACGAGGAAGATGACCGCAGCACCCTACCCCTTCTCGGCTCGCCATATCGGCCCGGGCCTCCATGACGTCAGAGCCATGCTGGCGACGATCGGCGTTCCTTCGGTCGAGACCCTGATCAGTCAGGCAGTGCCGAAGTCGATCCGGCTCGACCGGCCGCTGGCCCTGCCCGCCCCCGCAAGCGAAGCGGAAGCGCTGACCGAGCTCGCGGCGACGATGGCAAAGAACACGGTGCTGAAGAGCTTCATCGGTGCCGGGTATCATGGCGTCCACGTGCCGCCGGTGATCCAGCGCAACCTGTTCGAGAACCCGGCCTGGTATACGGCTTACACGCCTTACCAAGCCGAGATCAGCCAGGGCCGGCTGGAAATGCTGTTCAACTTCCAGACGCTGGTGACAGAACTGACCGGCCTGCCGGTGGCGTCGGCCTCGCTGCTCGACGAGGCGACGGCGGTGGCCGAAGCTGTCGGCATTGCGCTGCGCCATCATCGCGACAAGCGCACCAAGGTGGCACTGGCCGGCACGCCGCACCCGCAGACGCTGGACGTCGTGCGCACCCGCGCCGAGCCGCTCGGCATCGAGGTCGACGGCGAGGTGATCGACGACAACACCGCCGCCCTGCTGGTCTCCTGGCCCGATACATTCGGCGTCTACGGCGACCACAAGGCAGCGATCGACAGGGCCCGTGCTGCCGGCGCGCTGGTCGTCTTCATCGCCGACCCGCTTGGCCTGACGCTGACCGATGCGCCGGCCAGGCTTGGCGCCGACATCGCCGTCGGCCCGATGCAGCGTTTTGGCGTGCCGATGGGCTTTGGCGGGCCGCACGCCGCCTATTGCGCCGTCTCCGACAGGCTGACGCGGCTGATGCCCGGCCGGCTCGTTGGCCAGTCGACGGATAGCAAGGGCCGTCCCGGTTATCGCCTCGCTTTGCAGACACGCGAACAGCATATCCGCCGCGACAAGGCGACGTCCAACATCTGCACCGCACAGGCGCTGCTCGCCAATATGGCGACGGCCTACGCGATCTGGCATGGCCCTGCCGGGCTGCAGGCGATTGCCGGCCGCGTCCACACGCTGGCCAACCGCCTGGCTGCCGGCCTCAAGGCAGCGGGCGTTTCGGTGCTCGGCGACAGCCGCTTCGACACTGTGACCGTGGAAGTGAAGGGCAGAGCCGGCGCGATTGCCGCCGCCGCAGAAAAGACCGGCCGGCTGCTGCGCGTCATCGACGCCGACCATGTCGGCATCAGCTTCGACGAGACCTCCACTGAAGCCGATCTGGAGGCAATCGCAGCGCTTTTCGGCGCCAAGGCCGACGTTGCCGCCGGCAGTTCCATGCCAGGAACACCGCGCGGCAAGGAGTTCCTCACCCAGCCCGTCTTCCGCGAAAACCACTCGGAAACCGACATGATGCGCTTCCTGCGCCGGCTGGCCGACAAGGACCTGGCGCTCGACCGCGCCATGATCCCGCTCGGCTCCTGCACCATGAAGCTCAACGCCGCCGCCGAAATGATGCCGGTGAGCTGGCCTGATGTCGCCAACCTGCATCCCTTCGCGCCGGCAAACCATTCGATAGGCTATCGCGCCATGATCGACGAGCTGGAAGGCTGGCTGGCCGAGATCACCGGCTTCGACGCGGTGACCCTGCAGCCCAATGCCGGCAGCCAGGGCGAATATGCCGGGCTGCTCGCCATTCGCGGCTATCATCTGTCGCGCGGCGAGGGCCATCGCACCGTCTGCCTGATCCCGTCCTCGGCGCATGGCACCAATCCGGCAAGTGCGGCCATGGCCGGCATGAGCGTCGTCGTCGTGCGCTGCACCGAGGACGGCAATATCGACATGGCCGACCTGCAGGCCAAGGCAGCCGAGCATGCGAACAACCTTGCGGCGCTGATGTTCACCTATCCTTCGACGCATGGCGTCTTCGAGGAAGGCGCGCGCGACCTTTGTGCCCTCGTCCACAGCCATGGCGGCCAGGTCTATTTCGACGGCGCCAACCTCAACGCGCTGGTCGGCCTCGCCCGTCCCGGCGATATCGGCGCCGATGTCTGCCACATGAACCTGCACAAGACCTTCTGCATCCCGCATGGCGGCGGCGGCCCCGGTGTCGGCCCGATCGGCGTCAAGGCGCACCTGAAGCCATATCTGCCCGGCCACGTCACCGAAGGCTCGGCCCATGCCGTGGCGGCGGCACCGTTCGGCAGTGCCTCCATCCTGCCGATCACCTGGATGTATATTCGTATGATGGGCGCTTCCGGCCTGAAGCAGGCGACCGAGACGGCGATCATCTCCGCCAACTATGTGGCGACGCGGCTCGGCGAGCATTTCCCCCTGCTTTACAAAGGGCGCAACGGACGCGTTGCGCATGAATGCATCCTCGACACCCGCGTGCTCAAAGACAGCGCCGGCATCAGCGTCGACGATATCGCCAAGCGGCTGATCGACTATGGCTTCCATGCACCGACCATGTCGTTCCCGGTGGCCGGCACACTGATGGTGGAGCCGACCGAGTCCGAGCCCAAGCGCGAGCTGGATCGCTTCTGCGAGGCCATGATCGCCATAGCCGGCGAGGCAGCCAAGGTGGCGAAGGGCGAATGGCCGTTGGGCGACAATCCTCTGGTCAACGCGCCGCACACCGCCGCCGAGGCGTTGGCCGGCCAGTGGACCCATCCCTATTCGCGCCTGGAGGCGGCCTACCCCGCCGGCGATGCCGACACGACGGCAAAATACTGGCCGCCGGTGTCACGCATCGACAATGTCGCCGGCGACCGCAACCTTGTCTGCTCCTGCCCGCCGCTGTCGGAATATCTGGGTGCGGCGGAATAGATCATGATCCCGAAAAGTGGAATCCGGTTTTCGGACAAGATCATGGGTCTAACAAGAAGATAGAAACTTCAATCAGGCAGAACGCAAGGCCGGCCCGTCGGCCTTGCTCGCCCGGTCCCGAAGGACGACGCGATTTCGCCCGGCGCGCTTTGCCGCATAGAGTGCTGCGTCGGCTTCGGCCAGCACATCGTCGAGACCGGTGCCGTTTGTTCCACCAAAGCCGATGCCGCCGCTGACTGTGCTTCGCAACGGACCAAGTTGGGTGGCCACGACTTCCGTGCCGAAGGCAACGCTGATCTTGCTCGCAATGTCATAGGCCTTCTCTTCCGTCATCCGCGACATGACGAGCACGAATTCCTCGCCGCCCAACCGGAAGGCGTCGACGCCGGTCCGGGCGTATTTCCTGATGACGGCGGCAAAGCGGCACAGAACCTGGTCGCCGACCGGGTGACCGAATACGTCGTTCGTCCTCTTGAAATGGTCAAGGTCGAACATGGCAACGGACATGAACGGACCGAAGACCCGCTCGCCGTAGAGTGCCGTCAACGCCCGCCGATTCATCAGCCCGGTCAATGGATCGGTCATCGTCTCGGCCTTCAGTTCGATCTGCGCCTGCAAATGGTGCAGGGAGAGCGTCAATGCGCCGAGCCCGGTCATGCAGGCGACGGCCACGACGGAATTCACCCGCTCGGCCCAATTGTCGGGCGCAACACCCAGCACCCATTGGCCCGTGACCAGCAGGACCGCGCCGCAAAGTCCGAACGACAGCGCACAGACGCCGCTCAGGAACGAGACGACCAGCAATATCCGGCGATCGTGACCACCCTCAATCCAGAACATCGCCCCGATAAGCGAGAGCAGCGCCGTTACCGTCGCGTAGGTGACAATGAAGCCGACACCATCAAACCCGAGATACGTCGCACCCGCGCAAACAGCCATCGCAGCCAAGGTCGGCAAGATGGCCCGCCTGTAGTCGCGCATGCTGAGATATTGCATGGCCGACAGGCAGAGAATCAGGAAGCCGAGGCTGAGAAGCACAAGCACGATCTGGCAAAGCCAGGCGCTTGGATCCCTGGTGTAATGCCAGAACAACACGACATGTGCGACCAGCACGAGAATGCCGCAGGCCACCGTCAGCACAAAGCGTGCCTGTGGCGCGCTGAACCAGATCGCAAACATGGTGATGCTAAGGCACGTGCCCGACAGCGCCGCCGCGAGCAAGAGCGAACTGTAATCCAACATGCTTAAGCGACAGCCTCTTGAGGGTTCCACTGCATTCTAGGTCAGCGACAGTTCGCGGATATCGTTTTTCAGCCAACCTTGCGGCGTAACCTTCGGACAAGGTTTACAAAGCGTCGATGCTCCAGGCTTCGACCCCATTTCCGCCGCTTGGCTGTCGAATGGTTTTGCAGTAAGAGGCTCTATCCTCGAACGTAACAGGAACCTCCGTCGCCTGCCCGCGAAAAGCGTGGCAGTATCGGATGGTGATTCGCAGCATCGGAATCCAGGATCGGCATGGACGACAATAACGATCTTTTCGCCAAATTCGACAAGCAGCCGCAACCGGCTCGCGCCGCCGCGCGCCCGGCCGACCCGCTGGTGCAGGCGGCGAAGCGGCCGGCGCCCCGCGACGCCAGCGAGAGCTACAGTGCCGCCGATATCGAAGTGCTGGAGGGGCTGGAGCCGGTGCGCCGCCGCCCAGGCATGTACATTGGCGGCACCGACGACAAGGCGATGCACCATCTGTTCGCCGAGGTCATCGACAATTCGATGGACGAGGCGGTCGCCGGCCATGCGACCTTCATCGATGTCGAGCTTTCCGCCGACGGATACCTGTCCGTAACCGACAACGGCCGCGGCATTCCGGTCGATCCGCACCCGAAATTCAAGAAGCCGGCGCTCGAACTCATCATGACGACGCTGCATTCAGGCGGCAAGTTCGACAGCAAGGTTTACGAGACGTCCGGCGGCCTGCACGGTGTCGGCGTTTCCGTGGTCAACGCGCTGTCCGACCATCTCGAGGTCGAGGTCGCGATTGGGCGCAAGCTCTATCGCCAGCGCTTCTCGCGAGGCGTTCCGGTGACCGGCCTGGAGCAGCTCGGCGAGGTGCACAACCGCCGCGGCACGAAGATCCGCTTCCATCCAGACGAGCAGATTTTCGGCAAGGGTGCTGCTTTCGAGCCGGCGCGGCTCTACCGCATGGCGCGGTCAAAGGCCTACCTGTTCGGCGGTGTCGAAATCCGCTGGACCTGCGATCCCTCGCTGATCAAGGAAAAGGACACGACGCCGGCCAAGGCAGAATTCCATTTTCCGGGCGGCCTCAAGGATTATCTGAAAGCCTCGCTCGGCGACGAATTCCAGGTGACCCGTGAAATGTTTGCCGGCAAGAGCGAGAAGCAGGGCGGTCACGGTTCGCTCGAATGGGCGGTGACCTGGTTCGGCGGCGACGGTTTTATCAATTCCTATTGCAACACCATCCCGACCGCGGAGGGCGGCACGCATGAGGCCGGCTTCCGCAACGTCCTGACGCGCGGCTTGCGCGCTTATGCCGACCTGGTCGGCAACAAGCGCGCCTCGATCGTCACTTCCGAGGATGTGATGATCTCGGCGGCGGGCATGCTGTCGGTGTTCATCCGCGAACCGGAATTCGTCGGCCAGACCAAGGACAGGTTGGCGACGATCGAGGCGATCCGCATCGTCGAAAGCGCTATCCGCGACCCGTTCGACCATTGGCTGGCCGACAATCCGCAGGAAGCTTCGAAACTGCTCGAATGGGTGATCGCGCGCGCCGACGAGCGGGTGCGCCGCCGCCAGGAAAAGGAAGTGTCGCGCAAGAGTGCGGTGCGCAAGCTGCGCCTGCCCGGCAAGCTCGCCGACTGCACGCAGAATGCCGCCGCCGGTGCCGAGCTGTTCATCGTCGAGGGCGATTCGGCCGGCGGTTCGGCAAAGCAGGCGCGCGACCGCGCCAGCCAGGCGGTGCTGCCCCTGCGCGGCAAGATCCTCAACGTCGCCAGCGCCGGCAACGACAAGCTTGCCGCCAACCAGCAGATATCCGACCTCATCCAGGCGCTTGGCTGCGGCACGCGCTCGAGATACCGCGACGAAGACCTGCGCTACGACCGGGTCATCATCATGACCGATGCCGACGTCGACGGCGCCCATATCGCCTCGCTGCTGATCACCTTTTTCTACCAGGAGATGCCAAGCCTGGTCCGCGGCGGCCATCTCTATCTGGCGGTGCCGCCGCTCTATTCGATCCGGCAAGGCGGCAAGGTCGCCTATGCCCGCAACGACGCGCACAAGGACGAACTCCTGCGCACCGAATTCACCGGGCGCGGCAAGGTCGAAATCGGCCGCTTCAAGGGGCTGGGCGAAATGATGGCCGCCCAGCTCAAGGAAACCACCATGGACCCGAAAAAGCGCACGCTGCTGCGGGTCGACGTTATCGATGCCGAGGCGGCGACCAAGGATGCGGTCGACGCATTGATGGGGACCAAGCCCGAGGCCCGTTTCCGGTTCATCCAGGAACGCGCGGAATTCGCCGAGACGGAAGTGCTGGATATCTGAGCTCCCGCCGCTAGCTTGGCCTTCTGAGCTGGAGACGAGCACTTGACCTGGGCGCGGCTGAAGGACGATATCGGCACGCGGATCGATGGCCTGACGCGGCCGACGCGCTCGGACTGGATCTTTGCCCTGCGCACCGTTTCGGCCGGCCTCATCGCGATTTTGGCCGCCTATGCGCTGAAGCTCGACCACCCGCAATGGGCGATGATGACGGTGTTCATCGTCGCACAGCCGGTCGCCGGCATGGTGCTGGCGAAGGGGTTTTATCGTCTCCTCGGCACGCTTGCCGGCGCGCTGGCGGCGATCGGCATTACCACTGTTTTCGATGCCAACCCGTGGTTGCTGGTTGCAGTTCTTGCCGTCTGGACCGGCATCTGCTCGCTGGTCTCGTCGCTGCTACGCAATCCGGAAGCCTATGGCGCGGCGCTTGCCGGCTACACCGCGATGATCATAGGCCTGCCGGCTTTCGGCCAGCCGCACCTCGTCATCGATCTCGCCGTGGCGCGCTGCGCGGAAATCGTGCTTGGTATCGTCTGCGCTGCGCTGACCAGCCGGCTGATCCTGCCGAAACTGGCCGCCGACGCCATCATCTCAAGACTGAAACGCAGCATTCTCGACCTGGCGGCCTATGCGGACGGCGCTTTTTCCGGCGGCGATGCGGAAAAGCTTGCCGGGCTGCACCGCAAGCTGATCGGCGACGTCCAGACGCTCGGCGAGATGCGCACTTACGCAAGGCTGGAGGGGCCGAGCCTCGCCACCCGCGCCTATCCGGTCCGGCGTACCATCGGCCAGCTTCTGTCGGCCCTGTCAGCGGCGCGTGCGCTGCATGCCCACGCCGCGCCGAAGAATGCAGCCCTCATCCCCGTTCGCGCCGAGTTGCAGGCCGTTGTCGGCGAACTGGTAGCCAAGCCGGGCGCGCTGGACGATACGGCGCCCTGGGTGGCGCGGCTCGACGCAATCGCCGGCAAGGCACGGCAGATGCCTGACATCGCGGCCGGGCAAGACATTGACTGGGCTGGCACTGTCACCCGCCTAACCATTGCCGCCGACTTCGCCGAGGCAATGCAGCAAGTGCTGCGCGGCCTGGATGCACTGCGCTCTCCCCCGTCTCATGCCAGTCGCGAACGCCGGCAGCCAGCGCTGGTGGTGCACCGCGATTACCGTGCGGCATCGCGCAATGCCGTGCGCGCAGCAATCGCCACGCTCCTGGTCGCCGGCTTCTGGCTGGCGACGAAATGGTCGGACGCGACGGGCACGGTCATTCTGGTCGCCGTTGTCTCCAGCTTGTTCGCCGCGCGCGCCGATCCGATCCGGTCGGCATGGAACTTCTTCGAGGGCACGTTGCTCGCCCTGCCGTTCGCGTTTGTGGTCGGGCAGATGGCACTTCCAGCGCTGCCGGGCTTTGGCTGGTTCGCGGTTTTCGTCGTCCCGATCCTGGTGCCAGCGGCACTGGCCATGGCCAATCCGCGCTACGTCGGCGTGGCAACGGCCTTTGCGATCAATTTCCTCGCCTTCCTCAGCCCACATCAGGTCATGACCTACGATCCGGAGCCGTTCCTCGCCAATTCGGCAGCGGTCCTTGTCGGCATTCTTCTGGCGATCGGCGTCTTCGCCGTCGTGCTGCCCGCCGACCCCTGGGTTACAGTCAACCGCATCCTGCAAACCATGCGCGAAGATCTTGCACGCCTTTGCCTGCACGACCGCCTGCCGCGGCGATCGGCCTTCGAAAGCCTTGCCTACGACCGGATCAACCAGTTGATGCCACTGCTGCAGAACGCCGGCAAGAAAGGCGACGCGGTTCTCGGCGGCGGCATAGCTGCGGTTACCGTCGGCCTCGAAATCCTGCGGCTGCGCAACGCGCAGCAAAGTTCCGCGATCCCGCCTGAAACAGCACTTTCCATCACCAATTTCCTGCGCGGGCTGGCACGCGAACTGCTGTTCAGGCGGCCCGGCGAGCCGCAGACGGCGACCGTCGCGGTCGCCAGGCAGTATGCAGCTGGCATCGCGGAGCGCAGCGTCGCAGCCGAAATGCTGCAGACCGCCGCCTCGCTGCGCATCATCGCCGCCGCGATTGAGGATTTTCCGGACTTTTTCGCGAAAGACCGGGTTTAGGCAGCAGCGATCGCCAGCGCGTGCCCGCGTGCGTTCTCGCGCAGCGCGTCGAGATGGATCGATTTGACCAGCCCGGCGAGATCGCCTTCGGCGGACTGTCCGCCCAATTCCTTCAGCATCAGCCAACTGACTTCCTGGACGCCGGCGAGGCGTTTGCCATTGGCGACCTCGCGCCAGACCTTCAGCGCGCGCAGAATGATGGCGTGGGTGGCGGCGGTAAGCCCGGCGCTGCGGAACAGTGCCTGCAGAGCCACGTCATGCCCGCCGGCCAGCAGTGCCCTCACCCGTTGCTCGGACTGTTGGCTGAGCGCGACCAGCGCCGAGCCAAAGAAGTCGACCTTGCCGTGCGCAATGGTGCGGATGACGAAGCTTGCGGTCAGGTCGCCGCGCAGGCGCAGATGTTCGACAAGTGCGGTATGTTCCTCTGCACGCGTGCCTTCGATCAGTGTCACGGAGGCTTTGACGCAAGCATCGCGCATGACGCGCTCGGCCCTGGCGGCGCCCATCAGCGCCAGCACCAGCGGCGAGCCCTTGAGCGTCTCGCCCACTTTGACCAGCAGCAAATGCCGGCAATCGGCGGGCAGGCGCGCGTCGGCAATCAGCGCTTCGCGCACCAGAGGCAGGTGGCCGTGCCGCTCGGCCATGCGCCGAAAGCTGATCGATGCGATATCGGCGCCGCTGTTGGCGAGCAGCGTGGCGCAGGCTTCCGGCTCGCCGATCTCGGCGATCGCCGCCGCAACCGACATCGAGACGCGTGGCCGGTCGGCGATCACCTTCTGCGTCGCTTTCTGGCCGCCGGCAACCCGATCGATCAGGTCGGCATCGGTGAGCAGCGGCGAGCGCGCCAGCACCAAGGCTGCGACTTCCGGCTGGTCCGAGGCCAGCGCGCTGACGATCTGCGGCGGCGCATGATGGCTCATGGAAAGCGCGTCGGCGATCGCCAGCCGCACCTTCGACGATGCGTCATCGAGCAGCAGCGTCAGCGCCGCCTCGGCAGCGCAGCGGTCCTCGAAAGGCAGCTCCGAGTCGACATAGGCGCGAGCCAGCGCGCTTGCCGCCGCAGCACGCTCCGACACCTTCGCCGTATGGATCCATTTCAGGAAATGCGAAACGACCATGTCGCCTGCTTACGCCCCTTGCCAGAACGCTTCTGACCCTGGTGGAGACCGTAGGCACAAATGGTTTACGAACGGTTCACCATGTTCGTTAACTGGCTTGCGAGCGCGATATGCAACGCCTATCAACCCTGAAGCAGCGGAGGAGATCGACCATGGCCGGGCTTTATCTTGAGGAGTTCGTTGTCGGCCATGTGTTCAAGCACACGCTGCGCAAGACCGTGACCGAAAGCGACAACATGCTGTTTTCGGTGATGACGCTGAACCCGCAACCGCTGCACATCGATTTCGACTTCGCGGCGAAGAGCGAATGGGGCAAACCGCTGGTCAATTCGCTGTTCACGCTGGGCCTGATGATCGGCATCTCGGTCAATGACATCACCGTCGGCACCACCATCGCCAATCTCGGCATGAAGGAGACAGTGTTTCCGCACCCCGTCTTCCATGGCGACACCATTCGCGTCGAGACCACGGTGGTTTCGGTGCGCGATTCCAGGTCGAAACCGGACCGCGGTATCGTCGAGTTCGAGCACCGCGCCTATAACCAGAACGACGTGCTGGTTGCCAAATGCACGAGGCAAGCCATGATGATGAAAAAGGCATAGCCGATGCGTTCTCTGCTCTTCGTTCCCGGCGATTCGGAAAAGAAGCTGGAGAAGGGCTTTGGCGTAGGCGCCGACGTGGTCATCATCGACCTCGAGGATTCGATTGCCGCGCAGAACAAAGGTCTGGCGCGCGACACAGCGGCGCGTTTTATCGCCGAGCACAGGCACCGGACCAGCTCCGCGATCTATGTTCGGGTCAACGATCTTTCGACCGGACTGACCGACGACGATCTGGCGGCGCTCGTGCCGGTGAAACCAGACGGCATCATGCTGCCTAAGTCGAACAGCGGACTGGATGTCCAGCATCTCTCGGCCAAGCTCAGGGTGCACGAAGCCGAAGGCGGCCTGCCGGATGGAGCGATAAGGATCCTGCCGATCATCACAGAAACGGCCGCAGGCGTCTTGGCCGCAGCGACCTACGCCCGTGCAAGCGCGCGGCTTGTCGGCGTCACCTGGGGCGCGGAAGATCTGTCGGCGGCAATCGGCGCACGCGCGACGCGCGACGCGAATGGCCGCTACACGGATGTGTTCCGCCTCGCCCGCACCATGACCATGCTTGCCGCAAGTGCCGCGGAAGTCGCGGCAATCGACACCGTCTTTCCGGATTTTCGCGACATGGCCGGCTTCGAGGCCGAATGCGCCGAGGCCGAGCGCGACGGTTTCACCGGCAAGATGGCGATCCATCCGGCGCAGGTGCCGGTCATCAACGCCGCCTTCACGCCTTCGGCGCAAGCGGTGAAAAGCGCCCTGGCGATCGTCGAGGCGTTCGAGGCGGCAGGAAATCCCGGCGTCGTTGGCATGGATGGCAAGATGTACGACCGGCCGCATCTCAAGCTCGCAGAGCGGCTCCTGGCGCGAGCCAAGGCATCGGAGCTTGATCCTTAGGGGTCTGTTCCGCGCCGAAATTATCCCACCCACGGCCCTGAATAGTCGGCATAGAGCTTTGCCGGATCGGGCCGCGGTCGTTCCGGTGCTGGCCCCTGGTAGGAGCCGATATGGACGAAGCCGACGACCCGCTCATGCGGCGCCAGGCCGAGGATCGCCCTGCCCTCGGGCACGTCGGAATACCAGTTGCTGATCATGTTGGTGCCGTAGCCCAGCGCATTGGCGGCAAGCATCAGGTTCATCGCCGCCATGCCGCCGGACAGGAACATCTCCCATTGCGGGATCTTTGGATTTTCCCTGGGGATAGAAATCACGCCGATGACCAGCGGTGCCCGCGAAAAGCGCGCCAATTCCTGGTTGCGCCGGCCTTCCGGCAGCGGCCCTTCGCGCTGTTCGGCAAGTTCTGCCAGCTTCTTGCCGATCTCGATGCGGGCCTCGCCGCGATAAAGGATGAAACGCCAAGGCTCCAGCCGGCCATGGTCCGGCACCCGCGAGGCGGCGGCGATCATCGTCGCGATCTCCGCATCGCCCGGTGCCGGTTCTTTCAAATCCGGGATCGGCGCGGAATTTCGGCTCAGCAGAAAATCGATGATCGGCGACGCCATGGGCGCAAGTCTCCTGGAATTTGAGCTGAAGCGCACCATCGGGACATCGGGCGGCTTGGGCATTGGCGCGGCGCGCCGAACAAAGAGCCCTGTAGCAGAAGCCGACCGGACTCTTAAGCCTTGAAATTGCCACCGCCTTGGGCTTCAACGCAAGGCATGTTTGAGGGGACATTGCGTCTTTTCCTGATATGGCTCGCTGCCGCACTGTTGATGGTGCCGGTTTCGCTTGCCGTCGCCCAGGATGTGGACGGCCTCGGCGAGCTGAAGCTTCCCGGAATTTCGGGCTATGCGCATCCGAAAAGCGAGACATCGCTGGCATTGGGCAGCAGCGGGGCGATCACGCTGTCGGCGCAATTGACCGACAAGGGCGCCGACATCACGCGCGGCATCGTCTGGCGCGTCTTCAAACCCGAATCGGCCAGCGACGGCAAGCTGCCGATGGTCGCCTCCGCTCATGGCGGCACCGCCATATTCCAGCTCGAGCCGGGTTCGTATCTGGTCCACGCCTCCTACGGGCGGGCCGGCGCCACCAAGCGCATCACCGTCGGCAAGGAAGCCAAGCGCGAGAGCCTCGTGCTCGATGCCGGTGGCCTCAAGCTCGATGCCGTGCTGTCCGGCGGGGTACGCATACCGCCGAAGAAGCTGCGCTTCTCGATCTATGAGAGCCACGCCGCGGCCGATGGCGATCGCGCCCTCATCATACCCGATGTCGAGCCGAACAGCGTCGTGCGGCTCAATGCCGGCACCTACCACGTCGTGTCGACCTATGGCGCGGTGAACGCGGTCATCCGCTCCGACATCCGCGTCGAGGCCGGCAAGCTCACCGAAGCGACGGTCGAGCACCGTGCCGCCGAGATGACCATGAAGCTGGTGCGCGAACCAGGCGGCGAGGCTATCGCCGACACCTCCTGGTCGTTGCTCAATGAATCCGGCGATCCGATCAAGGAAACCGTCGGCGCCTTTGCCTCGATGGTGCTGGCCGAGGGCGACTACACCATCATCGCCAAGAACCGCGACCGCATCTACCAGAAGGATTTTACGGTGGTGGCTGGGCACAACCAGGACATCGAGGTTCTGGCCACCGAGGCTTCGGCCATCGATTCCGAGGAAGGCGCCGACTGAGGCGCGCCCCTCTAAGCTGCCTTGCGCATGCGTCGCGCCAGCGCATCGCCGACGCGCACGTCGATCGATTTGCCAGATAGGCGCGCGGCGTGACAGGCATATGAAAATGGCGGTGGATCGCTCCACCGCCATTCGTTGCTGGTCGGCTGGTTCAGGCCGCGCGGCGCTTGCGGTCGGGTGTCACCGCCTCATCGGCAAGCAGCTTCACGGCGGCTGCGAGGCCGAGTGATTCCTGGTCGCGCGACCCGAGACGACGGATATTGACCGTTTCTTCCTCGGCCTCGCGCTTGCCGCAGACGAGGATGACCGGGACCTTGGCCAGCGAATGCTCGCGGACCTTGTAGTTGATCTTCTCGTTGCGCAGATCGGCTTCGGCGATCAGCCCCGCCGCCTTCAGCTGCGCAACGACCTTTTGGGCGTAATCGTCGGCATCGGAAGTGATCGTCGCCACCACCACCTGCAGCGGCGCGAACCAGAGCGGGAAATGGCCGGAATAATTCTCGATCAGGATGCCGAGAAAACGCTCCATCGAGCCGCAGATGGCGCGATGCACCATCACCGGCTGCTTCTTTTCCGAATCCGAGCCGATGTAGAAGGCGCCGAACCGTTCCGGCAGGTTGAAATCAACCTGCGTGGTGCCGCATTGCCAGTCGCGGCCGATGGCGTCCTTCAGCACATATTCGAACTTCGGCCCGTAGAACGTGCCCTCACCCGGATTGACGCCCGTCTTGATCCGGTTGCCCGACCGCGCCGCGATCTTGTCGAGCACGTCCTGCAGCACGCCCTCAGCATGATCCCACATCGCGTCGGTGCCGACCCGTTTTTCGGGGCGGGTCGCCAGCTTGACGGTGATTTCGTCGAAGCCGAAATCGGCATAGGTCGAGAGGATCAGATCGTTGATCTTGATGCACTCGTCGGCGAGCTGTTCCTCGGTGCAGAAGATGTGCGCATCGTCCTGGGTAAAGCCGCGCACGCGCATCAGCCCGTGCAGCGCGCCGGACGGCTCATAGCGATGCACATTGCCGAATTCCGCAAGTTTTACCGGCAGATCGCGGTAGGATTTCAGCCCGTGCTTGAAGATTTGGACGTGACCGGGGCAGTTCATCGGCTTCAGCGCAAACACCCGGTCGTCGTCGGTGTCGTCGCCAGCAACCGTCACCTTGAACATGTTGTCCCGGTACCAGCCCCAGTGGCCTGACGTCTCCCACAGGCTCTTGTCGAGCACCTGCGGCGCGTTGACCTCCTGATAGCCCTGCTCGTCGAGGCGGCGACGCATGTAATTGACCAGGTTCTGGAACATCCTCCAGCCCTTGGCGTGCCAGAACACGACCCCGGGGCCCTCCTCCTGGAAGTGGAACAGGTCCATCTCACGGCCGAGCTTCCTGTGGTCGCGCTTCTCGGCCTCCTCCAGCATCGTCTGATACGCTTCGAGCTGCGCCTGGTCGGCCCAGGCCGTGCCGTAGATGCGGGTCAGCATCGGGTTGTTGCTGTCGCCGCGCCAATAGGCGCCGGCGACCTTCATCAGCTTGAAGGCGTTGCCGATCTGGCCAGTCGAGGCCATATGCGGGCCGCGGCAAAGATCGAACCAGTCGCCCTGTGCATAGATCTTGAGGTCCTGATCCTCGGGGATGGCGTCGATCAACTCGAGCTTGTAGCGCTCGCCCTTGTCGGCAAAGATCCTTTTCGCCTTTTCGCGCGACCAGACCTCTTTGGTGAACGGCTTGTTGCGCGCAATGATCTCGCGCATCTTCTTCTCGATCACCGGAAAATCGTCGGGCGTGAACGGCTCGTTGCGGGCAAAATCGTAGTAGAATCCGTTTTCGATCACCGGCCCGATGGTCACCTGCGTTCCCGGCCAAAGTTCCTGCACGGCTTCGGCCAGCACATGGGCTGCATCGTGGCGGATGAGCTCCAGCGCACGCGGGTCCTCGCGGGTGATGATCTCGACTTTGCCCGATCTGCCGATCGGGTCGGAAAGATCGCGCACTGTGCCGTCGATCGAATAGGCAACGGCCTTCTTGGCCAGCGACTTCGAGATCGATTCCGCCAGGCCGGCGCCGGTCATCGCCGCGTCGTAATCGCGAACGGAACCATCGGGAAATGTCAGGGAAACGGAATTCAGCATAAGATTCTCCTATCCAGTCCCGCAAACGAGCGCGGGTGGTGAAATGCATGTCACCCAAGACTGCTTAGCGGTTTTGGGGCTACGACATGCATCAGTAAGAGCCGGATGCGTCCGGCGGCGAGCGGTCTTTTATGGGCAGTTTTCGGCGCCGTAAAGCCGGATGTAGGTTCACCTGAGGAGATTCGGCAGATCTTTCAGGAACATCGCCCGCGTCTTGAGCCCCTTTGGCGTGTCGGAACGTTTCGTATCGACTACCAGGCGGGCAAAGACGATCTTGCGAGCATCGGTCTGCGCACAGCCGACAAAGCAGCCAAGCGAGCGCTTGTCGGCGCTGTCGCCGAGCCTGGTCGTTCCGGTCTTACCCTGCACCGTCCAGCCGCCTGCCCGGAAGGTCGGGACAATCGCGCTGGTCATCGCATGGGCCTTGTCCGAGACCGGCAGTTTCCGCGCCAGCAGCTTGCGCAGGAAATCGACCTGCTCGACCGGCGATATCTTGAGCGAAGAATTCACCCAGGAATGGGTGAGGCCGTCATTCTTGCCGGCAGTGCCGGAGACTTCGGTGTTACCATAGTCCAATCTGGACACATAGCCGGCAAACTGTTTGCTGCCGAGCCGGCGCGTAATCTCGCGTGAGAACCAAAGGACCGAATCCCTTTCCCAGATCGTCGGGTCGACGGTCTTGCGGTCCCGTTTCGGAGCATTGAACTCTGCCTTGTACTCCCAGCTTGGCGTATGCTCGTCGCTCAGGATTCCAGCATCATAGCCGATCAGCGCCAGCGGAACCTTGAATGTCGAGGCGGGGCTGAAGCGCTGATCGCAGGTCCCTTGGCGATACAGCGTCTCGCCGCTTGCGGCGTCGACGATCAGCGTGCATTCGACGTCCCCGAGCGGCGCCGATTGCGCACGGATCGGAAAACCCATCAGCCACGCCAGGACATAGAGAACCACGGCGAAAACGAAGGGAAGACGATCTATCCGGCGCATTTGGTAATCTCTCCTGAAGGGTGTCAGGAGCGGCTTAGCGAGGTGTCTTGTCTCGATTTTGTCTCAAATGCGCTATGTCAGCGCAAGCTGCGGTTAACCCTAACAGATCGTAAAAAGCGATCCCTTTGTGCACCGCACAGCTGCGGTCAACTGTCCAGGTCGCCACGTTTTTTCCCGATCCGCCAGTACCGCCATGGCGTGAACCAGAGGTAGCGATCAGCCAGTGCCTCAGGCACCCGGTCGATGCCGTGCGTGCCGAACGGTCCGCAGCGCAGCACCCGGAAAAACCCCATCCAGCCGCCGGCCCACAGCCCGTGGCGGGCGATCGCTTCGTGCGCGTATTCGGAACAGGTCGGCAGATGCCGGCAGGAATTGCCGACGAAGCCGGACAGCGTCAGCTGGTAGAGTCGGACAAGCGACGTGCCGAAGACGCGGCCCGGCGTCTTGCGCCACGGGCCGGGCCAATTGCGTCCTTGTCGAATCGGTCTGGCGCCGTGCGCTTGCCGATGTTGGCCGACCACCGCAGTCTCCACATCGCGTTTCCCTACGCGATAGATGTGCGCATCGGGCCAGGAACGCAATGCCGTTCCGGCAATCCGGTCATGGCCTGGTACGGCGAACCGGGTAGTGGTCGGGCGTCGGCCTTCGACATACGGCGACGCTGGTCGGCGGCCTCTCCTCGCACCAATCCCTATGCGGTTTCTCGTCGTACCACTGAAACGTCGCGATCCGCACGACATCGCCTAGAATGTTGAGAAACTGGATCATGGCGGCACTCCTTGAGCACCGATTAGAGCGCCGCTGGCCTTGCTCTTCAAACGAGTATAACGTCCACGTCAGATAACTCTGAGTTATGCGAATGAAGCGCGGACACCTCCCCCTGACGGCTCTCAGAAGCTTCGAAGCAGCCGGTCGTCACCTGAGCTTCAGCCGTGCGGCCGAGGAGCTTTATGTTTCGCAGGCGGCGATCAGCCGACAGATCCGCGAGCTCGAAACCTTCCTGCGCCAACCTTTGTTCTTCCGCCATCATCGCCGCGTCGAGTTGACCGACACCGGCCGGCGGCTGCTCGACCAGTTGGTCAGAAGTTTCGAGGGCATCGACAGGCTGCTTTCGGAATTGACGGCGGCCCCGACGCAGTCCGTGGTACGTGTCAGCGTCGAGCCATCGCTTGCATCCGTATGGCTTGGTACCGCGGCTCAACCGGTTTCGCGAGTTGCGACCCGACATCGACGTTTCCCTTGAGGTCGACCCGAGGTTGATAGAGTTTCGCAGCGATCAGCCCGAACTTGCCCTACGTTTCAGTGCGCACGCCAACTCATGGCCACGCAGCGAAGCCGAACAGCTTGCCGCGGTCGTCGATTCCCCAGTTCTGTCGCCGGCACTTCTTGCATCCGGCCCAGCTCTGGAAAAGCCGATCGACCTTGGTCGCTATACATTGCTGCACGAAGAAAACCGTCAGGCTTGGGCGCGCTGGTTCGAAGCGGCGGGCGTGACGGCTGATGCCGTGCCTGCGCGCGGCCCGATGCTGGCCGATGCTTCGCTTTCAAAGCAGGCAGCCTTGCTTGGACATGGTGTCGCGCTGGGCGATCTTTTGCAGATCGGCGAAGAACTTGCGTCCGGCGCGCTGATCAAGCCTTTCGACATCGACGTCGCGTCGGGCGCCTATTGGCTAGTGGCCAGAAGGCTGAATGACCTTTCCGAGCCGGCCAGGGCTTTTGCCGACTGGGTCCGGGCGGAATTCGCCGAAAGCCGGCGTTTTCTCGCCAAAGTTTAAGCTGCCTCTTCCGCCCGCTTCTTCTCGATCTGGCCGATGGCATCGACCACTGCGTCGAAGGTCAGCATGGTCGAGGCGTGGCGCGCCTTGTAGTCGCGCACCGGTTCCAGGTATTTCAGGTCGGCGAAACGACCTTCGGGCGGCGGGCCATTTTCCTTCAGCATCTTCAGCATCGTCTCGCGCACGCTGCGCAATTCTTCGGCGCTGGCGCCGACGACATGCTGCGCCATGATCGACGACGACGCCTGGCCAAGCGCACAGGCCTTCACGTCATGCGCGAAATCGCTGACGACGCCATCATCCATCTTCAGATCGACGGTCACCGTCGAGCCGCACAGCTTGGAATGTGCTCGTGCGGTTGCGTCGGGCCGGTCGAGCCGGCCGATCCGTGCGATGTTTCCGGCAAAACCCAGAATTTTCGCATTGTAGACATCGTCGATCATATTTTTCCAATCCGTCGCCGCCCAGCGAACAGCGATTGCCGCTCTGGCGTCTTCCTTTCGCTCGGCACGAACATATATAATGGCGGTAGTCGGGTATCGACAAGGCGACCACAAACCTCGTCATGCCCAAATCTGTTCACGCCACTTACGGGCTGGAAACCGGGCGAGTTTCTGACACCCGAAAGGTCGTGGTCCGTTCAACTCGTTCCTCCTGAGAGAGGAACTACGGGAGACGCCTTTATGGACGCCGTTATCAAGAAACTCATGCCGCAGTCGGCCTATATGGAAAAGCCGGTCACCGACCGGCCAAGCGAGGCCGAAGTCGAAGCCGCGGTGCGCACCTTGCTGCGCTGGACCGGCGACAACCCTGACCGCGAGGGTCTGATCGACACGCCGAAGCGCGTCACTAAGGCGTTCCGCGAAATGTTCAACGGCTACGACATGTGTCCGGCCGAGGAACTCGGCCGCACCTTCGAGGAAGTCGCCGGCTACGATGACCTCGTGATCGTCAAGGACATCACGTTCCACTCGCATTGCGAGCACCACATGGTGCCGATCATCGGCAAGGCACATGTCGGCTATCTGCCGGACGGCAAGGTCGTCGGCCTGTCCAAGATCGCCCGCGTCGTCGACATCTTCGCCCATCGTCTGCAGACCCAGGAAGCGATGACGGCGCAGATTGCCGGGGTCATCCAGGACGTGCTCAATCCGCGTGGCGTCGCCGTCATGCTCGAGGCCGAGCATATGTGCATGGCCATGCGCGGTATCCGCAAACAGGGCTCCACCACGCTGACCTCGACCTTCACCGGCGTCTTCAAGGATACACCCGAAGAGCAGGTCCGCTTCGTCACCATGGTGCGCGGCGGCGGAACTGATCAGACCCGCCCCACCTTAGTTAAATAAGGACCGGCGAATGTCGGCATTGGAGTTCCCGAAAGCTCCCTCAGACAAGAAGGCGCTTGAGGAAGGCACGGTCCTTTCGCCGCGCTTCGATGCCGGCGGCCTCGTCACCGCCGTCGTCACCGATGCCGAAGACGGCATGCTGCTGATGGTCGCGCACATGAATGCCGAGGCGCTGGCGCTGACGCTCGAGACCGGCATCGCGCACTACTGGTCGCGTTCGCGCAACGCGCTGTGGAAGAAGGGCGAAACCTCGGGCAATGTCCAGGAGGTTGTCGAGATGCTCACGGATTGTGACCAGGACGCGATATGGTTGCGCGTCAAAGTGCTGGGTCACCAAGCAACTTGTCACACCGGCCGACGTTCATGCTTTTATCGGACGGTGGGGCTGAGCGATGGCAAAGGGACACTTGCCAGCGACGGCAGCAAGCCACTGTTCGATGCGGAAAAAACGTATCGAAAGCGCAATACACCATCAATATGAACCATTCGCAGCACTTCAGCCACGTATATTCATGATTTCGATACGGCCCGCCTATAGGATGGCCGTGGGACAAGGGAGATTGTGATGCTCGACTGGGCGTCATTGCGCAACAGACCTGACGTTCGGGAGGCCAATGGCCTCTCCTCGGCCGCGGGCGCATCCGAAACCAAATCTCCGGGCAAAACAGGGATTTCGCTGGCATTGGGCGGCGGCTGTGCGCGCGGCTGGGCGCATATCGGCGTGCTGCGCGCGCTTGACGAAGCCGGCATCGAAGTGTCGATGATCGCCGGCACCTCGATCGGCGCGCTGGTCGGCGGCTGCTATGTTGCCGGCAAGCTTGACGAGCTGGAAGAATTCGCGCGCAGCCTGACCAGGCGGCGCATTTTTGGCCTTCTCGACCTCAATCTACGCGGCAGCGGCCTGTTCGGTGGCATGAAGCTCGATGCGCGGCTGCGCGAGCACATAGCCGGCATCCGCTTCGAGGACCTGCCAAAACCATTCGTCTGCGTCGCTTCGGAAATCCGCACCGGCCATGAGATCTGGCTGTCGAGCGGCTCGTTGAGCACCGCAATGCGCGCCTCCTACGCGCTACCCGGCGTGTTCGAGCCGGTCGCCTGCAATGGGCGTGTGCTGGTTGACGGCGCACTGGTCAATCCGGTGCCGGTCTCGGTCTGCCGTGCCTACGAGCAGCCGCTCGTGGTTGCGGTGAACCTTCACTACGATCTGTTCGGCCGCGCCGCGGTGATCAAGCACAATGCCGGCGAGCTGGTCATCGAGAAAGACGCGCCGAGGGCCGGCCACGCCGATCCCGAACGCCAGTCGCGCGAGACGCGGCTCGGCATTACCGGCGTCATGGTCGAGGCCTTCAACATCATCCAGGACCGCATTTCGCGCGCCAGGCTGGCCGGCGACCCGCCGGACATATCGCTGCAGCCGAAGCTCAGCCATATCGGCCTGACCGAATTCCACCGCGCCGACGAAGCGATCCGTATCGGCTACCAGGCAACGATGGCGCAGATCGGCGACCTGACCCGGCTGCAGACCGTCCTCGCTTAGGCAGGGCGGCAGCGAGCTCTCAGGCAAGCGCCGCGTCGACGATACGAAATTGCACCGTGCGGTTGCCGTTCCAGTGGTTGCCCGACAGCGAGCCGGCGACATGCACCGGCTTACCCCTGTTCTTGAACAGGAATTCGCCAAGAGCGGTGTCGACGGCGCGAAAGGCGATCGCCTGGATGCGGCCGCCGCTTTCCGACTGCAGGTCGGCGCGGATGTGGTTGCTGCCGACCGCCCGCGCATCGACAAGCCGGTGGCGCGGCAGCGCGAACACCGGCGCAACATGCCCGGCGCCGAACGGCCCTGCCCTCTCAAGCGCATCGAGCAGCGCAAGCGTGGCGCCCTCGGCGGCAAGCGCGCCGTCGATCGCCAGGCTCTCCTCGCCTTGCAGGCGGAACACATCCACCGCCGCGCGCTCTTCGAAGAAAGCCCTGAGTTCGCCGAGCTTCGCCCGCTCGACAGTGATGCCGGCCGCCATTCCGTGGCCGCCGCCCTTGACGATAAGTCCGGCATCGGCAGCCTCGCGCACCAGCCGGCCGAGGTCGAAGCCAGACACTGAACGGCCTGAACCGGTACCGACACCATTGACGTTGAAGGCAATGGCAAATGCGGGCCGGCGCGCATGGTCCTTGAGCCGCGAGGCAAGCAGGCCGACAATGCCCGGGTGCCAGTTGCTGCTGGCTGTGACCACGATGGCCGGACCATTGCCGCCGGCAAGCTCGGCGTCGGCCTCTGAGCGCGCCGCGGCCAGCATCTCCTGCTCCATCGACTGCCGCTCCTGGTTGAGCCGATCCAGCGTCTCGGCGATGGTGCGGGCTTCGACCGGGTCGTCGGTTGCAAGCAGGCGGCTGCCAAGTGCTGCGTCGCCGATGCGCCCGCCGGCGTTGATGCGCGGACCGATCAGAAAGGCCAGATGGAACGTGTTGATCGGCTCGCCGATACGCGAGACCCGCGCCAACGCCGCCAGCCCTTCGTTCCTCTGCTGCCGCGCAACCTGCAGCCCCTTGACAACGAAGGCGCGGTTGATGCCGGTGAGCGGCACCACGTCGCAGACGGTGCCAAGCGCTACCAGATCGAGCAGGCCAAGCAGGTCCGGCGGTGCGGCATCCGGCAGGCGGCTGCGCAGAATCTTCGCGGTCTGCACCAGGCAAAGGAAGACGACACCGGCGGCACAAAGATGACCTTGGCCGGAAAGGTCGTCCTCGCGATTGGGGTTGACGACCGCAGTCGCCGCCGGCAACGGCCCGCCGACCTGATGGTGATCGAGCACCACGACGTCGGCGCCGACGGCCTTCGCCGCGTCGATGGAAGCAGCACTATTGGTGCCGCAATCGACGGTGACGATCAGCGTCGCGCCGCGCGAAACGAGTTCGCGCATCGCTTCCGGATTGGGGCCGTAGCCCTCGAAGATGCGGTCCGGTATGTAGATCTCCGACGGCACCGAGAAATGCGCGAGAAAGCGCTTGAGCAGCGCCGATGAGGCGGCGCCGTCGACATCGTAGTCGCCAAAGATCGCCACCTTTTCCCTGGCCATCACCGCCTGGGCGATGCGAGAGGCGGCCTTGTCCATGTCGGTCAGCGATGCCGGGTCGGGCAGCAGGTTGCGGATGGTCGGATCCAGAAACTGCTCGGTCTGCTCGGCGGTGACGCCACGCCCGGCCAGCACGCGTGCCACGATATCGGGCACGCCATACCCTTGCGCGATGGCGAGCGCGGCCATGTCCTGACGCTCGGTCAGCCGGTGTTCCCAGGAAACGCCGGTGGCCGACTGCCTGACATCGAGGAAAAAGCGTCTTTCCCCCGTCACGTGACGCGCCGTCTGCAATTTGTCATTGCGCACAGTATGCAACGGCTAACTGAGTCGAAATCAAAACTTTTCCAGATCCTGGTGCCTGGCCTTGATTTCGCGCACGGTCCGCGATGACGATCGCAGGACGATCGTGTGCGTGGTGATGAAATTGCGGCCGAACTTGACGCCGGCCAGCATATTGCCGTCGGTGACGCCGGTCGCGGCAAACAGCACGTCGCCGCGTGCCATGTCTTGCGTGTGGTAGATCCGTTTAGGGTCGGAGATGCCCATCTTGGCGGCGCGCGCCAGCTTTTCCGGCGTATCGAGGATCAACTTGCCCTGCATCTGGCCACCGGTGCAGCGCAAGGCGGCAGCTGCGAGCACGCCTTCCGGCGCGCCGCCGGTGCCGAGATAGATGTCGATGCCGGTCTCGTCCGGGTCGGTGGTATGGATGACCCCGGCGACATCACCATCGCCGATCAGACGAATTGCGGCTCCGGTCGCCCGCACGGCTTCGATCAAGGCGCCATGGCGCGGCCGGTCGAGAATACAGGCGGTGATCTCCGCCACCGGCACGCCCTTGGCCCTGGCGAGGCTGGCGATGTTTTCGGCCGGCGAGGCATCGATGTCGATGATGCCGTCGGCATAGCCCGGGCCGATCGCGATCTTGTCCATATAGACGTCCGGCGCGAACAAAAGGCTGCCTTTTTCGGCAATGGCGATAACGGCCAATGCGTTGGGCAGGTTCTTGGCGCAGATCGTCGTGCCTTCGAGCGGATCGAGCGCTATGTCGACAGCCGGGCCTTTGCCGGTGCCGACCTCCTCGCCGATATAGAGCATCGGCGCCTCGTCGCGCTCGCCCTCGCCGATCACCACCGCGCCGTTGATGGCAAGACGGTTGAGCTCCTGCCGCATGGCATCGACCGCGACCTGGTCGGCGGCTTTCTCGTCGCCACGTCCGCGCAATCTGGCGGCCGCGACCGCGGCGCGTTCGGTGACGCGCACCAATTCCATGGTCAGTATCCGGTCGAGGCCGGCGACAATGTTCTGGGCCACATTCATCGATGGACAATCCTCGTTGGCAGTTTGTTTTTATTATGCATGTCGTTGTCCCAAAACCGCTGCACACTTTTGGGCGACATGCATTAGCCTCCCGCCAGAGACGCGCTTCTTGTGTCAAAGCCCCGTGACAACAGCAAGACCTGCGCTGGACCTTTTTGAAAGCGCAGCAATATCAATCGATTAAACGCAAAATGTGAGACTGCTATCCGGCCCGCTCGATGCGGATGACTTGCGGCTTGTCGGTCAGAAGGCTGTCCCTGGTGATGCCGTCGACGGCCTTGCGCACCGCCGCCTCGGTTGTCTCGTGGGTCACTAGGATGACGGTCTTCTGTGCCTCGGTTTCCGGCCCGGCGGCATGCTGGACGATCGATTCCAGCGAAATGTCGTTGTCGGCCATGCGCTTGGCTATTGCCGCGAAGACGCCGAGGCGGTCGTGTACGGTCAGCCGGATGAAATAACCGCCAGCATGGCTGCGCATCTGCGCTTTCTTGTAAGGCTTCAATTCCTTCGCCGGCCGGCCGAAGACCGGACCATGCTGGAAGCCAGGCCGGCTCTTGGCGATGTCGGCAATGTCGCCGATCACCGCCGACGCGGTGGCGTTGCCGCCGGCGCCAGGGCCGGAAAGCAGCAATTCGCCGAGGATGTCGGTTTCGATCGCCACCGCATTGGTGACGCCGTGCACCTGCGCGATGACCGAGGCCGTCGGCACCATGGTCGGGTGCACGCGCTGCTCGATGCCGCTTTCGGTGCGTTGGGCGACGCCAAGCAGCTTGATCCGGTAGCCGAGATCGCCGGCCGCGCGGATGTCGGCCTGGCTGATGTTGGAGATGCCTTCCATGTAGATATCGTTGGCGGCGATCTTCGTGCCGAAGGCAAGGCTGGTCAGGATCGACAGCTTGTGCGCGGTGTCGTGACCCTCGATGTCGAAGGTCGGGTCGGCTTCGGCATAGCCCAGCCGTTGCGCATCCTTCAGGCAGGCATCGAAAGACAGGCCCTCGGCTTCCATGCGCGTCAGAATGTAGTTGCAGGTACCGTTGAGGATGCCGAAAACGCGGGTCACCGAATTACCGGCCATCGCCTCGCGCATTGTCTTGATGACCGGAATGCCGCCGGCCACCGCCGCCTCGTAATTGAGCAGCACGCCTTTCCTCTCGGCGATCTCGGCCAATGCCACCCCGTGTTTGGCAAGCAACGCCTTGTTTGCGGTGACGACATGTCGGCCGGCCTCGAGCGCCGCTTTGACGGACGAGCGTGATGGGCCTTCGTCGCCGCCGATCAGCTCGACGAACACGTCGATCTCGGCGGTCTGCGCCATCTTGACGGCGTCGTCGAACCACTGTGCTGTGCCAAGATCAACGCCGCGGTCGCGTTTGGGATCGCGGGCCGAAACCGCCGACACGACGATGTCGCGCCCGCACTGCCGCGTCAGTTCGGCCGCCTTGTCGCGTAGCACGCGGGCCACCGACGCACCGACGGTGCCGAGCCCGGCAATTCCAACACGCAACGCTTCAGCCATGTCCGGCGACGCCCCATTCAGTCGGTTGATGTGTAGAAAATCAGCGATGCGCGGCGAGCGGCACGACGTTATTCGGCTGCTTGGCGCTGGATGCGAGGAAGCGCTTGATGTTGCGCGCCGCTTGCCGGATCCGGTGCTCGTTTTCGACCAGCGCGATGCGTACGTGATCGTCGCCATGCTCGCCGAAGCCGACGCCCGGCGCCACCGCGACGTCGGCGTGCTCGATCAGGAGCTTGGAGAATTCAAGCGAGCCCAGGTGCTTGAACGGCTCCGGGATCGGCGCCCAGGCGAACATCGAAGCCGCCGGTGCGGGAATGATCCAGCCGGCGCGGCTGAAAGCGTCGACCATGACATCGCGGCGTTTGCGGTAGACGTCGCGCACTTCGGCGATGTCGGCGCCGTCGCCGTTGAGTGCATGCGCCGCCGCCACCTGGATTGGCGTGAAGGCGCCGTAGTCGAGATAGGATTTCACTCGCGTCAGCGCCGAGATCAGCCGTTCATTGCCGACCGCAAAACCCATGCGCCAGCCCGGCATCGAAAAGGTCTTCGACATCGAGGTGAACTCGACGGCGACGTCTATGGCGCCCGGCACCTGCAGCACCGAAGGCGGCGGATTGCCGTCGAAATAGATCTCCGAATAGGCAAGATCCGACAGGATGATGATGTCGTTCTTCCTGGCGAAGGCCACCACCTCCTTGTAGAAATCGAGCGAAGCGACCAGTGCCGTCGGGTTGGACGGATAATTGAGGATCAGTGCCAGCGGCTTCGGGATCGAATGGCGGATGCCGCGCTCCAACGCCGGGATGAAGCCGTCGTCCGGCTCGACCTGCAGCGAGCGGATGACGCCGCCTGACATAATGAAGCCGAAGGCGTGGATCGGATAGGTCGGGTTGGGGCACAGGATCACATCGCCGGGGGCGGTGATCGCCTGCGCCATATTGGCAAAGCCCTCCTTCGAGCCGAGCGTCGCCACCACCTGGCTGTCCGGGTCGAGCTTCACACCGAAGCGGCGGGCATAGTAGTTGGCCTGGGCACGACGCAGGCCCGGAATGCCGCGCGACGACGAATAGCGGTGCGTGCGCGGATCGCGTACCACCTCGCAGAGTTTGTCGACGATGGCCTTGGGCGTCGGCAGGTCCGGATTGCCCATGCCAAGGTCGATGATGTCGGCGCCGCGCGAACGCGCGCTGGCCTTCAGCCGGTTGACCTGTTCGAAGACATAGGGCGGAAGCCGGCGGACCTTGTGAAATTCTTCCATGGCAGTTCCAGACAGTGAGGTTGCGGTCGCGCGTATAAGCTTATTTGCAACTAGGGTCGAGAGCGGGGTCGCATTTGCCTTCGATCTGCTTCAGCGCCTCGGCGCCGTGTTTTTTTGCCAGCTGGTCCAACGCTGCCTGGTCCGTAACCTTGACGCCGCCGCCCTTGGCGGCCTGGCTCTGCTCCTCGGCCTTCAGTTGGGCGAGCTTGGCGTTCTTTTCCTCGTCGGTGAATTGCTCGGCCGCCACCTGCGGCCGGATGTTCAGGTTCGGATAGGAACCGGTGTCCTTCGCGCCGACAAGGCCGGTGGCGGGCGCCGCACCTTCTATGTTGCTGCTCGTGCAACCGGCCATCGCCAACAGGACGAGCGCCATGCGGCAAAAACGACCAGTGCCGGAAAAAACGTTCTTGCCAATATTAATCGTCATATTGTTTTCCTGGCGGCCGGGTTAGAGCACATTGGACCCTGTTCGATATCCCATGGTAATATGTCAACAAAACGCTTCGGGAGGAACCCCGCGAACCATGTCCAAAACACCCGATTCGGGCAAAGCGGAAGATGACCAACCTTCGACCGTCGAGCAATATCTGGTGAAGGACCCGGAACGCTTCGCCTTGAACATGGCCCGCATGATCGAGCAGGCCGGCAAGGCCGCCTCGGCATGGGCCGAGCCGCGGGAAAAGGGCGAGGTGCGCGATCACGTCGCCGAGCCGGTCGTCGATATGGTGAAGACGTTCTCCAAGCTCACCGAGTACTGGCTCTCCGACCCGCAGCGCGCGCTGGAGGCGCAAACGCGGCTGTTTTCCGGCTACATGACCGTCTGGGCCAACGCCGTCCAGCGCATCGGCGCCGGCGCCGAGGACGCCGAGGACGCGGTCAAGCCCGAGCGCGGTGACAAGCGTTTCCAGGACCCGGAATGGGGCCGCAACGCCTTCTTCGATTTCCTCAAACAGGCGTATCTGGTCACCTCGCGCTGGGCGGCCGAACTGGTCGAGCACGCCGACGGCCTGGACGAGCACACCCGCCACAAGGCCGGCTTTTATGTCAAGCAGGTGTCCAATGCCATCTCGCCGTCGAATTTCATCCTGACCAATCCGGAATTGTTTCGCGAGACTGTCGCCTCCAACGGCGAAAACCTGGTGCGCGGCATGAAGATGCTGGCCGAGGACATTGCCGCCGGCAAGGGCGACCTGAAGCTGCGGCAGGCCGATTATTCGCCTTTCGAGATCGGCAAGAATCTCGCCACCACGCCCGGCAAGGTGGTCGGCCGCAGCGACGTCGCCGAAATCCTGCAATACGAGCCGGCGACCGAGACCGTGCTCAAGCGGCCGCTGCTGATCTGCCCGCCATGGATCAACAAATACTACATCCTCGACCTCAACCCGCAAAAATCCTTCATTCGTTGGGCGGTCGAGCAAGGCCACACGGTCTTCGTCATCTCCTGGATCAACCCGGATGAGCGGCACGGCGCCAAGAGCTGGGAGGCCTATATCAGGGAGGGCCTGCAATACGGCCTCGACACGATCGAGAAGGCCACCGGCGAAAGGCAAGTCAACGCCATCGGCTATTGCGTCGGCGGCACGCTGTTGGCGGCAGCGCTGGCCTTGATGGCGCAGGAAGGCGACCACCGCATCAAATCGGCGACCTTCTTCACCACCCAGGTCGATTTCACCTATGCCGGCGATCTAAAAGTGTTCGTCGACGAGGAACAGGTCGCGGCCGTCGAAAAGGCGATGAACGAAAAAGGCTATCTCGACGGCACCAAGATGGCGACTGCATTCAACATGCTGCGCTCGGGCGACCTGATCTGGCCCTATGTCGTCAACAACTACATGCGCGGCAAGGATCCCCTGCCCTTCGACCTGCTCTACTGGAATGCCGATTCGACCCGCATGGGCGCTGCCAACCATTCCTTCTATTTGCGCAATTGCTATCTCGAGAACAGACTTTCGCAAGGCATGATGGAACTGGCGGGCCGCACGGTTTCGCTGAAGGACGTTACCATGCCGGTCTACAACCTCGCCTCTAAGGAGGACCATATCGCGCCGGCGCTGTCGGTATTCCTCGGCTCGAAATATTTCGGCGGCGAGGTCGATTACGTCATGGCCGGCTCCGGCCACATCGCCGGGGTCGTCAATCCGCCGGCGGCGCAGAAATATCACTACTGGACCGGCGGCAAGCCGGCCGGCGACTTCGACCAGTGGCTCGCCGGGGCCACCGACCATCCCGGTTCCTGGTGGCCGCACTGGCAACGCTGGATCGAAGCCAAGGACAATACCCGCGTACCGGCCCGCAAACCGGGCGAGCATATGCAAGTTCTAGGCGAAGCCCCCGGCACCTATGTCAAGGTGCGCGTGTAACCATCTGTAATGTGTGGTGAGTTGACGCGCCGCCAAAAGCGGGCGAAATGGTGCCGTCAACCCTGAGCAGCCTTGATTCATCCTCTAGCCGCCAAATTACTTTGAGGCTTGCAGATTTGACACAGGTCTCGTTTCCGGTTCGGGGAACAAGGGTCATTTCGACGAGACGTTTCGACGCCGCGCCAATGACGAACCGGTCGGATATCGAGGGGGAATTTTGTTTTGAGATCAGCAGGATCGCGCCTCGCGAAGGGAGAAAGCCGCGCCATTGTGGCGGCGCTTTTCTCGGTGCTCCTGGCGTCCTGCACCTCGGCCGGCGACCCGACCATGTCGGTCGGCATGCCAGGCTATAATACCTCGGCTACCGAAATCAGCACGGCCGCCGGTGCGCCCCAGGCCAGCACGGCCGCATCATCGTCGCAGATGACGACCGCACAAATGACGATGAATGCCGACGCTGACGCCAACCTTCCCGAGCAGGTGGCCTATGTGCCAGTGGCCAAGCCAGGGGCCAAGCCCGATGCCGGCTTCCCGATCGCCGTTCCCACGGCAGCCGAGACGATCGCGGGACACACGCCGCAGCCGCTGCAAGCGAACGCGCAGGCGGCTGAACAGGCCGTGGCACAGAACAGTGCTGATGCATCGAAGCCCGACGCCAAGGCCGCCGCGCCGGCGATGAACAACCCGGTCTATGTGACCGCCGGCGAGATGCCGCAGCCACAGGCCTACGCACCGAAGAAAAACTTCCTGGCCTCGCTGTTCAGCGCCACCCCCGCTTCGGCAGCATCGCCGGCCAACAGCAGATCGGGCGGGCAGCCAACGGTCGTGCAGGCGACGCCTGCGGCAAAACCCACCGTTACCCTGGCCTCGGCCAATCCGGCTGAAAAGCCGGTGCAGCTGGTGTCGACGGGCGATACCAGCCACTTCACGGCCGATGCGCTGCCCGGCGTGCGCCAGACGGCGCTGTTCGAGATCAAGCGCAAATCCGGCCTCGACGATGAGAGTGACGTCGATCTCAACGAAGACGAAGGTTCGGGTGGCGCTTACCAGGTCGCCTCCGCCGCCGGCCTCGCCCGGCTGGCGCCCAACGGCCTCCTGAAACAGAACGAAAGCGTCGATGTCGCCTGCTTGAAGCCGTCGCTGGTTCGCGTGCTGAAGACGATCGAAGGCCACTATGGCCGCAAGATGACGGTCACCTCCGGCTATCGCGATCCGGCCCGCAACCGCCGCGCCAACGGCGCCAAGAATTCGCTGCACATGTACTGCGCTGCCGCCGACATCCAGGTCCCCGGCGTCTCGAAGTGGGAACTGGCGAGCTACATCCGCACCATGCCGGGCCGCGGCGGCGTCGGCACCTACTGCCACACCGAATCCGTTCACGTCGATGTCGGACCGGAGCGCGACTGGAACTGGCGTTGCCGCAGGCGCGGCTAGGGCGAGGATCTTCCGTCACCGCGAAGGCCCTTCGGCGGCGTTGCATCATGCCGCAAAAACCAGCTTGGCTGTCGGAAAGACGCGGTTTGGAGCCAAAGGAAAAAAGTTGTCGCAGCCGGCGGCAGACGGGTTGCCGGTTTGTCGCGACGCAACTATAAGCGCTCACATCTGAGCGCGCCCATCGTCTAGCGGTCAGGACACCGCCCTTTCACGGCGGTAACAGGGGTTCGATTCCCCTTGGGCGTACCAGCAATTTCAACTTGGCATATGTCTATCGCCAGCGTGATGCTGGCAAGCTTTGCTGGACCCTACCCACTCTGATGGGGATGTCAGCAAAGGCGGCGAAGACAGACTGGGGATTGTGTCGACGGCTTCCTACGCCCGCAGTCCCCTCGCCTCGCCGCCGCGCTTGCGCGGAACCATCATGTCCCTGGCAAGCAGGCCGCTCACCCGGCAAAAGGCCATGAAGGCCCGCCATGCGTCTTCGGTCTCGACGATGTCCACCGTGGCGCCAAAACAGGCATTGAACGCGGCCTGGTAGGTTGGTCCCTTCCGGCGAACCGGCCACGTTTGCAGGAAATCGAGCGCCTGCTCGACACTGTAGATTTCCTCGACCGGCTGGCCGGGCACAGGCGCGATCCGCACCGGCACCTCGAATTGCAGTCTGTCCATTCGATCTCTCCCGAACCGACCCCCGCAGCAGCGCCGTTCGTCGCAAAAAGTTGCCGTGGCGGCTAACGCTTGGGCCGACTTCTCGCCTAGAAATGTGTCGTCACTGCGGTAGCCAGATGAACCCGGCGGAAGCATGAGCCGCTGCAGGCAAGGAGAATGCTCCCAGGCATGAATATCGCCGGTCTTCGGCCGTCGCCGGCAGTTCGTCCTTGAACCTTGCGCTTTCCAGTGCCAAATCTGGGAAGGTTTCTCTCGCGGAGGCTCATCCAGCCCCGCATCCCTGCAAGACGCATAAAAATGGTCACCTATCTCGACGCAGCCACGGCACCGCTCAGAAACACCGGCCAGATCCGTCTTTACGACGAGGAAGGTTTTGTCGGCATGCGCAAGGCTTGCGATCTCACCGCGCGCTGCCTCGACGAACTGGTACCGATTGTGGCGCCCGGCGTCACCACCGAAGCGATTGATCGCTTCGTCTTCGAGTTCGGGATGGACCATGGCGCGCTTCCGGCGACGCTCAACTACCGTGGCTACACGAAATCATCCTGCACCTCGATCAACCACGTCGTCTGTCACGGCATACCCGACAGCAAGCCGTTGAAGGATGGCGACATCGTCAATATCGACGTCACCTATATCCTCGACGGCTGGCATGGCGACTCCTCGCGCATGTATCCGGTGGGCACGATCAAGCGTGCCGCGGAGCGGCTGCTCGAAGTCACGTATGAGTGCCTGATGCGTGGCATCGCGGCAATCGAGCCGGGCGCCCGAACCGGCGCCATCGGCGCCGCCATCCAGACCTATGCCGAAGCCGAGCGTTGCTCGGTGGTGCGCGATTTCTGCGGCCACGGGGTTGGCCGGCTGTTTCACGACGCGCCGAATATCCTGCATTACGGCAGCGCCAGCGAAGGCGTCGAGATGCGGCCGGGCATGATCTTCACCGTCGAGCCGATGATCAATCTCGGCCGGCCGCATGTGAAAGTGCTGTCGGACGGCTGGACCGCGGTGACGCGCGACCGTTCGCTGTCGGCGCAGTACGAGCACACGATCGGCGTCACCGAGACCGGCTGCGAGATCTTCACGCTGTCGCCAAAAAACCTCGACCGCCCCGGCCTGCGGGCCTAGTGTCTGGCAGATCGGGCGTTACCTTGCCCGGCAAATGCTGGGTGGGGCAGCCATGAACGGTGACGACGACGAGCGGGCCTTCTTTCCCGAAAGGCCAGTGCGATCGCCCGCGAAGGCGGTGGCCGCAGACAAGCCGCATTATCTCGGCCATCGCGACCGCCTGCGCGAGCGCTTCGCCGCCGGTACCAACACCCTCCCCGACTACGAACTGCTCGAGCTTTTATTGTTTCGGCTGATCCCGCGCGCCGACACCAAGCCGGTCGCCAAGGCATTGCTGGCACGCTTCGGTACATTGGCCGAGGTCCTCGGTGCGCCCGTCGAGCGCCTGCAGGAGGTGAAGGGCATCGGCCCGGCGGTGGCGCTCGACCTCAAGGTGGTTGCGGCAACGGCGCAGCGCATGGCGCGCAGCGAGATCGTCGGCCGCGAGCTGTTGTCGACCTGGACGCAGGTTCTCGAATACTGCCGGTCGGTGATGGCCTTCGAGGAGCGCGAGCAGTTCCGCATCCTGTTCCTCGACAAGAAAAACGCGCTGATCGCCGACGAAGTCCAGCAGGTCGGCACAGTCGACCACACACCGGTCTATCCGCGCGAGGTGGTCAGGCGCGCCTTGGAGCTCTCCGCCACGGCGATCATTCTGGCGCATAACCATCCGTCGGGAGACCCGACGCCGTCGCGCGCCGACATCGAGATGACCAAGCTGATCATAGAGACGGCCAAACCGCTTGGCATTGCCGTTCACGACCACATCATCATCGGCAGGAAAGGCCACTCCAGCATGAAGGGCCTGCTGCTGATCTGAGGTTTGGCGTTGTTTTCAGCTTTGTCCGCTGTGCGCCTCTGTACCGCAACGTGATAAATTCTGGCGCCGAGGCTCAGCTGGCCGTGCGCAGGCGTCGCGATCGGACAAAGGTCTTAAGTCCCTCGGAATCGAATGCGTGGCCGAAGGCATAACCCTGCAATATGTCGCAGCCCAGGCCCTCGAGTAGCCGTGCATGCTGCATCGTCTCGACGCCTTCCGCCACGACCTCGATACCCAGCGACTTGCCGATTTCAATGATCGACGAGACAACCTGCCTTCTCTGCGGCGATTTGACGATTGGTGTGACCAGCTGCCGATCTATCTTCAGCCGGCGCGGCTGCAACTTCAGCAAACTGACCATCGAAGCGTAGCCGGTACCAAAATCGTCTATTTCGACGTCAATCCCCAGCTCTTTTATCTGCTCGATATTCCAGGTGACAAGGTCGTCGTTCTCGTCCAGGAAAATCGACTCAACAAGCTCGAACGAAACTGTTCCTTTCTTGATATTTTGTTCTCGCAGGCTCTTGATGAGCTCCTCGTCTTGAAGGCGCCTGGCCGAGACATTGACCGACACCCGCGGAATGTGAAGTTTTGCAGCGGACCACTCTTCGAAATCCGAAAGCGATTGCTTCAATATGGCTTGGTCGATGATCGAGACGACGTTCAGTTCTTCTGCAATTCTCAGGAAGACGTCGGGCGCCAAAATACCCTTTGTTGGATGTTTCCACCTCGCCAGCGCCTCAACCCCAACGATTTCGAGCGTCTTTGCGTCAAATTGGGGCTGGTAGAAGGGGATGAACTCGTTGCGCTCGAGGCCGCCGAGAATTTCGTCGGCAATCCGCTTAGTATCGACGATTTCGCTTTGCATCGCGTCGGTGAAGAATTCGTATCGATTGCGGCCCCGCCCCTTTGCTCGGTAAAGCGCGATATCGGCGTTCACCAGCAGGTGTTTGGCTTCGACATCTTTTGCGTTATCGACAGCGATTCCCACGCTGACCCCAAAACGGCATCGATGACCCTGATAGTAGACGGGTTCGCGCATCTGGCTGATGATGCGGTCGGCGAGCAGCGCCAGTTGCTTGGTATCGTCGCGCACCACGCACAGAACGATGAATTCGTCTCCCCCGATACGGGCGACGAATCCCTCGTCGCCGACCTTCGACCTGAGCACGGTTGACGCGTGAACCAACATCGCGTCACCGGCGGCGTGGCCCAGCGTATCGTTGATGTGCTTGAACCGATCCAGATCTATGTGAAGCAGTGCCGCGTGCCCGCCTGAGCGCCTGGCGTTTGCCGCGTAATGTTCCAGTACCTGGTCGAGGTAACGCCGGTTGGGCAAGCCGGTCAGCGAATCATGAAGCGCGATGTGCTCTATGCGCGCTTTGGCCGACTCGAGTTCTGCATTTTTCGACTCGGACAGCTGTTTTGCACGAACCAGATCCTTGTTCAGCAGGACGTCGGCAGTCACGTCCCATTCCGCGCCGATCATTTTTGGGGTGTCGTTTGCGACCCGGTAAAGGATCGCCTTGGACCGGACATGACGGATCTCGCCATCCTGACGCACAATCCGGTACTCCGACAAATATGGTCGTCCGCTGGCCACCGCCCTGTCGAAGTCCGCGTTGGCGCCAGCCAAATCATCTGGGTGGATTGCTCCCGCCCAGTCTGGGTAGCCCCGGTGCTCGCCGGTTGGTTTGCCATATATTTCGTTGACGCGATCATCCCACGTAAGCTCGTTGGTCGCGAGATCGTGTTCCCAAACCCCAATAGCCGAAGCTTCCAGAGCGAGTTCAAGGCGTCGTGACAATCGGCGCAATTCCGCATAATTGCGCTGTCTTTCGCCAATCAGGCGGCCTGTGACCAGGAAAGGGAACACAACCAAGGCTCCGGCCGTCGCCATGATCGCGCGCAGCAACCATGCGTTGCTTGGCGTCGAAGGCCAGCCATTTTTGGGAATGGCCGCGAGCTGCCACGAGCCGGAAGGAAGCAAAACGTCAGCCGTCACCGGATCGCTTTTGCTGATCTCCTCATTGCCGTAGAATTGACCACCTCGGTGACCGAGGGCGTCCCTGCCGATCAGCGCTACGTCGATCCCGAGATCGTCGTCAAGCAAGCCGCTCGCTCTGTAAAGGCGCTGCACGTCGACAACGGCGGAAATGATACCCCAGAACCTTTCCGTATTGCCAGCGCTCGGCACGAAGACCGGAAAGCGGCCGATGAAGCCTTGTCCTCCCTGTTTCAGGTCGACGGGACCGGCAAGCACCAGCTTGCGTTCGTCTCGCGCCCTTAGCGCAGCCGCACGCTGCCGCTCGTTCTTGCGGTAGTCCAGACCCATCGCCTGCTCGTTACCCTCCATCGGATACATAAGGGAAACGACCAGATCGGGCGCGCCGGCAATATCGTTCAATTGCGAGTCGGCGCCAAACAGATTGCTCGCGAGCGAGGCGAAGCGTTGCTGTCCCATATAGGGCTCGGTCACGACCGCGGCGACCAGTCCACGCACGAGTTGAAGGTTTCCGTTGATATTGCCTTCGAGCTTGGCGCGGATGAGATTGACCTTGGTCAGCACGTCCGCACGGACGGCCTGGTCCGAGACGATTTTGTTCTGGTGCTCCGCGAACGCTGCGCTGACAAGGATGACGACAAACGCGATCGCCGCCGGAATATTTGCCGACGAAAAGACGGCCTCCTTGATGCCGTTGAACCTAGCGCGGAAAAAAGCCAATAGGCGATTCCTCAAGTGCCATTTTCAGGTTCTCGGGGTCGACCCGATGAGGAACATTAGCTTTCAATGTTTAATTTGACCTTCATACTCCTGAGAAATTTCATTTTCCGACGGCTGACGCCGGCTGCGATACCGACAGCGATGCTGAAGGCGGGCTGCACGATGCGGACCAACATGAAACGCCAGCTAGACCTGGCTTGCTCGGAAGATCGAGGAGCGCGAGCGCGATTGCACAAGTCGACGCTCCGACCCGAGTACTCTGGCGTTGACCTGGACTAGTGGCCCTCGATCGGCTTGGGAGACACAAGGTATGGTATCTTGCCGACGCTGCGCTTCGTCGCGCCAATGGAATAGGCCATCGGTATCTTGGGAGAGTTCTCCGGCAAGCCGTGCATATCCTTGCCGGCTCGCACGGCAAATGAAAAGTGCTGCCACGAAACCGTGTCATGCTCATTGAGAAAATCGAGCGTCAGACCAGCTGAAATCAGCGCATTCACCACGTCACTGATCGGGTGGATCCATTCATAATAGCGAGGATGCTTCAAGATGCGATCATCGCCGGTGTAGGTCAGTTCCTCGTTCCAGGCGAGCGGCCGAGCTATCGGCGTTCGCCAGTCGTGCTTCAATTCCAGGGCCGCGGCCTTTCGATCGCACTGAAACATCAATGGATGGCCCTCGGCCATGTAGAGGCGGCCGCCGGGTCGCAGGAGATCGGCAACCACCCGCGCCCAACGGAACACGTCGTCCAGCCAGTTTACCGAGCCCCAAGTAACGTAAGCGATGTCAAAGGTCCGGCCGAGCGCTTCCACCGCCTCGAACAGTGGCGCTTCCACGAAGCGCACGTCGGTGCCTGCCTTCGCAGCAAAATCCCGCGCCGCCACGATCGCCGTCGGTGAAAAGTCGAGCCCGGTCACGCTGCCTGCGCCGAGATTCTTCAGGCTGATCGTGTCAAGACCGATGTGACACTGCAGGTGGACGATATCCTTGCCGGCGATATCGCCGAGCTCGCGTGTTTCCAGCTCATAGAGATTGGATCCGCCGGCCAGCACATTCTCGATGTGGTAGCTGCCCGTTGTGTCGGTCGAGTGCAGTTCGGCCCGATCATCCCAATTAAGGCGGTTCGCGCCCAGAAAGCGTTCCAAATTCCCCCCACCCCTGACTGACGCATGGTAAACAAGTCGTTAAAGCACCTTTGCAGCGAAAGTAGCGCGCGTCAATCCGGACCGGCGGCAGTGCGCCGCCGCTCGCGAAAGCATCAGCCCCGGGAAGGCTTGCTGCTGATCAAAGGCTTCTGGCGCGGTCGCCGCGCCCGGCGACAAGACCCCGCAGGCGCTCCCGGACTCCGCCGTCGTGGTCTGTATGTGGATTAGTCGGTTCCTCAGCCCGGCACAGCCACCATCGCGATATTTCTGGAGAGCTCGTTTGTGGGGGCAACTGCGTCTGCCGTGCCGCTCGTGAGTGCTCGGTAGAGTGCCACATAATCGCTGCACATGCGCTCGACCGTGAACCGCTTCTCGAACGTCTGCCGCACTCGTGCGCGATCGAGGCTCTCTATGCGCCGGAGCGCGCCCACGGCTTCCTCCACCGTATCCACGATCCATCCGGACACACCGTCATCGATGATCTCCGGGACGGCGCCACGCCGGAACGCAACCACCGGCGTACCGCAGGCCATTGCTTCGATCGTTACGAGCCCGAAGGGTTCCGGCCAGTCGATCGGAAACAAAAGCGCTATCGCATTGCCCAGAAAATCCGCCTTTTGCCGCTCATCGATCTCGCCAATGAACTCCACGTTCGAATGCCGCAGCACTTGCGGCTCGACCCTTTCCTTCCAGAACGACTGGTCCACCTTGTCGATCTTGGCGGCGATCTTCAGGGGAAACCCGGCCCGCGCTGCTATTTCTATGGCCGCTTCCGGCCCCTTTTCCGGCGAGATGCGACCGAGAAACGCAAGATAGCCAGAGGTGTTCGGGTGGAATGGTAGAAGATCGGGGGGCAGGCCGTGATGCACGGTTCCAACCCAATTGACGGGCGGCATGGGCCGGCGCTGGTCGAAGGAGATCGAGACCAGGGGAACGTCGTCGAACATCGCATAAAGCTGCGCCAGATCGGGCAGGTCGAGCCTGCCGTGAAGCGTGGTAACCGTTCGTCTGGCAAAATCCCGAATTATGGGGAAGTGCAGGACATCGACGTGGAAATGTAAAACGTCGAATTCATCGGCTCGCCGGCGCACCCGTTCAAGCATCATAACATGGTGCGGACCACCGTCCTGGACCCTGGGGTTCAGGCGCAGCGCGACGTCGCAACACCGCACCAGCTCGGCTGAGGTACGAGAATCGGCGCTGGCGAACAGCGTCACCTCGTGGCCCTGTCGGACAAGTTCTTCGGTCAGATACGAAACAATTCGCTCGGTTCCACCGTAGGTTCGGGGCGGCACGGATTCGGTTAGCGGTGCGATCTGGGCTATTTTCATTTAGAAAATCTTTTCGGCGGCGATCGCCGTCTTTCAAACAAGCTTCGGCGGCAACCAAGACAAGCGAGAGCTTCCCGTTGCGAAGTATTCTATGCAGAGCGTATTTATAGTTGTGCCGTCCGTGCTCCTCCCGTGCAATCAGGTTTCCCTTATTCAACTCCTCTGCATCCAAGAACTGAGATCCATGAGAAATGTTTCACCGGCTCGATAAAAAGACAGAATGAGCTACGCGCCGCCGCCCCGCCGCCCCCTGACAGGCAGGTTTGGATTTGTTCGATCACCACCAATTGATCCAGGCGTGCCGGTGCCGAATGGAACATAAAGCCCGGAATTCAGTTAGATAGCTGGATTTGGCTGGAGTACCGCCAGATGCGGAATTCCAGCCGGGCAGGGCACTACCGTGACACGGAGTGAGCGGCTTCGGGCGCATCTCGCCGAACTCAGGCACCACCTTGCCGAACTCAGGAGCCATAAACGCTCCTTATGGAGGATGCCATGAACCAGTGGACAAACGCCAGGCTCTGTGACGTAGCCAACCTGATCCTTGGGGCAATTCTGTTCTTCTCTCCCTGGATCTTCGCATTTGCGGCAGGCCCGCAGACGCAGAACGCCCTCGGCAGCGGAATCTTGATCGTCGTGCTTTCGGTTGCCGCCCTCGCAGCATTTGCCGTGTGGGAAGAGTGGGTGAACCTGGTCGTCGGACTGTGGGTTCTCGCATCGCCTTGGGTGCTTGGATTCCAGGCGACCACGGCGATGACCGTGCATGTCGTGATCGGCATTCTGGTCGCCGTGCTGGCGGCGATCGAGCTCTGGATGATGTATCAGAACCCGCCGACCCAGTCCGCCGCCTAACAGGCGCAGCCAGCCAGCGCCCTTTTTTGGGCCTGACGGATCTATCGGTCGTCTGCCGGTCTCTCGGCAACAGCCGCCGGAGGCCGGGCAGGCGGCGTTTGTTTGGACGAGAATAGGAAGGATGGCGCATTATGGTCGGTGACAATCCGCGTTCGACGGCCAGGATTGCGGGACATCCTATTCATCCGATGCTCGTGCCATTTCCGATCGCCTGCTTCGTCGGCATCCTGCTGACGGATCTAGCCTATTGGCGAACAGCGGAGATGATGTGGGCTGACTTCTCCGCTTGGCTGGTTACCGTCGGCGTGATCATGGGCTGCCTAGCAGCGATCGCGGGGCTGATCGATTTCCTGGCCAATCCGCTGATAAGGGCACAGCCCCCCGCCTGGCCGCACGTGCTCGGCAATCTTCTGGCGCTGGCGTTATCCATCATCAACATGCTCGTGCACACCCGCGATGCATGGACCTCCATCGTGCCTACCGGCTTGATCCTCTCGGCGGTTGTCGTGCTCATCCTCATCTTCACTGGTTGGCTGGGCTGGTCCATGGTGTACCGGCATCACGTCGGAGTGGCGGATTGATGCGCATAGCAAGCTCCATCGGTCAGACCAGGCGCATCGCGGTGTCCGTCCTCATTTGCACTGCGGCGATCACTCTTGCAGCGTGCAGCGGCAACGACCCGGATCCCAGCAGTCAGATAGGGCCGAATCCAAACCTGCCGGAGCCGATCCAATATTTCTTCCCGCCCATGCATCTCGCTTCCGTGGTCGGATGGAAGAACGACGAAAAGCCGACCGTCGCGCAGGGGCTGCAGATCCAGGCTTATGCCCACGGCTTGCAGCATCCGCGGTCGCTTTACGTGCTGCCCAATGGCGACGTCCTGGTGGTCGAGTCCAAGGCGCCGGGTGGCGAACCGATCAAACGGCCCAAGGATTTGGTGATGGGCTGGATCGAATCCTGGGTCACCTCGGGCGGCGACAGCGGCCCAAGCAACCGCATTACGCTGCTGCGCGACACCGATGGCGATGGCAAGCCGGAGCTGACCAGCGTATTCCTCGACCACCTGAGCTCCCCCTTTGGCGTGGCGCTGGTGGGAAGCGATCTCTACGTCGCCAATACCGACTCCATCGTCCGCTATCCCTACAACACCGGTGACACAAAGATCACCGTGCCCGGAACGCCGCTAACCGCCCTGCCCGGCGGCCCGATCGACCACCATTGGACGAAGAGTCTGGTGGCAAGCCCCGACGGCTCGCTGCTCTATGTCGGCATCGGCTCGAACAGCAACGTCGCCGAAAACGGCATCGAGGCGGAGAAGAACCGCGCCGCCATCTGGCAGGTAGACAGGGCCACCGGCCGGTCGCGCATTTTCGCCAGCGGTTTGCGCAATCCAAACGGCCTGAGCTGGGAGCCGCAGACCGGGGCGCTCTGGGCAGTGATCAATGAGCGCGACGAGCTCGGCCCCAATCTCGTGCCGGATTATCTGACCTCGGTAAAGGATGGCGGCTTCTACGGATGGCCATACAGCTATTACGGCCAGCATCTCGATCCCCGCGTCATGCCCCAACGTCCGGACCTGGTCGCAAAAGCGATCGTTCCGGATTATGCACTGAGTTCCCACGTCGCCCCTCTGGGACTGGCCTTCTATACGGCAACCAGCCTTCCCGAGGCATATCGCGGCGGCGCCTTCGTTGGCGAGCATGGCAGCTGGAACCGCACGCGCTTCAATGGCTACAAGGTAGTGTTCGTACCATTCAGCGGCGGCCGTCCGAGCGGCGTCGCTACCGACGTGGTGACTGACTTCCTGGACAAGGACAACAAGGCGCGCGGCCGGCCTGTCGGCCTGGCTGTCGACAAAACCGGGGCCCTGCTCATCGCCGACGACGTCGGCAACACAGTTTGGCGGGTGACATCTGCCGGCCAATAAAGTGGCTCCACTCCCTTCGTCGAGCGTCGAGCAGGTGAACGGACACTGGTCGAAGCAATCGTGCTGACGTGCTTCGTCATGCTGCTGTTCCTGCAGAACCTGCGCGCGACGATCCCCGACGATCGCCGTTCCGGTGACTCTGCCGGGCACATTCGGCGTGCCCGCCCTTGTCGGTTACTCGACGCTGACGATGTTTGCCACGCGCTGCCGCTGATCACCGCCGAACCGAAGGACCGCCAGCCCCGAAATGGTATTTTCGCCCTTCCCACAGCCGGCTCTAGAATTTTCATCGCAAATCAAGTTATGATGCACTTGGTATTTCCCGGGACGGCTTGCGCCGCTTGGAATACCGGGAGGAACCGGGACATGGCCGTTGCGCTTGTACTCGTTCTGATAGTCGTGGGCTCGGTGTTGTTCCACTTCCTGAGCCCATGGTGGTGGACGCCGATTGCCTCGAACTGGGACTATATCGACAACACCATCATCATAACTTTCTGGATCACCGGTGTCGTCTTCGCCGCCGTGGTTCTTTTCATGGCCTATTGCGTCTTCCGCTTCCGTCATCGGGAAGGCAATCAGGCGGCATATGAACCTGAGAACAGGCGGCTCGAATCCTGGCTGACGGTCGTCACCGCGGTTGGCGTCACCGCTTTGCTCGTTCCAGGCCTGTTCGTCTGGAGCCGGTTCGTTAACGTTCCAAGCGACGCAACCGAGGTCGAAGTCGTCGGCCAGCAGTGGCAATGGAGTTTCCGCCTCCCCGGCAAGGACGGCAAGCTCGGCACATCCGACACTCGCGACGTCAACGCTGAAAATCCACTCGGCGTCATCGCCACCGATGCCAACGGCCAGGACGATGTCGTAGTGGAAGCGGCCGACCTGCACCTCCCGGTAGGCAAACCGGTCAAGATGCTGCTCCGCTCGGTCGATGTGCTGCACGATTTCTACGTGCCGGAATTCCGCGCCAAGATGGACATGATCCCGGGCTCGGTCACCTATTTCTGGTTCACTCCGACCAAGACGGGGACCTTCCAGGTCCTGTGTGCCGAACTCTGCGGCCAGGGACATCCGATGATGCATGGCGTGGTCATGGTCGATACTCAGGAAGACTATCTGGCGTGGCTTGGCCAGCAGCAGACTTTTGCGCAGCTGTCCGCCCCCCAGCAGATGGGCTCGGCAGAGTAGGAAACCGGAACGACGGCGCGCCGTCGGGATTGAAATTAGTGTGGCAAGCCCGAACTGTCGGGCTGGCCGAAAAGGGCACGGAGGTGTTCCTATGGTCGATATCACACCTGCAGATGCGGTACCGCCGGCCGAAGTCGCGGAAATGGAACTCTACCATCCGCACAGCTGGTGGACGAAATACGTTTTCTCGCAGGACGCCAAGGTCATCGCCATCCAGTATTCGGCGACGGCGACAGCGATCGGCATGGTCGCGCTGGTGCTATCCTGGCTGATGCGGCTGCAACTCGGCTTCCCCGGCACATTCGACTTCATCACCCCGGAAGCCTACTACCAGTTCATCACCATGCACGGCATGATCATGGTGATCTACCTGCTCACGGCACTCTTCCTGGGCGGCTTCGGCAACTATCTGATCCCGTTGATGGTTGGTGCTCGCGACATGGTCTTTCCCTATGTCAACATGCTGAGCTACTGGATCTATCTGCTCGCCGTGCTGGTCCTGGTGTCGAGCTTCTTTGCGCCCGGCGGACCGACGGGTGCCGGCTGGACGCTCTATCCGCCGCAGGCGATCATGACCGGTACGCCAGGCGGCCAGGACTGGGGCATCATCCTGATGCTTGTCTCGCTGATCCTGTTCATCGTCGGCTTTACCATGGGCGGCTTGAACTATGTCGTGACGGTGCTGCAGGGGCGCACGCGCGGCATGACGCTGATGCGCCTTCCGCTTACTGTCTGGGGTATTTTCACCGCCACCATCATGGCGCTGCTCGCCTTCCCGGCGCTGTTCGTCGCCTGCGTGATGATGCTGCTCGACCGGGCGCTCGGCACCAGCTTCTTCATGCCGGCGATCGTCGAGATGGGCGAACAGTTGCAGCACGGCGGCGGCAGCCCGATCCTGTTCCAGCATCTGTTCTGGTTCTTCGGCCATCCGGAGGTCTACATCGTGGCGCTTCCGGCCTTCGGCATCGTATCCGACCTGATCAGCACCCACGCGCGCAAGAACATCTTCGGCTACCGCATGATGGTCTGGGCCATCGTCGGCATCGGCGCGCTGAGCTTCGTGGTCTGGGCGCACCACATGTATGTCAGTGGCATGCATCCCTATTTCGGCTTTTTCTTCGCCACAACGACATTGATCATCGCCGTCCCAACAGCCATCAAGGTCTACAATTGGGTGCTGACGCTGTGGCGCGGCGACATCCACCTCACCATACCGATGCTTTTTGCCTTGGCCTTCATCGTCACCTTCGTCAATGGCGGGTTGACTGGGCTATTTCTTGGCAATGTCGTCGTCGACGTTCCGCTATCGGACACGATGTTCGTCGTCGCCCATTTCCATATGGTCATGGGGGTTGCCCCGATCATCGTAATCTTCGGCGCGATCTATCACTGGTATCCGAAGGTCACCGGCCGGATGCTGAACGAGACACTGGGCCGGTTCCATTTCTGGGTCACCTTCCTCGGCGCCTATCTGATCTTCTTTCCCATGCACTATCTCGGCTTGATGGGCGTGCCGCGGCGGTACAACGAATTGACCGACATGACGATCATGACGGAATCGGCCCATCACCTGAACTCGTTTATCAGCATCATGGCTTTTATAGTCGGTTTTGCTCAGATTGTGTTTCTGTTCAATCTCATCTGGAGCATCCGCCATGGCCGTGAGGCTGGCGGCAATCCGTGGCGGGCAACGACGCTCGAGTGGCAGACGCCCGAAACACCGCCCGCCCACGGCAATTTCGGCAAGGATCTGCCGATCGTCTATCGCTGGGCCTATGACTACAGCGTACCGGGAGCCAAGGAGGACTTCATACCGCAAAACGTTCCGGGCTCCTTCGCGCCCTCCAGGGAGCCGGCATGAGCGTAATCCTGGTCTTCCTGCTCGTGATCGCCGGTATTGCCGGGTGGTGGCTTTCCCATCAGCGGCTAATGACGAAACCGTGGCTCGAGCAAGGTATGATCGGGGATTTTGTCGCTCTGGACCGATCGGCGCTGCCGACCGCAAAGATCGGTCTCGGCGTCTTCCTTGCCGTCGTCGGCTGCCTGTTCGCGCTGTTCACCAGTGCTTACTTCATGCGCATGGCGCTGTCGGATTGGCGGCCGCTGCCCATCCCGCCCCTGCTCTGGCTTAACACCGGCGTACTGGTCTTGAGCAGCATTGCGATACAGTGCGCTTCGCTCGCGGCGCGCAAGGGTCAAGTGGATATGGTCAGGCTTGGCCTCGCCACCGCTGGACTCACGGCGCTCGTCTTCCTGATTGGACAGCTTGTGGCATGGCGGGAACTGAGTGCGGACGGCTATTTTCTGGCATCCAATCCGGCCAACAGCTTCTTCTACCTGCTAACGGGAATGCATGGCCTGCATATACTGGGAGGACTGGTCGGGCTGGGCAGAACGAGCGTCGGCGCCTGGAACGGAGCGCAGCCGCAGCGGCTTCGCCTCAGTGTCGAGCTGTGCGCCATGTACTGGCATTTCCTGCTTTTCGTCTGGCTCGCCATCTTTGCGCTTCTGGCCGGCTGGGCTTCGACTTTAATCGACATTTGCCGAGGGTTGCTGACCTAGGAGGAACGGGCGGATGGCAGAGACGACACTGGCCCACATCGGCCGAACAGAGCCGCGGCCCGCAGGCTGGCAAGGCATCGCCGCCGACTGGTCCTCGGATCAGCGGGCGTTCAAAAACGTGTCCTGGGGCAAGGCCATGATGTGGATCTTCCTGCTCAGCGACACGTTCATCTTCGGCTGCTTCCTGCTCTCCTACATGACCGCGCGTATCTCAACACGCGTGCCGTGGCCCAATCCGAGCGAGGTCTTCGCCCTGCGCATCGGCGGCTCCGACATTCCACTGATCCTTATCGCCATCATGACCTTCGTGCTGATCTCGAGCAGCGGAACGATGGCCATGGCGGTCAATTTCGGCTACCGCCGCGACCGCCGCAAGACGGCAGTGCTGATGCTCTTGACCGCAGCACTCGGCGCGACCTTCGTCGGCATGCAGGCCTTCGAATGGACCAAGCTGATCACCGAGGGCGTGCGGCCTTGGGGCAATCCTTGGGGCGCTGCCCAGTTCGGCGCATCCTTTTTCATGATTACCGGCTTTCACGGCACGCACGTGACGATCGGGGTGATCTTCCTGATCATCGTGGCGCGAAAGGTCTGGCGCGGAGACTACGACGTCGGACGGCCCGGCTTCTTCACCAGCCGGAGGGGCCGCTACGAGAACGTCGAAATCATGGGGCTTTACTGGCATTTCGTCGACCTGGTCTGGGTGTTCATTTTCGCATTTTTCTATCTTTGGTGAGAGGCAGGACATGGCTGAAGCAACCGCAAACGGCCTGGGACAGCATGCGCTGGACAGCGCCCGTACCCATGATGCGACGACGACCGGGTTTACCCCGGCGGAGGTTCATCAAGAGCACCCGATCAAGCTCTATCTGGTGGTCTGGGCCTGGTTGTTCATCCTCAGCACCTGCTCCTATCTGGTCGACTATTTCGGTCTCCACGGCTATCTCAGATGGTCGCTGATCCTGATCTTCATGATCCTCAAGGCAGGGCTGATCGTCGCCATCTTCATGCACATGGCCTGGGAACGGCTGGCGCTGACATATGCAATCATCCTGCCGCCGGTGCTGGTGCTGGTGTTCGTGACGATGATGGTCTTCGAAGCGGACTACACGCTTCTCACCCGAATGGCGTTTTTCGGGGCCGGGCCCTGACATGCAATCCGGATCCAGGCGGTCCGGTCCTGGAGCCTTCGCCTTGAAACAATCCACGGCTGGTCCATTTCTGTTGGTATCGGAAACGACAGGCAATGCCGGCGTTTCCACATGCGTCGCGAACACCAGCAAGGGGCGCCCAAGATGACCATCGCAAACAGACTGAAGGACTTCATCGACAGAAAAGGAATTTCCTACGACACCGTCGAGCATCACCGCACGGCGACAAGCAGACAATCCGCCATTGCGGCACATGTGCCTGGCAGCATAATGGCCAAATCGGTGGTCGTTCACCACGACCGTGGCTACGCGCTCGCCGTGGTTCCAAGCACGCACAGGATAGAACTCGCGACATTGCAGGATGTCATGGACAAGCCTCTTGGACTTGCCTCCGAAGACGAGGTGGTCTCGTTGTTCGGCGATTGCGATGTCGGCGCTGTGCCGCCGATCGGCGCTGCCTATGATGTGCCAGTGGTCCTCGATGAAAGCCTCGGCGACGCTCCCGAAGTCTATTTCGAGGGCGGTGACCATAGGACGCTGGTGCATGTGAGCGGCAAGGATTTCCGCGACCTGACAAAGGACGCGCGCCAGGCCCGTTTCAGCCACCCGGCCTATTGAAAGCTCTGCCCCACCCTGCCCGCACCGGCACTTTCACCGGTGCGCGCAGGGCAGGTTTTTTTCAGCTCACGGTCTGGTGGCCGGCGGCGATTCCACAACTTTCCGATAGACATGCCAGGTCGCATGACCAAGGATCGGCAGCACGACTGCCAACCCGGCGAACACTGGCAGCGAGCCGACGATCAGGGCGACGGCGACGATAAGGCCCCACACGGCCATCACGATCGGGTTGGCCAGGACAACGCGCACCGAGGTGTGGATGGCTTCGTAGGCGCCGACATCGCGGTCGAGCAACAACGGGAATGCGACGACCGTGGTGCACAACACAACCGCGGCGAACACGAAGCCGATGGCGTGACCCAGGATGATGAGCGTCCAGCCGCGTCCCGTGGCGAATATTTCACTGATGAAGCTGGACAGCGATTGCGGCGGCGCCGGGCCGAACAGGGTCTGGTAGAATATCTGGGCCGTCAAAAGCCAGGCGATAAAGATCGCAAGCAGCATGACGCCGACCGCTGCAATAGCCGGCAGTGCCGGAGAACTCCTGACTTCAAAGGCGTGCCTCCACGAGGCGTCGAGCCCGGCTTCCCGTCGCCGGCTGATCTCATAGAGGCCGATCGCCGCGAACGGACCAATCAGTGCAAAGCCGGATACAAGCGGAAACAGCAATGGCAGCGTGTTGTTACCTGATGTCCAGACAGCAAGCACGACTCCCGCAATCGGATAGATCAGGCAGAGAAAAACGATGTGCGACGGTTTGACCATGAAATCATCGACGCCACGCCTGAGCGCATCAAAAAGATCGGAGACACCGATTTTTCGAATTCTGGTGTGTTCCAGCGTCTCGCTGGCGCCTGCTATCACGTGAAAGCTTGCCATGACCATTCCTCCAGACCAGGTCCGGTAAGGTCGCGTTTTACGGTGCTGCCGTTCTGCATGATTGGCCCACGCAAACCGCGACCTGCACCATGATCAATATACTCTCATGCGGGGGACTTGTCGCGCTTTGTAGGAAGGCCCGGGAGTAGGAGCTCCCGGGTAGCCTGACTAGCTACGGACGCCGTTCTTCGATATGCTCTTCTAGTCGAAGGTGAAGGTCATGGACGGAAGGACAGTTCTCATACTCGGCCTTGGCGTCATTATTCTGCTGTTGCTGGGATTTTGTGCTCTGCCAACGTGATGTTTTGAGCCGGGGTCAATAGTCGGCTGAAGCGATCACTCGCATTACAATGGTGTCGGCAAGCAACGCCGCAAATATTGCGAAAAGATAGACAATCGAATACGCAAACAGTGCCTTTGCCGGCTTCATCTCCTTGTCGGCGACGAGAACCTTCCAGGCCTGCCAAATGAAACCTGCACCCAACGCGGCTGAAACGGTGCCGTAATATCCGCTCGCGAAGCCGAAGCCCCAAGGAAGCACGCCGATTGGCGCCAAGAGCAGCGAATAGGCGAAGATTTGTTTTCTGGTCGAGTGCTGGCCGGCCACATTCGGCATCATCGGGACCCCCGCCGCGGCATAGTCACCGACCTTGAAAAGGGCCAGCGCCCAGAAATGAGGCGGCGTCCAGAGGAAAATGATCAGAAACAGGATGAGACTTTCAATGCCGATTGCGCCGGTTGCAGCAGCCCACCCGATCACCGGAGGAAGGGCGCCTGCCGCGCCGCCTATGACGATATTCTGTGGCGTCGAGCGCTTCAGCCACATCGTGTAGATAACAACATAGAAAAAGATGGTGAACGCCAACAACGATGCGGCGAGCCACCCCACCAGCACGCCGAGCGTCATGACCGACAGTGCGGAAAGCACCAGACCGAAGCTGAGAGCTTCGCCAGGCGTGACGCGACCGGACGGAATTGGTCGCTTGGACGTGCGAGACATCAAGGCGTCTATGTCTGCGTCGTACCACATATTGAGCGCGCCGGCGGCTCCCGCTCCAACCGCGATTGCGCCGATGGCAATTACGGCGATAACTGGATTCATCACGCCGGGCGCCATCATCAGGCCGACGAAGGCAGTAAACACGGCAAGCGCCATGACGCGTGGCTTCAAAAGCGCAAAGAAATCACCCGCCGTCGCCTCCGAGAGGCGGATGCCGGTATCCTTGAGACGGCTTTCTTCAGTCGACATTCAGACGACCACCGATGGGAATGGCAGCCTAGCCGGCCAATGTCTTTTTTGCAACGAGCCGCCCTCCCACCGACACTGCCGGCAGATTGCGGCCGAGGCTATGCCTCGACCTGTTTGCTATGCCAAGATCCGGCGGAAGAGCCGGGCTATGTGGAGAATTGCTTCAGATAAGCAATGACGTTGGCGATGTCCTCGTCTTTCTTGAGGCCGACAAACGCCATCTTGGTTCCTTTGACCATCGCCTTGGGATCGCGAAGGTAGGTCGTCAGCGTGGCTTCGTCCCATTTAACGCCGGATTTTCCGGCCTCGGTCATAGCCTTGGAATAGCTGAACCCTGGATGCGTGCCGGCCGTTCGGCCGATGACGCCGTTCAAGGACGGACCGATCTTGTTCTGATCCTTGTCCGCGATATGGCAGACCTTGCATTTGGCGAAGACCTTCTCACCCGCCGCGGCATCCTGTGCCCGCGAGGGGCCGGCAATGACGGTGGCGACGGACATGATGATGAAAAACACAATGGCACGCATGGCATTTCCTCCCTGATCGCCAATTTGCCCTGGCTGACCTGCACAGGCCGACATTTAGTCCGCTGGCATGCGCTCTTGAATGGCAGAACGGATATCCAATGCCTGGGGTTGCGGCACCTACATACCACAGAACCCGGCCGGCAGGTAGAGTTCGGCCATGCAAAGGTTTAATGCGGACAATCTGCTCAAGGCAATTTGGTGTTGCAGCTGGCGGCGATCCGGCCGATCGCCTCTTCAACTCCGGTGAGGTCAAACTCGGCTTTGCCGCGCCCCGACAGCAGCCCGAACCGCCAGGACAGCAGCAGCCGGTCCGCGGAAATCAGTCGCCTGATGCCGTCGGCACCGTCGCGGACCAGCATTCTGCTGCGCGGGCCGACCGACCAGCTTTCGTTGAGCTTGCCGGATTGGCCGACAGTCACCGACATGGCGATGGTTCGGCTGGCGGAAACGGTGTCGCTCAGTTGCAGCCATTCGCTCCAACGCGGTTCGCCGGCTGTCCGGCAGGCGATCGTCAAAACCGGGCTGTAGCTCAATGCGCCGCCACCGGTGATGAGCTTGTTGGTCGCGTAAAGCGAGGCGGTGACAAGGCCATCGCTGCTCTTGTCGAACCGCCAGTTGTCGAGAACCGTATCAGCCTGGGCAATGCCGCAGACCGACGCAAGCAGGAACGCCGCCGCCACGCTTCCGATACCGAAGAACTGTCTCAACGATGCCTCCAACAACCGCTGCGGTCAGCAACCCAGCGCAGATAATCATCAAAGCTTCATATCGCTACCTCGACCGCCAGATGCGTGAAATCCGTTGCGTCTGCGCCACAACGAAAAAGGCCGCCTCGAGAAGGCGGCCTTTCGGAATTCAGCAGGGACGTTATTCAGCGTCCTTGGCGGCCTTCTTCTTCGGCGCGGCCTTTTTCTTCGGCTCTTCAGCGTCGTCGTCGGCCTTCTTGGTGTCCGCTTTTTTCGCAGCCGCCTTCTTCGCCGGCTTGGCCTTGGTTGTCTCCGTATCCTCGTCGTCGGCCAGCAGCTCTTCCTTGCTGACCTTGACATCGGTGACCGAAATCTGGCCGAGCAGATGGTCAACCACCTTCTCTTCGAACATCGGCGCGCGCAACGTGTTCAGCGCTTCGGGATTATTGCGATAGAATTCGAAGGCTTCCTGCTGCTGGTTGGCCGGATAGCGACGCACCTGCTCGAACAGGCCGCGCTGCAATTCCTCGTCCGTCACGGTGACGCCGGCCTTCTCGCCGATTTCGGCGAGAACCAGGCCGAGACGCACGCGGCGCTCGGCAAGCCGCATGTATTCGGCACGCGCTTCTTCTTCCGTCGTCTCTTCGTCGGCAAAGGTGCGCCCAGCAGCTTCGAGGTCGCGGTTGACCTGGTTCCAGATGTTGTTGAACTCGGCCTCGACGAGCTTGGACGGCGCCTCGAACGAGTAAGCAGCGTCGAGCTGGTCGAGCAACTGCCGCTTGACTTTCTGGCGCGTTATCGAGCCGAACTGGTTCTCGATCTGACCGCGCACCACCTCGCGCAGGCGCTCCAGCGATTCAAGGCCGAGATTTTTGGCCATCTCGTCGTTGATCTCAAGCGCACCGGGCTTCGACACTTCCTTGATCGTCACGTCAAAAGTGGCTTCCTTGCCGGCCAGATGCGCCGCCTGGTAGTTTTCCGGGAAGGTAACCGTGACCTGCTTCTCGTCGCCGGCCTTGCTGCCGACCAGCTGGTCCTCGAAGCCGGGGATGAATTCCTTCGAGCCGAGCACCAGCGGCTGATCGGTGCCGGCGCCGCCGCCGAAGGCTTCGCCGTCGATCTTGCCGACATAATCGATGGTCACGCGATCGCCCTCGGCGGCCTTGCCGGTCTTCGGCTCGTAAGTGCGGGCGGATTCAGCGACACGCTTGACCTGCTCGTCGATCTCTTCATCCGGCACGTCGAACACCTGGCGCGTCACCTTGATGTCGGAGAAATCCTTGATCTCGATCGGCGGAATGACCTCATAGTTCAGGCGGAACTCGAAATCGGCACCGCCTGCCAGGATCTTCTCGGCTTCCTTCTCGTCCTCGGTCATGATCACTTCAGGCTGCATGGCGGCCTTTTCGCCGCGCCCGGTGATGATCGAACGGGTCGAATCATTGAGAATCTCGTTGACCACTTCGGCCATGAATGATTTGCCGTAGACCTTGCGCAGATGCTGCACCGGCACCTTGCCGGGGCGGAAGCCGTTGATGCGGACCTTGTTCCTGGCGTCGGAGAGCCGCGCCATCAGCTTGGCTTCCATGTCACCGGCCGGCACGGTGATCTTGATCTCGCGCTTGAGACCGGAGTTGAGCGTTTCGGTGACCTGCATCATAAAACCTTTGTTTCCACCAATGAGGCCGTCAAACGGCCCCTGCCGTTTACAGCCTGCCGGTATGATCTTGCCGGGAATGGCTTTTGGTGCGGGACTTGGCGATCTGTCCGCTCAACGCGGCACAAATCCTCCAGAAATACGCTCCAAAATGTGAATAAGTCTTTGTTTTTCCTACTTCTTATCACATTCTGCAGAAGCGGATCGTCGCGTCCCGTCACATTCGACACGCCTTTTGTCACAGGCGCGGCCGATTTTCAACCATCTTTGCATTCCGGCCAAGGATGCCGATGTGGGCTCTGACATTGACAGAATGATGGCTACATGGGATTGGCCGGGCAATGCGGATGTGGCGGAATTGGTAGACGCCCTGGATTTAGGTTCCAGTGCCGAAAGGCGTGGGGGTTCGAGTCCCTTCATCCGCACCATCCTTCGCTCTTCGAGCTTCGGGTGGCAGGCCACTCGAAGCTCCTCCAAAGCCTTGGCGAAGGAGGATCATTGCCAAGGCCGTAGCGCGATCTAGTAAAGCGGCTCCTCGAACAGTGTCTTGTCGCCGTCCACCAGCGCCTTGATCTGCGCGGTGCCGTTGGCCGCAATCGCCACCCGGATGCCGAACGGCCGCACCCGCATGTCGTTCTGGATCGCCATCCCCTCGCCTTCCGGCAGATAGAAGCGCTCGATGCCGTAATCCGGCGCGATCGTCGTTGCTCCCTGGCTGATATTCCAGCCCTCGGAGACGTGTCCGACGATATCGGCTTCATCGGATGCTGCCGGCGCCGGCGCTTGCCCGAACCAAGCCGCGGTCGGCCCCCAATAGCCGTCGGCGCCCTGCTTCAGCCTGACCACGATCGACGTTTCCTCGCTGGAAAGCTTGCCGGCCGGAATGTTGCCGATCAGCTTCACCGGTATGCGCGAAATATCGTAGCCGAGCAGAATGTAGTCACCGCGCAAGAGATCGCGCGGATCGATCGGCTCGACCCTGAGCAGGACCTGCTTGCCATCGCGCAGGATCGCCGCGCGTCCGGCGATGATCCAGCTCAGAAAGCCGATCTGGACGAGCGCCAGGACCAGCGCCGAGATGATCAGTCTTTTGCCGGTCATCATGCCGCCGCTCCTGTCATGTTCGAGGCGTTCATGCGCTTTTCTATGCGGATGATAATGAAAGCAAGAACGGCGAGAAGCACCGCCGCCGCAAGGAAGAAGCCTGCCGTGTCGAGCATTGATTGCAGCATCACCACATAGATGATGGCGAGTTCGAAGGCGAAGCCCGCATAGGCAATCCAGCGCAGTCCCCGGCTCTCGCGGCCGCCCAGCACGATCGCCGCGACGATGCCGGCCAGCGCAACAGCCGAGGCAATGGCGAAGCCGCTATTGTAGCTGCTTTCATCCGCCAGTTCGAATTGGATCATCGCCAGGCCGGTGAGAAAGCCGATCAGCGCGTGCAAGGGCAACCTGCCGCCGAGTTGCAAAACCCTCTCGACCGGCCCGGCAGCAAAGATCGCAGCGGTAAAAAGCAGCACCGATGCGGCAACGAGCGGGATGGCGACTTGCAGCGTGTCGTATTCCATGGCCAACAGCACGAGGTAGAAAAGGACCGACAGGATGATCAGGTGGCGCGCCGCCTGGCTGCGCGTCCAGAACGAAACGGCGAACAGAATTAGCGCCATGACCACGAAGAGATGCGGAAATTCCGTGCGCCGGAAGTAGTCGAACCCTCTCAGGAACAGCCAGGCATCGGCGATGCCGACGGCAGCGACGGTCAGCGGGTTTGAGCGCAGCGCCACCGCCGCCAGCGCCGTGCCGGCGCCCCAGGTGATCAAGGCCGAGGCCTCGTCGCCCGACAAATGATACATCTGGCCGATCAGCGCGATCGAACCGCCGAATGCCGCCGCCGCGACGATCCACAGTGCTTCGCCGATCGCCGCATGGTCGCGCATCTTCAGCACCGCGCCGCCGACATAGCCGGCAAGGATAACGGCAAAAAGTGCCGCGACCCGCACCAGCCGCGGGATGACTTCCCAGTTGGCGGCGATAAAGATCAGGATAGCCGCGCCGAACAGCAGCGCCGCCATCATCGCCAGGATCGAGCCGAAACTCAGCGATTTGCGTTCGTTTGCCTCGACGTCGCGCGTCAGCGCATCGGCTGTCGGCGCGTCGATCAGGCCAGCCTGCTGCCATCGCGCGATATCCGACCTGACCCGTGACGAATAGCTCGCCATGCCCCTCCCCCTTTGCTTGGTCCTTTTAGCTCGTCCGGCCAAGCGTTTGACCTAACGGCATTTTCCGATCTGGGCGGAAAACCGGACGCGCGTTAATGCTGCATTGCACAATTTGCATTGCTGCCATGCACCAATAGCGCTTTTAAATCGATATAACCTCACCTATTTTCACGGTGCACACAAAGACGGAATGATCCGAAAGAAAGACGAAACGAGACTACCATGAACCTGATCCGCAACTATCGCAACTGGCGCCGCTATAGGGACACCGTGTCCGAGCTGAACCGCCTGAGCACCCGTGAACTGACCGACCTCGGCATCAGCCGCAGCGACATTCACTACGTCGCCCGCAAGGCGGTCTAATCCTTCGGGCCGCAAATGGTCCGAACCAGTTTTGAAAAGAGAACGACAATGAACCTGATCCGCAACTATCGTAACTGGCGCGTCTACCGCGAGACGGTTACCGAGCTGGGTCGCCTGTCGAATCGCCAGCTCAACGATCTCGGCATCGTCCGCGACGAGATCAAGATGGTCGCTCGCAGGGCGATCTAACAACAAGAATTTCGCCAGGGTCGACCTCCTCCCCGACCCTGACGGATACGGTCAGCCTTCACCTCCTCCCGAGGGTTGACCACAAAAACGGCGCCCGCCGGACCTCCTCCCCCGGCGGGCGCTGTTTCCAGGTTGTTTCTAAAAGGGTTTCGCGCCCTTCAAATGGCGAAAAGAATTTCGTTAAAGCCGACCTCCTCCCCGGCAATGACGAATACGGTCGATCTTCACCTCCTCCCGAGGATCGACCAACAAAACGACACCCGCCGGATCTCCTCCCTCGGCGGGTGTTGTTGTTTTGGGCGGTCTTTCCTAGGCAGCCCACTTGCGGTGCGATCCCTGGCAATTGCAATCCTCGCGCCAAGCGACTATTTCGGCGCTCATGGACAAGAACCCCATTCACGTTATCGGCGGCGGACTTGCCGGCTCGGAAGCCGCCTGGCAGGCGGCCGAAGCCGGCGTTCCCGTTGTCCTTCATGAAATGCGTCCCGTCCGCGGCACCGATGCGCACAAGACCGACGGGCTGGCCGAGCTCGTCTGTTCCAATTCCTTCCGCTCCGACGATGCGCAAACCAATGCCGTCGGCCTGCTGCACGCCGAAATGCGGCTGGCCGGTTCGCTGATCATGAGCGCCGGCGACGCGCATCAGGTGCCGGCCGGCGGTGCGCTGGCCGTCGACCGCGACGGATTTTCCGAAGCGGTGACCAGAAAGCTCGAAGCCCACCCGCTCATCACCATCCAGCGTGAGGAATTGCCCGGCCTGCCGCCGGCGGACTGGGACCAGGCGATCGTTGCCACCGGCCCGCTGACGGCGCCGTCGCTCGCCCAGTCGATTGCGGACGCAACCGGCGCCGACGCGCTCGCCTTTTTCGATGCCATCGCCCCGATCGTCCATTTCGACACGATCGACATGGATATCTGCTGGTTCCAGTCGCGCTACGACAAGGTCGGTCCCGGCGGCACCGGCAAGGACTACATCAACTGCCCGATGGACAAGGAGCAGTACCTTGCCTTCATCCAGGCGCTGGTCAACGGCCAGAAAACCGAATTCAAGCAGTGGGAAGGCACGCCCTATTTCGACGGCTGCCTGCCGATCGAGGTGATGGCCGAGCGCGGCGTCGAGACATTGCGCTACGGGCCGATGAAGCCGATGGGGCTGACCAATGCACACAATCCGTCTGTAAAGGCCTATGCCGTCGTCCAGCTTCGCCAGGACAACGCACTGGGCACGCTTTACAACATGGTCGGCTTCCAGACCAAGCTGAAGCACGCCGAGCAGGTGCGCGTATTCCGCACCATTCCCGGGCTGGAAAACGCCGAGTTCGCGCGCCTAGGCGGCCTGCACCGCAACACCTATATCAATTCGCCGACGCTGCTCGATGCGTCGCTGCAGTTGAAATCGCGGCCCGGCTTGCGTTTTGCCGGCCAGATCACCGGCTGCGAGGGCTATGTCGAGAGCGCCGCCATCGGCCTGCTTGCCGGACGTTTCGCGGCCGCCGAAAGGCTTGGCCATGCGCCGTCGCTGCCGCCCTTGACCACCGCTTTCGGCGCGCTGCTCAACCACATCACTGGTGGCCATATTGTCTCCGACGACGAGCCGGGAAAGCGCTCCTTCCAGCCGATGAACGTCAATTTCGGTCTGTTCCCGCCCGTGGACGCGCCAAAGATCGAGGGCAAGCGGCTGCGCGGCAAGGACAAGACGGTCGCCAAGCGGCATGCGGTGACATCGCGCGCGCTCGCCGACTGCCGCGAATGGCTGGGGCTGCCTTTTCGGGCGGAAGCGGCGGAGTAGCTCCCTGCTTGCGGATTGCGGGGCGCAGAAGTAGGATAACATCCTACTTTGTATCGCGAGGCCAAATTCCATGGAATCCGCTGAGAAACTGTCAATCACCGTAACGCCCGCCATGGCGCGTATGATCCGCGAAAAGGTTGAAGACGGCTCCTTCGGTTCGGCCAGCGAAGTCATCCGCGCAGCGCTTCGCGCCTTCCAGCGCGAGGAGGAAGAACATGCCGAGCGCATGGCCTCGATCAGGGCGCGTGTAAAGGCGTCGATCGAGGATACGAGGCCTGGCTATACCGGAGATGAGGTGCGCGATCATCTCCGAGGACTGTTTGCTCGGTATTCAGGCCGCGCTGATGATTCAGCGGCTTGAGGTCGACTACCGTGAAACCGCCAGAAACGATTTGGCTGACATTTTCAAGCACATCATCGAGGCCGGCGGAAATCCGGACATAGCGCTGAAATTCGTGCTTCGAATCGAAGATCGCTGCCGAAGCATCGGCAATGCACCGCGTGGCGGCCGGCCGCGCGATGACATTGCACCAGGGTTGCGAACGGTGCCGTTCGAGCACTCGGCTATTATCGCCTATGTTGTCAGCGACGATCTTGTTCGCATCGTCAACATCTTCTACGGCGGTCGCGATTATGAGACGCTGATGCGCGATGGCGGATCGAGTAATCCATCGTGATGAAAAACTACTCGGCCGGGGCGCTGCTCGCCGCCTGCAGTCCAGGCTTAGCGGCCTCCCCGGACTTCCTCATTGGTCATCAGCCTTCATGCGGCCGGCCAGCCTCGCGTCGCTCGCCGGAACAAAAGCCAATGCCGGCGCAGGACGGAGAGCCGAGCCATATCCTTGAGAGGCGAGCGGCGGGCAGTCTCCATCTTGTCGAGATAGGCGCCCGTCAGCGCCAGCGGCAGAAACGCCGGACGCAGTGAAACCGGCAGGGTGGACGCCCCCTGCTCGAAGGCGGAAAGATGTTCCCGTGCCAGCGCGATCATCGCGGCGACAGCACGTTGCGCTCCAGACCCACCATCGCCCGCAACGAACTCTTCCGGCGACGATCCCGCCGCGGCCAAAATGTCGGCCGGCACAAAGCACTGTCCCCGCTTGCGATGCAGCGGCAGCAGAAGCAGGAGACCGGTCATCGCCTGCGCACAACCTGCCCTGCCGGCAAGTTCGGCAAAGCGCGGTGCTTCGACCGGATCGAGCACCATCGCCGCAAGCTGGATAAGCGCGGCGGCAGTCTCGCCGCAATAGCCTTCGAGGTCGGTGCGCGACGGCATCGGGTCGTCATAGAGATCGAAGATGCGCGCTTCGAGCATATTGTCGAAAGCGGCCTTGGGCAGGCGGTGAGCGGAAATAGTCGCCCACAGCGCGTCCGCCACGGGATGGCCGACCTTAGTCCGATCCTCTTCGGCGGCGATGAAGTCTCGCCACCATTGCAGCCGCACCTCGCCCGGCAGCGCCTCGTGGATGCGATCGCGTATGCCGGCGATTTCGGCGTTGAAGGCATAGAGCGAAAACAGCGCGTCGCGCTTGTTCTCGGGCGCGTAGAGCACGCTGAGATAGCGGTCATGGTCGGCGGCACGCACCGTCTCCATGACGAGTTTGGTGTTTTCGGCCACGTCAGTCGACAGCAATGAGCGCTGCGGCCACGGCGCGGTTTTCCGCCAGCAGCACATTATAGGTCCGCACCGCCGCCCCCGTCGACATCGGATCGGCGGAAATGCCCGCTTCTTTCAGTGCCGTACGCAGCGCTGCAGGCAATGGCCTCAGATCCTTGCCGCTGCCGACCAGCAGGATCTCGACCTTGGCGGCCTCGTTGAACAGCTTGGTGAAATCCGCTGCCCTCAGCGCCAGCGGATCGGCCGGCTCCCAGCCATAGATGCCCGAAGGCAGGCACAACAGCGAGCCGCGATGCGACATGTCGGCAAAGCGGAAACCGCCATTGCCGTAAGCCTCGATCGGTGCGCGGCCGGGGAAATGCGCCTCGCGGATGACGATGCCTTTGGCCACTGGTGGTCCGATTCTAACTGGCGCGGCAAGCCGTGCGGCAGGCCGTCAGGTGGCTATGGCTTTGCCGCCGCCCACCGGCTTTTCCTCGTCCGACGCCGCGGCCTGCGGCCGCAACTTGAACAGGATGAGCAGCGGCGCGGCGATGAAGATCGACGAATAGGTGCCGAACACGACGCCGAACAGCATGGCCATGGTGAACGAGCGGATCACCTCGCCGCCGAACAGCACCAGCGCCAGCAGCGCCAGGATCGTCGTCACCGAGGTAAGCGTCGTCCTCGACAGCGTCTCGTTGATGGCGTTGTTCAGCAGTTGCGGCAGCGGCATTCGCTTGTATTTCCGCAGATCCTCGCGAACACGGTCATAGACGACGATCGTATCGTTGAGCGAATAACCGATGATGGTGAGGATCGCCGCCAGCGACGACTGGTTGAATTCGAGGCCGGTGATGACGAAGAAGCCGATCGTCATGACCACGTCGTGCACGGTCGCAACGATGGCGCCGACCGCGAACTGCCATTCGAAGCGGAACCAGACATAGATCAAGATGCCGAGCAGCGCGACAAGCATGGCGATGGTGCCTTGCTTGGCAAGCTCGCCCGAGACCGTCGGCCCGACGACTTCGACGCGGCGGAAATCATACTGGTCCTGCAGCTCGCCGCGCACCTTGTCGATGACGGTCTGCTCGGCGTTCTCGCCGCCCTCCTGCGTACCGACGCGGATCAGCACGTCGTTCGGCTCGCCGAACTGCTGAACCTGCACCTCGCCGATATTGAGTTCCGTCAGCCTGCCGCGGATGTCGGCCAGATCGGCATTGCCGGCCTTGGACTGCACCTCGATCAGTGAGCCACCCTTGAAATCGATGCCGTAATTGATGTCGATGGTCATGAAGCCGATGACCGACAGCACCGAAAGCACGCTGGACAGTGTGAACGTCCAGCGGCGGATGCCCATGAACGGAATTTTCGTTCCCGGCGGAATGAACGTCACTGGCGCCCGCGGCAACTCCTTCGGACGGGCGCGGCGAAGCCAGATCGACACCAGCAGGCGGGTGAAGGTGAAGGCGGTGAAGACCGTGGTCAGGATGCCGATGGCATAGGTGACGGCAAAACCCTTCACCGGCCCGGTTCCGAGCCAGAACAGCACCACGGTTGCGATCAGCGAGGTCACGTTGGAATCGACGATGGTCGCCAGCGCCTTGCTGAAACCGGTATCGATCGCCTGAATGACCGAGCGGCCGGCACGTCGCTCCTCGCGGATGCGTTCATAGATGAGGACGTTCGAATCGACCGCCATGCCGATGGTCAGCACGATACCGGCGATACCAGGTAGGGTCAGCGTCGCTCCAAGCAGCGACAGCAGCCCGACGATCATCGCAACATGCACCGCCAGCGCGATGTTGGCGAGGAAGCCGAGGAAACCGTAGGCGACGAACATGAACGCCACCACCAGGATTGACCCGATGATGCCGGCGACCTTGCCGGCATGGATGGAGTCCTGGCCGAGGCCAGGGCCAACCGTGCGCTCCTCGATCACGGTGAGGGTCGCCGGCAAAGCGCCGGCACGCAGCAGCACGGCGAGGTCGTTGGCGCTCTCGGCAGTAAAATTGCCCGAGATTTGGCCGCTGCCGCCAAGGATCGGTTCGCGGATCTGCGGCGCCGAAATCACCTGATTGTCGAGGATGATGGCGAACAGCTTGCCGACATTCTGCGATGTCGCCTGGCCGAACCGCGTCGCTCCCCTGGAATTGAAGGTGAACGAAACCACCGGCTCGTTGGTCTGGGAGTTATAGGTCGCACTCGCTTTGTCGAGGTCTTCACCCGAGACGATGACGCGGTTCTCGATCAGATAGGGAACGGGCGGATCGTCCTGCGAATAGAGCACCGAGGACCCCGCCGGCGGGCGGCCCTTGAGCGCATCCTGCACCGGCATCGACTGGTCGACCATCTGGAAGGTCAGCTTGGCGGTCTGGCCGAGGATCTCCTTCAGCCGCTGCGGATCCTGCAGGCCCGGCACTTGGACCAGAACGCGATCGTCGCCCTGCCTTTGCACGATCGGCTCGGTGGTGCCGAGCTCGTTGACGCGGCGACCGACGACCTCGATCGACTGCGTCAGCGCCGCCGAGGTGCGGTATTTGATGCCGGCATCGGTGACGGTGAACTTGAGCAGGCCGGGCTGGGATTCATCCAGTGTCATCTCCCGGATGGAGCCGCCGCTGAACAGGCCAGCTTGCACCGGATCGGTTAATGTCTTCAACGCATTCTTGGCGGCATCGACCTGATTGGCATCGGTGATGCGGACCTGAACGCTGCGGCCCGATCCGGAAAGGCCGGTATACCCGACCTTGGCATTGCGCAGCAGCGTTCGAATTTCGTCGCGCGTCGTCTCCAGCTGGTCCTTGATCAGATCGTTCGGATCCATCCTGAGCAGGATGTGCGAGCCGCCCTGCAGGTCGAGGCCGAGCGTCATCTGCCGCTTCGGCACCCAGTCGGGCAACTTGGCCAGCGTGCTGGCGGAAAAAAGGTTGGGCGCAGCGAGGACCACTGTGGCGGCCACGGCCAGCCAGATCAGGATCATCTTGAAGCGCGAAAAATAAAGCATATGGCGTCGTCCGTCCGGGCGTACTGGCGGATCGTTCCGCCGACAATTCGGTTATTTCTTGGCGTTCTGGTTCGCCACCGGCTCGCCCTTGACGCGCACGTCGGCGAGCGTCGAGCGCAGCGCCGTCACCTTGGTGCCGCCGCCAAGGTCGATCTCGAGCTCGTTATCGTCGATCACCTTGGTCACCTTGCCGACCAAGCCGCCGCCGGTGACAACGGTGTCGCCGCGACGAACCGCCGCCAGCATCTCGCCGCGCTTCTTTAGCTGCGTACGCTGCGGCCGGATGATCAGAAAATACATGATCACGAAAATCAGAGCAAACGGCACGATCTGGATAAACATTGCGGACGAGTCCCCGCCGATGCCTTGGGCGTATGCCGGTGTCACGAACATCGAGGTACTCCTGAATTTTAAAAACAGCCGCCAAACCGTTCTGGGAATTTGACGGCCCCGCCAAATTTGGCCGGAATATAGTCGGTAACGTTGCCAATGCAACTGCGCGGCCGGGCAAATCGGCTGCTTTTCCGGCCTGGTGAGCCGTGTTACAGGGTGATCCCGAAAAGCGACGCTCGGTTTTCGCAAAAGATCATGGCCGAACAAATGCTTGGGGCGAGTTTCGAAACCGCTGAAATCAGGTAGGTTGCGCTGCCGCACCGTCCTGAACGCGAAGCAAAAAGACAAGAGATGACCGACAGTACCATCGATATCCTGAGCCAGAAGCTCGACCGCCTGATCGAGGCGGTCGCCCGCCTCGCCCCGCCGCCGGTGCCGCAAACCGACCTCGGCGAGGCCGATTGCTTCGTCTGGCAGGCCGATCCCGGCTATCTGGAGCCGGTGCGCAAGGTCAACCGCGTCGACATCGGCCTGATCCGCGGCGTCGACCGCGTCCGCGACATATTGGTCGACAACACCGAGCGCTTCGCCTCAGGCTATGCTGCCAACAACGTGCTGTTGTGGGGCGCGCGCGGCATGGGCAAATCGTCGCTGGTCAAGGCGGTGCACGCCGCGGTCAACGCTTCGGCCAAGCTCGACCTGCCGCTCAAGCTTATCGAGATCCATCGCGAAGACATCGACACGCTGCCGAAGCTGATGGGACTGCTGAAGGCGGCACCCTTCCGCTTCATCCTGTTTTGCGACGACCTGTCATTCGACCACGACGACACGTCCTATAAATCGCTGAAGGCAGCTCTTGAAGGCGGCGTCGAGGGCCGCCCGGCCAACGTCATCTTCTACGCCACCTCGAACCGGCGGCATCTGTTGCCGCGCGACATGATCGACAATGAGCGCTCGACGGCGATCAATCCGTCCGAAGCGGTCGAGGAAAAGGTTTCGCTGTCGGACCGTTTCGGCCTGTGGCTTGGCTTCCACAAATGTTCGCAGGACGAATATCTCGACATGATCGACGGCTATGTCCGCCATCACGATCTCGCCATCGATCCCGAGACGCTGCGCGCCGAGGCGCTGGAATGGGCGACGACGCGCGGCAGCCGTTCGGGCCGCGTCGCCTGGCAGTTCACCCAGAATCTGGCAGGCCGGCTCGGCAAATCGCTGAAGGATTAGCCGCTCAAGGACTAACAGCAGAGGAAGCCCGCACCTTGCGGAGCGGACTTCCTCGGCGGGCTGAAGGTCAAGTGGCCCGCAAATCGCTTCCGTCTTCTATTCGAGATAGGTCGAAGGATCGACCGGCGCCGAGTTCTTGCGCACTTCGAAATGCAGTTTCGGCGAGTCGGTGGTGCCGCTCATGCCGGACAGGGCGATTTCCTGGCCGCGCTTGACCTTCTGGCCGCGCTGCACCTCGATCGAGCTGGCGTGGCCGTAGACGGTGACCAGACCGTTTTCGTGCCGCACCAGCACCGTGTTGCCGAATTCCTTGAGGCCGTCACCGGCATAGATGACGACGCCGTTTTCAGCTGCCTTGACCGGCGTCCCCTCGGGCACGGCAATGTCGACGCCGTCCTTGCCGCCGCCGAAGCTTGAGATCACGCGGCCGCGCACCGGCCAGCGCATCTTGCCGATGCCGGTTGCGTCCGGAGCTACCGCATCGTCGTCCTCGGCCTGCTGGATGACTTTCGCGTCCTTCTTTGGCGGCGTGTAGGAGGCGAGCGTCTGCGTCGGCGTTGTCTTGGCCGGCGGCTGGGTGGTGGCCGTCGTCACCGGATCGACCTTTGCCGGCTTCACGCCGGCGACGACAGCGGTTCCGCCTGCCGGCACTTTCAGGGTCTGGCCGATCTTGAGCAGTCCATCCTGCATGCCGTTCGCCTGCTTCAACGCGACGACGCCGACGCCGGTCTTTCTGGCGATGGCAGACAGCGTATCGCCTTGCTGTACCGTGTAAGTGCCGCCGGCACCGGCCGGCTTGGCCGTCGCCGAAGCCACTTTGGGCGCGGTCTTTCCATCCTTCGGCTGGCTCGCGGCAGCCGAGGCGTCCACCTGCGCGGCAGACTTGCCTTCCCTGAGCTTCGGTTGCTGCGGCAGCACGGCCACCTTCTCCGGCGCGTCGGCCGGCTGGTCGTGCCTGGTGCCGTTCGCGGGCTTGGCGTCGGCGACTTTCGGCGTGGTGCCGTTGCTCGAATACGCATAGGCCGGGATGACGAGCTTCTGGCCGGTCTTCAGCCCCTTGGTCGCGCTCAGCCCGTTGACTTTCATGATGGCATCGGCCGGCACGCCGTAGCGCCGAGACAGGCCGGAAATGGTCTCGCCGTCCTTGACGACGATCTCGGTTGCATGCGGTGCGCCGGCGGCCGTCGCCATGCGCGGCGCGTCGGGCTCGGCGTTCTTGAACGGCCTTGCCGCCGGAGCGACGGTGCCGGTTGCCGTCCTGTCGACACGAGGAGCGGCAGGCGCCATCGCCGGCGCGGCAGCGGCACGCACCGGCCGGGCGGCGGGGGCCAGGGCGGGAGCCGGCGGTGGCAACTGCTGCGCCGTAACCGGTTCGAGGCTTGAGCGGCTGACCGACTGGGTGTGGCTGCCGTCGATCGGCGCGGCCGCAACATCGCCCGGATAAGGCTGGGCAGCATCCTGCTTGTCGATGATGGCGCGCTGGTTGTTGGTCGAGGCGGTGAACACGTCATCGACGCTGTTGAACCGCGCCACCTGGGAACTACACCCCGTCGCAGCGCCTGCGATCATGAGGACGGCGCAGCCACGCGCCAGATTGCGTCCGTTTGCCTTCAAAACACTGAATTGCATCGCACTAACCCGCACAGACCCGGTACAACTGAGTGTGATTAAAGCGCGTTAATGTTACCGGTCGGTTAAACCTGTAGAATCAGACGCAAATTTTCTTAAAATATTCGAGGATCGAGCGCCGGGTGTGTCGAGATTCAGGTCAGGCCGAGTCGAGAAGGGTGGGTTCCGAGGACCGGAGCGGAGCGTACTTTTGGGTACGTGAGCACCGGCCTACGCCGGCCATGCCGCGACCTCTCATGAATGCTTCGGCCGGCGAAGGCCGGAAGCGGATGAAGCCGCCATTTGCAGGCCGGCCTAACCTGAATATCGACACACCCTAGATCACCGCGGCGACACCGTGCAGGATCGGCTGCAGGCGCACCAGGCCGATATCCTCGCGTTCGAAGCGGCTGCCGACCTTGGTCAGCTTGGCCAGCACCTGCTCGCCTTCGTCGGGTCCGATCGGCGCGATGACGATGCCGCCGCTCGACAATTGGTCGAGGAGAAAGCGCGGCAGGCTGTCGAAGGCCGCCCAGGCGACGATGCGGTCGAACGGCGCTTCGTTGGCCAGCCCGTTGGAACCGTCCGCCTGGCGCACGATGACATTGCCGATGGCGAGCGCCTCGAGCCGCTGCCGGGCCTGTTCGGCCAGCGTCTTGTAACGGTCGATGGTGACGATCCGCGCGGCAAGCCGCGACATCACCGCCGTCGTGTAGCCGGACCCGGTGCCGATCTCGAGCACCCGGTTGCCCGGCTCGATGGCAAGTGCCGCGATCACCGCCGCCTGCAGGTCGGCGCCTTCGATGGCCTCGCCGCATTCGATCGGCAGCATACGGTCCGACCAGGCGATCGAGTGGAAATGCGGAGACAGAAAGCCGCGCCGCGGCGTCGCCTCGAAGGCGGCGATCAGCGCCTTCGGCACCGTGCCCCTGCCGCGCAGGCGAAGCAGGAAGGCAGCGAAACCTTCGCGCTCGTCGACCGTTGCAGCGTGGTTCAAGTTCATGCGAGCGCCTTGGCCAGTTGATCGCGGATTTCATGCGCGGTGAGATCGAGCTGCAGCGGCGTCACCGACACCAGCCGATTGCGCAAGGCATGGAGGTCGGTGCCTTGCTTGCCCTCGACCGGCTCGCGGCCGAAGCGCAGCCAGTAGTAAGGCAGGCCGCGCCCGTCGCGCCGCTCGTCGACCCACAGGCTGTGGACCAGCTTGCCCTGCGAAGTGACCACAGTGCCGGCGATCTCTTCCGGCGCGCAATTCGGAAAATTGACGTTGAGCAGCACGCCGTCCGGCAACGGCATGGCGACGAGCTTTTCGAGCAGGGCCGGCGCCAGCGTTTCGGTGGTCTCGTAGGGAACGACGCGGTCCTCGCCGACATAGGAATAGGCCTGGCTGATGGCGATCGATCGCACGCCGAGCAGCGCGCCTTCCATGGCGCCGGCGACCGTGCCCGAATAGGTGACGTCGTCGGCGATGTTGGCGCCGGAATTGACGCCGGACAGGATCAGGTCAGGCGCTTCGGGCAGGATCTTCTTCACGCCCATGATGACACAGTCGGTCGGCGTTCCGCGCACCGCAAAGTGCTTTTCGCCGATTTTCCTGAGCCGCAGCGGCTCCGAGATCGACAGCGAATGCGCATAGCCGGACTGATCCTGTTCCGGTGCCACCACCCAGACGTCGTCCGACAGCGTGCGCGCGATGCGTTCGAGTGATGCAAGGCCCTCGGCATGGATGCCGTCGTCGTTGGTCAGGAGGATGCGCATGAGACCGCCTTTGCAGAATTGGATTGACGGCAGCGCTCTACGATACCCCCCTCTGTCCTGCCCTCTTTGCCACCACTTGACATCTCCCCCTCAAGGGGGGAGATCGGCAATACCGTAGCCGCCGCCTTCCTTGCTACGCCAACAGTTGGCGAAAGCTGTGATGACGGCGCAATCTCCCCCCTTGAGGGGGAGATGTCCGGCAGGACAGAGGGGGGCGCGAAGGAACGCGGGGCCGACAATCTTGTCACTTCGATGATTCGATCTTTGCGAGACCGCCCATGTAAGCCCGAAGCGCTTCAGGAATGGTTACGCTGCCGTCCTCGTTTTGGTAATTTTCGATGACGGCAATGAGAGCGCGGCCGACGGCGGTGCCCGAACCGTTCAGCGTGTGGACGAAGCGGTTGCCCTTGCCGTCCTTGTCCTTGTAGCGGGCGTCCATGCGCCGCGCCTGGAAATCGCCGCATACCGAGCACGACGATATCTCGCGATAGGCATTCTGGCCGGGCAGCCAGACCTCGATGTCGTAGGTCTTGCGCGCGCCAAAGCCCATGTCGCCGGTGCACAGCGTCATGGTGCGGAACGGCAGGCCGAGCCGCTTCAGCACCTCCTCGGCGCATTCGGTCATGCGCTCATGCTCGGCAACCGAAGTCTCCTGGTCGGTGATCGACACCAGCTCGACCTTGTAGAACTGGTGCTGGCGCAGCATGCCGCGCGTGTCGCGCCCGGCCGAGCCCGCCTCGGAGCGGAAGCACGGCGTCAGCGCCGTATAGCGCAGCGGCAGTTTTTCGTGCGGCATGATCTCGTCGCGAACGAGATTGGTGAGCGGCACTTCGGCGGTTGGGATTAGGCCAAGCCTGCCGTCCCCGTGCCGAACGAAGAATAAATCCTCTTCGAATTTCGGCAGTTGCCCGGTCCCGAAAAGCACCTCGTCGCGCACCATCAACGGCGGCTGGATCTCTATATAGCCGTGCTCGGTGGTGTGCAGATCCAGCATGAACTGGCCGAGCGCGCGTTCCATCCGCGCCAGGCCGCTCTTCAGCACCGTGAAGCGCGAGCCGGAAAGCCGTGCTGCCCGCTCGAAATCCATCATGCCGAGCGCTTCGCCGATCTCGAAATGCTCCTTCACCCAATTCGGCCGCGTCGGCACCTCGCCGACAACGCGCTTGACGACATTGTCGTTCTCGTCCTTGCCGACCGGCACGTCGTCGAACGGCACGTTTGGCAGCACCGCCAATGCATCGGTCAGCGCCTTGTCGAGCTCGCGCTCGCGCGCCTCGCCATTCTGGATGAAGGCCTTGATCTCGCCGACCTCGGCCTTCAGCCTTTCGGCAAGAGCTGCATCGCCCGAGCGCATGGCATTGCCGATCTCCTTCGATGCGGCGTTGCGGCGTTCCTGCCTGGTCTGCAGCTCGGTCAGATGCTCGCGCCGCGCCTCGTCCCGCGCGATCAAATCATCGACCGTGGACTGCGCATCCTCAGCCGACCACGAGCGCTTCTTCAGCGCTTCGACAAGGGCCTTCGGGTTGTCGCGAATCCATTTGATGTCAAGCATGGTCTGTTCGTCCTCGGCACGGCGGTTTCGGGGCAAGGAAATGCCCAAAACAAAGACCAGAGGGCGTAAACCGCATCGATACAAGACGTCAAGGCAGAGTTCCTTCGCGCCGACCTCAGGTAGGCAGCACGCGCAACGTTCGATCGAAAGAACCCCGGAAACAAAAACCCGCCTCGAGAGGCGGGTTTTTGGAGCCAATTGGCACCATACTTAAATTAGTAGCATAGCTGCCGGCACAAAGCAAGAACAAAGTTGCCATGGCCGGCAAAAAAATGCTGCCCGCTTCAACCGAACCTACGTCGAAGACGCGTCCGCCGGCTTTTCGGCCACCTCTTCGGTGGCGTCCTGCTTTTCGCGGGCCACACGGTCGCGCTCCTTGCTGCGTTCGATCAGCCGGGCCGACCAGATCGAGACCTCGTAGAGCAGGATCGTCGGAATGGCGAGGCCGATCTGGCTCATCGGGTCGGGCGGCGTCAGCACCGCCGCCACGACGAAGGCGATGACGATCGCCCATTTGCGCTTCTCGGCCAGGGCCGTGGACGACAGCATGCCGACCCGCGTCATCAGGCTTGTCACCACCGGCAGCTGGAACACCAGGCCGAACGAGAAGATCAGCGTCATGATCAGGCTGAGATATTCGGACACTTTCGGCAGCAGCGAAATCTGCACCTGGTCGTTGGTGCCGGTCTGCTGCATGGCGAGGAAGAACCACATCACCATCGGCGTGAAGAAGAAATAGACCAGCGATGCGCCCATCAGGAACAGGATCGGCGAGGCGATCAGGAACGGCAGGAAGGCGTTGCGCTCGTTTTTGTAGAGGCCGGGCGCGATGAATTTGTAGATCTGCGTGGCGATCAGCGGAAAGGCGATGACCATGCCGCCGAACATGGCGAGCTTGACCTGGGTAAAGAAGAACTCCTGTGGCGCCGTATAGATCAGCTCGACCTTGTGCGGGTCGAGCCCGGCCCATTGGGTCGCCCATCTGAACGGAATGACCAGAAGGTTGAACAGCCGCTTGGCGAAAAAGAAGCAGACCAGGAAGGCAACAAAAAAACCGCCAATCGACCAGATCAGCCGCCGGCGCAACTCGATCAGGTGCTCCATCAGCGGAGCCGATGATTTTTCTATCTCGTCCTTTTCCTTGTCCGAAACGCTCACTTGGCGGCTCCCGCCGTTTTCCTGGCGGCCGGCTTCTTCGTTGCTGACGCCGGCTTCTTCGCTGCTGACGACTGCGCTTTTTGCTCAGCTTTTGCGGCAGCCTTTGGCGCAGCAGTCTTTGCCGGCTTGGCCGGGACGGCGGCCGCGGCTTTCGCGGACGCTGGCTTCTTCTTTGCCGCAGGTGCTTTTTTCGGCACGGCCGCTGCAGCCGTTTGCGCCTGCACTGCCGGCGCCACGACGGACTCGTCCGTCATCGCCGGAAAGATCGGCGTGGCCGGCGTCGGCTCCGGCGGGCTGACGCCCGGCATCGTCGTTGCGCCGTTCTTCAGCGGCTCGGCTGTCTGCTCTGTCGAAGCGGCGGCATCGACGGCCGGCTTGGGCTTCATCACGGCATCGACGCCGGAACGGACATCGGCGGCGGCCTGCTCGAATGGATTGAGCTGCTTCCTGATCTCAGCCGCCGGATTGAGGCTTCTCAGCGAATCGACCGACTTCTTGACGTCGTCGAGCTCGGCTTCCTTCAACGCATCGTTGAACTGCCGCTGGAAATCGGACGCCATGCTCCGCAGCTTCGCCGTCGTGCGGCCGAAGGTGCGCAGCATGTTGGGCAAATCCTTGGGCCCGACGACCACGATCATGACGATCGCGATCACCAGCATCTCGGTCCAGCCGACTTCGAACATGGCTATACGTTCCGACTAAAGTTTGGGCTCAGCTTTTGCTGGCCTTTTCCTTCGGTACCGAAACGGTTTCGTCGGCACGGTGTTCAACGGTACGCTTGTCCTCGGCAGTCTCGTCGTCCGCCATGCCCTTCTTGAAGCTCTTGATGCCCTTGGCCATGTCGCCCATCAACTCGGGGATCTTGCCGCGGCCGAACACCAGCAGCACGATCACCAGAACGATCATCCAGTGCCAAATCGAAAATGAACCCATAGCAAATCTCTCTCGAACGGTTTCCCAGACGCTGATCTATGCGCTTTCGGGTTCGGATTCAAACAGAACTGCGACAGAGTTCATGAATGAGTGGCCGAAGTCACGCACTTTCGGCACGGCGGCCCGCTACCAATCGGCGCAGTTCCATCCTGCATGTGGCTTTAAGATGGCGCTCGGCTCAATCTTCCGTGACGCGCGGCGTCAAAAGGCCGAGTTCTTCGAGGTCGATGTCGGTCAGCGGATCCTCGTCGTCGGTGAGCGCATCGGGGTCGGCCGGCGGCAGCGGCACCGAGAAATTCGACGGCATGCGGCCGGACAGCAGTCCCGCACCCTTCAATTCCTCCATGCCGGGGAGATCGCGTATCTCCTCCAGTGCGAAATGGTCGAGGAAAATGTCGGTCGTGCCATAAGTGACGGGACGGCCGGGCGTGCGACGCCGGCCACGCATCCTCACCCATTCGGTCTCCATCAGCGTGTCGAGCGTCCCCTTCGACGTCTCGACGCCGCGGATGTCCTCGATCTCGGCGCGCGTTACCGGCTGGTGGTAGGCGATGATCGCCAGCACTTCGAGGGCAGCGCGGGACAGCTTGCGCTGCTGCACCGTGTCACGGCTCATCAGGAAGGCGAGGTCGCCGGCGGTGCGAAAGGCCCAGGCATCGCCGACGCGCACCAGATTGACGCCGCGCCGCGCATAGATCTGCTGCAGTTCGGCCATTGCCGCGGCAATGTTGATGCCGTCGGGCAGTCGCGAAGTGAGCTGTTTTTCGCTGACCGGCTCGGCGCTGGCGAATACGATCGCCTCGGCCATCCGTACGGCCTCCGCCATATGCAGCCGCTCGCCAGGATTCCGCGACAAATTCTGCCCCTGATTTTGTGCCGGGTTTTCGGCGACCGCGCCTTGCTCGGCATCGTCGTCGACCTTGAACGGAATGACCGAAGCGTTGGCGCGTTCGCTCATGGTGTTACCTCGACTATCTTGATGGCCTGGGCGCGGCCGCGCAGATAAAGCGGCGCGAACACCTGGTCCTGCCGCATTTCCATCTTGCCTTCGCGCACCAGTTCCAGCGTCGCCGCAAACGAGCTGGCAACCGCGGTGCGCCGCTCTTCCGGGCCGGCCAGATATTCGACCAGGAAACTGTCGAGCGCCGTCCAGTCGCGCAGCGACCCGATCAGCCTGGTCAGCACGTCGCGCGCATCCTTGAGCGACCACACGCCGCGCCTGGCAATCGTCACATTGGTTATTGCCTGCTTCTGGCGCTGCTGGGCATAGGCGGTCAACAGGTCGTAGAGCGAGGCCGAATAGGCATTGCGCTTCTCGACGATCACCATCTCCGGCATGCCGCGTGCAAACACGTCGCGTCCGAGCCGGTTGCGGTTGACCAGCCGTGCCGCCGCGTCGCGCATCGCCTCCAGCCGCTTCAGCCGGAACTGCAGCACTGCCGCCAGTTCCTCGCCGCTTTCGCCTTCGTCGCCGGGCTGCTTGGGGATCAGGAGCTTCGACTTGAGAAACGCCAGCCACGCCGCCATCACTAGATAGTCGGCGGCAAGCTCCAGTCTCAGCGCCCTCACCTTCTCGACGAAGGCCAGATACTGTTCGGCCAGCGCCAGGATCGAGATGCGCGACAGGTCGACCTTCTGATTGCGGGCAAGATGCAGCAGAAGATCGAGCGGACCTTCGAAGCCGGCCACATCGACGACCAACGCCGGATCGCCGGTCAGCCGAGAATCGTCGTTCTCGGCCCACAAGCGGTCCATCGGTGCGGCCTTGCCGGCCTTCAGGTCCAATGTTTCCGCCACTTCGCTTCCTTTGATGCTAGGCCACCGCGTCGAAATAACTGGCAAATTCGGCCCGAATCTCGGTCTCGTCCGCCACGTCACGGTTCCTGATATAGGTCAGCGCCCGCTCCGCGCGCTCAAACGACTTGCCTTCCAGCCCGGTCGTGCGCGATGCAATGCCGGCCATCTCCTCGAACACGCCGTTGCAGTGAAGGACCAGATCGCAGCCCGCCGCAAGGATAGCGGCCGCCTTTGACGGGAAATCCCCAGAAAGTGCCTTCATCGAGGTGTCGTCGCTCATCAACAGCCCGTCGAAGCCGATTTCGTCGCGGATGATCTTTTCGATGACCTTGCCGGATGTGGTGGCCGGGTTCTTCGGGTCGATCGCGCTATAGACGACATGCGCCGTCATCGCCATCGGCAAATGGTTGAGCTCCCTGAACGGGGCAAAATCATGCCGCTGCAAGTCGCCGATCGAGGCGTCGACGGTCGGCAGTTCGAAATGCGTATCGGCGAAGGCCCTTCCATGACCGGGAATATGCTTCATCACCGGCAGCACGCCGCCCGCCATCAGGCCTTCCGCCGCGGCGCGACCCAATTCGATGACGGCGCGCGGCTCCTTGCCATAGGCGCGCGCGCCGATGACGTCGCTGGCGCCCTCGATGGGCACGTCGAGCACCGGCAGGCAATCCGCCGTGATGCCGTAGCGCAGCAGGTCGAAGGCATGCAGCCGCGCCATCAGCCATGCGGCACGGGTGCCGGCGTCATGGTCGTCGCGCCACAAGGCGCCGAGTGCACCGGCAGCCGGATAGTTCGGCGCCAGCGGCGGCCGTAGGCGCTGCACCCGGCCGCCCTCCTGGTCGATGAACACCGGCGCATCCGCACGCCCGACGCAGTCGCGCATCGCGGCGACCAGATCGCGGATCTGCTCGGTCTCGCCGATATTGCGCGCAAACAGGATGAAACCCCACGGGCATTCGTTGCGATAGAAACGGATCTCGTCGCGGGTCAGTGATTTCCCGGCGCAGCCGAGGATCATGGATTTTGATTCGGTCATGCGGAACAGTTTAGAGCTTCGCGCCGACAAAGGGAATCGCCCGCAATTGCCTTCAGAGGTTTCCGTTCACGCAAAAAAGCCGGCGCGGACGCCGGCTTTTCGAGAGGTTTTGGTGCCTAGTGGGACACGAAGCAATTGCCGCCGGCAGCCTTGTAGCTGGTGCACAGTTTGATCGCCTCGTTGCGAGACTGCGCCGGAACGCGGACGCGGTAGAAGGTGCCCTTGCCGGCGATCTCGGCCCTGACGATGTTGGCGGTGCGGCCGGAAAGCACGCTGCCGTAACGGCGCTGCAGATCCTGGTAAGTCGCCTGGGCGCTTTCGACTGTCGGCTGCGAAGCGATCTGTATCGACCACGAACCAGCCCCGGCCGCGGCCGGATCGATGGAAGCGACCTGATCGGGCTTGACCTCGCCGACCACGTCGACCGGCTGGTCGGACGGGCGCTGCGGCGCCACCGGAACCGTGGCCGGGGTGCTGGCGGACTGCTTGCTGGCTGACGCCTGGGCCTTGGCTTCAGCCTTTGTGTCGGGCTTGGGCGCCGGCTGCAGCTTGGAGGTTTCGGCCTGATCGCCGCTCGCCTGATCGCCACTCGGCTGGTCGCCAATCTTCGGATCACTTGTCATTTGGTCGATCAGGGGCACGGTGCCGGTCTGCGCGGCGGCGTCGGCCTGGGCCGACGGAGCCACGTGCTGCGGCGCCGGATCGGCCGGCTCGGCAGCAGCCATCTGCGGGGCGGCAGGCGCCGGATCCTCGCGCGCCACCAGCGAACCGTCAGGTTTCACGACCATGGTCCGCACCTTGCGCGGCGCAACGGCGACGATCTCGGGGGTTGCACCCTTCTCGGCCTCCTGCAGAACCTGCGCGATGCGATCCTCGGACTTGGGCGCCGGTGCGGCGGCGGTTTCGGTAGCGCCAGCCACATTGGCGCCAAGCGCGCTGGAGTCAGACGCGTTAGTGCCAGGCGCATTGGTGCCAGACCCGTCGGTGTCGGACGCCACGGTGCCGGGCGCGTCGATATCGTCCGCGGCATCGGGGTCATTGGGCGAAAGATCGACGACGCGGCTCTCCGGTTCGTCGGCCTTCAGGTCCACAGGCTCTTCGGTGTTGGTGACCAGCTTCTGCTGAACCGGCTCGGCGGGCTTGGCGCCCTTGACCACAGCGTCATAAACCTTGTTGTCCTGGTTCGGCACGACGGTGCCGCCTGGATTTTCCGGCTTGATCTTGATCGGCCTGTTGTCGGCCTTGACGATAACCGGCGCATCGCTGCCGCTCTTGCCGCCGAGGGTCAACGCAAAGGCGCCAAGGCCTCCGGCGATCGCCACGGCGCCGACCACCGCTCCTATCAGCAGCCCGCGCCTGCGCGGCTGCCTTTCGGCCCCGCGTTCGGCAAGGCCCGGAACCGACATCTCCTCGTCCAGTTCGGGATCGTAGTCGAGCTCATCGAAGGTGAAATCGTCGGCTTGCGAAACCGGTTGGCCGCCAGGCAATGGGCCCAGATCGAAACCGTCCGCTGCATCCGCATAGGAAGCGGCTGCCGCGCTGACAGGGGCTTCCACAGGCTTGGCGCCATAGGCGCGCGTCTCGCTACGATCTTGCTTATAGCCAGACGCGAAGCCGGCATCGTATTCATCGTCATAGCCAGCACTGCGCACCGGGGCAGGCGCTATATCCGTGGCATTCATTTCGGTGAGAAGGCTGGCAAAATCGGCATCGAGATCGTCGTAGGCGGGCGCCACCGGCTCGTCATCGTCGAAGTTGAGCTCCGGAATGTCGAGATCGTCCGCCAGCGCCACGACGCGCTCGGGCACGTCGACCGTCTCGACATCGGGCATCTCGTCATAAGCGGAAGGCTGTTGATGCGAGCTTGGTGCAGCTTCCGTGTAGGCGGGCCGATCTTCATAGGATGGCCTCTCTTCGACCTGTGCGGCCCGATAGGACGGCGTTGCAGCCGGCTGCGGCGCTGGTGCCGGACGCGCCGAAGCCACCGGCTGGCTTGCAAAGGCAGGCTGAGGCTGTGCGACCGGCGTCACGCGGCTCCACGAGCGGGCCGGCTCGGGCGGCGTGGCGCGTGTCGTCAGCCAGTTCAGCGCATCGAGCGGGTCTTCTTCGGCAGCAGCTGCCGCACTCTTGTCGGCCGAGTCATGATCCAGGCCGATATTCCTGGCGAAGTCGGCATCGAGCGCATCGCTGTCGAGATCATCCGCGGGTCCGGCAGCGGCTTCAACACCGAAATCCTCGCCTTCAAGCTCATCGAGGAGGACACTGCCAAGTTCGGCGTCATCGGCGGCACTGGACTGCGGCGGCTCAGCGGGCTCGTGCTCGTCGAGTTCCCAATCCAGCTCGTCGACAGCATGCACCGGTTCGTTGGCGACGTCTTTGACCGCCGCCATTGGCTGTTCAGCGGCCACTGCTGGCTTCTGAATTACCGGCGCGATAGGCTGCTGAACAGCCATCACGGGCTTCTGGGCAGTCTGCTGGGCAGTCTGCGGGCTTGTCTGAGGTTCGTTGACCGCTTGTGCCGGCCGTGTGCTCATCGCACCGAGCAGCGCGTTCAGTTCGTCTTCCAGGCTGCGTTCCTCAGCCACTGGGGCCGTCGGGACGACAGCGGCCGGCGCCACTGGTTCGGCCGCAACCTGCGCCACGGGCTCTTCGGCTTCCTCCGCAGGCGCATCGTCGAAGCTCAGATCGACATCGTCGTCGAACGCCGCTTCAGCGGCCGTGCCGGAAAGCCGGGCGGCCTCTGGGTCTTCGATAAACTCTGGTTCTTCGATTTCGGCAGGCTCGTTCGGGCGAACGTCGAAGTCCATGTCGACATCGGCCATGGCATCATCGAAATGGCCGGCAAGGTCCTCATCGGCCGAAACCGCCTCAACCGGCGATGCCGGGGCGGCGACGTTTTCCGCCGGCTCATGCTCGTCGAACATCAGCTCGTCTTCGAGCGAACTTGCCACGGCATCGTCGAACTCGTCATCGAACGCAGGCGCGGCCGCTTGCGCGGCGGTTTCAACGGCGACGGTCTGCTCCATCGGCTCATGCTCTTCGAGCATCAGCTCGTCTTCGAGCGAACTTGCCACGGCGTTGTCGAACTCATCGTCGAAGGCGGGCTCGTCGACCGGCTCGATCGCCTCGGCTGCGGCCCTGGGTTCATCCTCGCCGGTCACCGCGATCTTGGCCGTCACATCGTCGTCGTGCCGAAAATCCTGGTCGATAGAGGCGGCAAGTTCGTCGTCACTCGAAAGGTCGTCCTCGAACGGCGACACGTCTTCGAGCGAGCCGGCGACGGCGTTATCGAACTCGTCGTCGAACTCCGGCTCGACAGCGGGAGCGAACGCCCTTTCGGGGGCGGAGGCAATTTCGTCGGCGGCAACAGGAGTAGCCGCAACAGGAGCAGCATCATCCGCCGCACTGTCGTCGAACGCGAAATCCTGTTCGAACGAGGCAGCAAGCGCGTCCTCCATTTCGTCGGCGGCGGCCGGTTCGGGTGTCGGCTCGCGAAGCTTGGCAGGGGAAGCATTGTCATTGGCGTCGGCGCCGAATTCGCCCATCAACTCCTTCTCGAGATCGATCTCGAAATCGCCCTCGTCCACCGACGGTTCGGCGGCAGCGGTTTTCGGCTGGGCCGGCGTTTGCGGTTTGACCGGCTGGCGTGGGTCGAACCCCATGATCCTGGTCAGTTCCGCGAACGGATCATCGTTGGCGATGTCGTTGTGGTCGGCTGCTCTCAGATGGGTTCTGTCTGCCATTATTGTTCCCGAACTCGCACTCATTCGGACGCCATGGACGTCGCGTAGGGTTGGCCCTTACCAGCGCAATGTGGGCAAAAGGTGACAGGTTTTTTACTCAAACCTAACGCATTTCGGTGGGCGCATTGGCTCCGATCAGCGTCAGGCCGGACGTCAAAATGTCCGAAACAGCCTGCACCAGCCCTAGTCTGGCATGCGTCAATTGTCGGTCGTTAACCTTAACAAAACGTAAGTCGGGATTATCGGTGCCCCGGTTCCAGTGTCCGTGGAAGCTGGAAGCGAGTTCGTAGAGGTAAAATGCCAGCCGGTGGGGCTCGAGCGCGAGGGCCGCGGCTTCGATCAGCCGAGGATATTCGGCGAGCTTCCTGATCAGGCCGATCTCCCCCTCATCGGTCAGCAAAGCCACTTCGGCGGCCAGCTGGTTGCGGTCGAACATGGCCTCGCCCAATTGCTCGCTCGCCTGCCGGAATACCGAATGGCAGCGCGCCGAGGCATACTGCACGTAGAACACCGGATTGTCCTTCGACTGCTCGGTCACCTTGGCGAAGTCGAAGTCGAGCGGCGCGTCGTTCTTGCGGTAGAGCATCATGAAACGGATCGGGTCGCGGCCGACCTCCTCGACCACTTCGCGCAAGGTCACGAACTCGCCCGACCGCTTCGACATACGTACCGGCTCGCCGGCGCGAAACAGCCTCACCAACTGGCAAAGCAGCACGGTAAGCTTGACCTCGTCGCCGGCAATCGCCCGGGCAAGCGCTTCCAGCCGTTTCACATAGCCGCCATGATCGGCGCCAAGCACATAGATCAGGTCGACGAAGCCGCGATCGACCTTGTCCTTGAGGTAAGCGACATCGGCGGCGAAATAGGTGAAGGTGCCGTCCGACTTGACCAGCGCCCGGTCCATGTCGTCGCCGACCGCGGTCGAGCGGAACAGCGTCTGCTCGCGGTCCTCCCAGTCGTCCGGCTTCTCGCCCTTGGGCGGCGGCAGCTTGCCCTTGTAGATGTGGCCCTTCAGCGTCAGGTCGCTGATCGCCGAGCGTATCTTGCGGGCGTTGTTCGCATGCAGCGTCCGCTCGGAAAAGAAGACGTCGTGATGCACGTTGAGCAGCGCCAGATCCTCGCGGATCATCGCCATCATCGCATCGATCGTCCTGTCCTTGACGATGGCAAGCGCCTCTTCGTCCGGCATCTGCAGCAGGGAGCGGCCGAATTCGCTGGCCAGCGCCTGACCAACGGGGATCAGATAGTCGCCTGGATAAAGCCCGGCCGGAATGTCGCGGATCTCATCGCCGAGCGCTTCGCGGTAGCGCAGCATGACTGAGCGTCCGAGCACGTCGATCTGCGAACCGGCATCGTTGATGACGTATTCCTTGGTCACGTCATAACCGGCGAAGGCCATCAGATTGGCCAGCGCGTCGCCGACTACAGCACCCCGGCAATGGCCGACATGCATCGGGCCGGTCGGGTTGGCCGAGACATATTCGACATTGGTTTTCTTGCCGCCGCCGATAGTCGAGCGGCCATAGTTGCGGCCTTCGCCGAGCATCGCCGTCAGATGCGCCTGCCAGAAGCCGTCCTTGAGCCTGAGATTGACGAAGCCCGGGCCTGCGATCTCGGCGGCCGCGATATCCTCGTCGGCGCGCAGCGCCTCGGCCAGCCTTTCGGCCAGCGCACGCGGGTTCTGGCCGGTCGGCTTGGCCAACACCATGGCTGCGTTGGTCGCGAGATCGCCATGGCTGGCATCGCGCGGCGGCTCGACGGCGATGCGCGACAGGTCCGGCGACACGCCATCCTTGTCTTTCAAATCAAGCGCTTCGACGGCCTTTATGATTCGCGCGTTGAAATCGGCGAAGATGTTCATTGCTGTGGCTCTGACGGTTTTGCAGGGATCCGGCTCGTTGGCCGGCAAAATCGCGCCCGCCCTAGCTCAAATCCGGCGTATGGTCAAACAAACGCCTGTGTTCCTTGAGTGCATAAGTGTCCGTCATGCCGGCCAGGAAATCGGCAACACTGCGCGCCTTGACGCGGTCCTCTGCCCGGTCGAGCCCTTCGCGCCAGCCATCCGGCATAGCGCGCGGATCGGCGAAATAGACGTCGAACAGGTCCCTGACGATCTGGTCGGCATCGGCGCGCACCCGCATGACCTCCGCATGCCGGTAGAGGTGCTTGTAGAGAAAGGCCTTCAGCTCCTTTTCCAATACGGCCGTCTCGGCGGAGAAGCTCACCATCGGCTCGCCGGCCGCCCTTACCGCTTCGGCGCTGCCGGGCTTGATGCGCGCCAGATTGGCTGTCGTCGAGACGATCACGTCCTCGACCATGATAGTGATCTGCCGGCGCATCAGCTCGTGGCCGGTGCGTACGTCATCGAGCGCCGGATAGCGCTGACGCACGCCCTTGAGGATCGACCCCGGCAGCGAGACGCCCTCCAGCATATCCAGCGTCAACAGCCCTGCCCTCAAGCCGTCATCGATGTCGTGGGTGTTGTAGGCGATGTCATCGGCAATCGCCGCACACTGCGCCTCGATACCAGCGAAGCGGTCGAGCTCGAGGTCGTGCAGTTCGGAATAGTCGCGGATAGCCTGCGGCACCGGCCCCTTCAGCCCTTTGCCCTTGGCATCGGTCAGCGGGCCATTGTGCTTGACCAGCCCCTCCAGCGTTTCCCAGGTGAGGTTCAGCCCATCGAACTCGGCATAGCGCCGCTCCAGCCGCGTCACCACACGCAGCGACTGCGCATTGTGGTCGAAGCCGCCCCAGGCGGCCATCTTCTCGTTCAGCGCGTCCTCGCCGGTATGACCGAAGGGCGTGTGGCCGAAGTCGTGCACCAGGGCCACCGCCTCGGCCAGGTCCTCGTCGCCGCGCAGCGCCCGCGCCAGAGCGCGTGCGATTTGCGCGACCTCGATCGAATGCGTCAGCCTCGTGCGGTAATGGTCGCCTTCGTGTGCGACGAACACTTGCGTCTTGTGCTTCAGCCGGCGGAACGCCGTCGAATGGATGATGCGGTCGCGGTCGCGCTGGAACGGCGTGCGCGTCGGGCTTTCCACCTCGTCGAACAGCCGCCCGCGCGACTTCGCCGGGTCGCTGGCATAGGCCGCGCGCGGCCGATAGCCGAATCCGATGTCGCCCAACTCGTTGGTCATAGCGTATGCCGCAGTTGACTTGCCCCGTCGCGCTTCATACCTATCATACGAAACCGAATGCAAGGTGACGCCCATGGGCGCTGATGCCAAGACCGCCATGAAAGTCGAGATGACCGACGCCGCCGCCAGGCGGATCGCCAAGATTGTGGCGAGCGAAGCCGGTAAGACGGCCCTGCGCGTTTCGGTCGAGGGCGGCGGCTGTTCCGGCTTCTCCTACAAGTTCGACCTGGTCGACAGGCGCAATGACGACGACGTCGCCATCGAGAAGGACGGCGCCACCGTGCTGATCGACGACCTGTCGCTGGTCTATATGGGCGGCTCGGTGATCGATTTCGTCGACGATCTGATGGGCCAGTCGTTCCAGATCAGAAACCCCAATGCGGTCGCCTCCTGCGGCTGCGGCACCAGCTTCAGTATTTGAAAATATGAAGCCGCTCCTCGAGGGCCTTGAGGATCCGATGACGGTCCTTGTCGCCCGCGAGATAGAAGCAATTTCCGATGTCGATATCGTTGGTTGGGCCAACCGTCACAAGGCAGCTCGGGTCTACGCAGACGACGCTGACTATGTGCGGCTCGTGCGGTGCAATCCGCGGAATGCCGTTAATCTTGCGAAAGCTCATGGCCATTTGAGGTCGCTGATCGCCCGGTGTTTTCCCGATTTCAACGACAAGTCCGATGAAGCCAAGGAAATAGCACGTAAGCTGTTCCTTCGACGCATTCGGACTTACCTTGACGGCGACCTGGAACCCTATCAGGTCTGCCGTATGGTGTCGCCGATTGAGGACAAATACGATTTTCCACACTGGCTTGGAGACCTTTACAACGGCTGCGATTGGATGGACGAGAATGCAACGCGCGAGCAGGCATCGCACCTGCGATGGATGATAGAGCAAATACTCGCGGAAAATGCCGAACCCCAACCTTTCGGGAGTAAATGAGCATGCGCCGTGTCGGCGCGGTCCGTCAGGTCGCGCTTTCCGCCGGGCGCGACCTCGATGCGACGCTGGCGTTCTGGCGCGAGGTGCTCGGCATGAACCTGCATGCGCGTTTCGATCCGCCGGGCATCGCCTTTATCATGGCCGGTGACGTGCGCCTGCTTTTCACCGACGGCCTGCCTGCCGGCACCGTCTATCTCGACATATCGGGCCTCGACGAGTTCCACGCTTCGGCAAGGGCCGCCGGTGTTCCCTTCACCGCGCCGCCGGCGCTCGTCCATCGCGACACCGAAGGCCTGTTCGGCCAGGCGGGGGAAAGCGAATGGATGGCCTTCCTAAAGGACCCGGCAGGCAATACGATCGGCCTTGTCGAACGTCATCCACCGGATAGCTAGTCTCCGGATCACCAGCCTATCGAGGCCGCCATGAAAATCGTCACCTGGAACATCAACGGCGTTCGCGCCCGCATCGGCAATTTGACCCATTGGCTGACGGAAAGCGCGCCCGACATCGCCTGCCTGCAGGAGATCAAGACGGTCGACGAGCAGTTTCCCCGCGCCGAGATCGAGGCGCTCGGCTACAATGTCGAGACTTACGGCCAAAAAGGCTTCAACGGCGTCACCATCCTGTCGAAGCTGCGTTTCGACGAGGTCAATCGCGGCTTGCCGGGCGACGATGCCGACGAGCAGGCGCGTTTCATCGAGGGCGTGTTCTCGACCGACAAGGGCGCCTTGCGCGTTGCCTCGATCTATCTGCCGAACGGCAACCCGATCGACGACGAGAAGAAGTTCTCCTACAAGCTTTCCTGGATGGCGCGACTTGAGCGCTGGGCCGAGGAGCGGCTTGCACTGGAAGAGCCGCTGGTCCTGGCCGGCGACTACAATGTCATTCCCGAGCCGATCGACGCGAAATATCCGGAAAACTGGCTAAGCGATGCGCTGTTCCAGCCCGCGACGCGGCAGGCGTTCCGGCGGCTGAAGAATCTCGGCTTCACCGAAGCCGTGCGTGCCGTCACCGACGCCCCGGATATTTTTACGTTCTGGGACTATCAGGCCGGCGCCTGGCAGAAGAACAACGGCATCCGCATCGACCACCTGCTTCTGTCGCCCGAAGCCGCCAACTGGTTTTCCTCGGCTTCGATCGAAAAACAGGTGCGCGCCTGGGAAAAACCCTCCGACCACGTGCCGGTGGCGATCGATCTGGCGCTGCAGCCGGCCTGACCGCAGCTGCTGTCCGGCGGCACATTGATAAGTTGACCTCTTATCGCCACAAATCGCGCGCTTGATGAGAAATCATCATGGTGGCTGGGGTTCCCATGACTACTCGATTTGCACTCTGCCCGATCGGCTGCGCGCTTGCGATGGCGGTGGCGACGCCGGCTTTTGCCGATGCAGAGTGCCTGGCTAACGGCAAATCATTCCAGATCGGCCGGGTCGCCTGCCTGACGCTTGCCGGCCAAAGCTACCTCGCCCGTTGCGAGATGGTGCTCAACAACACGTCCTGGACAAAGCAGCGGGATGGCTGCCCGGAGAACACGCTGGCCCCACATCTGCAGGGCACGCCGATTTCAACACCGGCGCCCAGCGGCATGCCGGCGGAACCGACCGACAATTGATCTAAAAACGGAAATTCTGCCGACCTATTGGTCGCCGCCACCCTTGGTGAGGATGTCGTCGGCCAGCGAGATCGCGGTGCGGCGGTCGGCTTCGCCGGCGGCCGCAAACGCTTCTTCCTGCATGCCGCGGATCCATGGCTGGTCGGCCGGTGAGGCCCGTTCGAGCGCCGCGGTCATCATCGCCAGCCCCCGCACGACCTTGCCGCTTTGGAAGAGCAGGTTGCCGAGCGTCGCCTGCGCGCCCGCATGGCCCTTTTCGGCCGCCAGCTGGAACCAGCGTCCGGCCTGCTTGACGCTGGCCTTGACGCCGCCCTCACCCTTGAGGAACATCTGGCCCATCTCGAACTGGGCGTTCGGATTGCGGTAGTTGGCAGCGGCACGCATGTAATATTCCTGGGCCGCCACCTCGTTCTCCTCGACGGGGCTGCCGGGAATGCCCTTCCTCAGATAGTCGCCAAGCGCCACCAGCGCGTCCGAAACATAGCTTTCCTCGGGCGAACCGGGCTCGACATCCTGGTCGACGATCTCGCTGAAGAACTTGAATGCCGCGTAGTCGTCTCGCGCCACGCCATCGCCTTCGGCATACATGCGCGCAAGCTTCCAGGTGGCGCCGATCTGGCCGTTCTCCGCGGCATATTTATACGCTTCCGCGGCCTGCTCCTTATGGCCGTTCTTGTAGGCGGAAAAGCCGAACTGGAACACCGCCCAAGGGCTCGACTGCGGCTTCACGCCGGTCTTGTCGTCGAACACCTTGTCGTCGAAGGCCATGGCCTGGCCGACGGCGCCCAAGGTCGCGCCAAACGTGGCGAGCGCAACCAGTGCCGAAAGGACAGACGACCTCAACAACTCAGATGTCCGCATAGCAGTGTGTTTCTTTGGCACCGCCGGGATGGGTGACCGCGCCGTCGCGGGCAGATCCGACCGTCTGTGCGTATTTCCAGATCGCGCCCGACTGATAGTCGGTCGTGCGCGCCTTCCATGCTTTTGCCCTCGCCGCCAGTTCGGCTTTGGACAATGCAACCTCGATCGTGCCGTTCACCGCGTCGATCGAGATCAAGTCGCCGTCTTTCAGCAGCCCGATCGGGCCGCCCACTGCCGCTTCCGGCCCGACATGGCCGATGCAGAAACCGCGCGTTGCGCCCGAAAAACGCCCGTCGGTGATGAGCGCCACCTTGCCGCCCATGCCCTGGCCGTAGAGAGCCGCCGTCGTCGACAGCATTTCGCGCATGCCCGGGCCGCCGCGCGGACCCTCGTAACGGATGACGAGAACCTCGCCTTCGCTATAGTTACGGTGCGTAACCGCTTCGAAACATTCCTCTTCCGAATCGAAGCAGCGCGCCGGACCCGAGAATTTCAGCTCCGCCATACCAGCGACCTTCACGATCGCGCCTTCGGGGGCAAGGTTACCCTTCAAGCCCACGACCCCGCCGGTCTGGGTAATCGGCCTGTTGGCGGGACGGACCACATCCTGGCTGTCATTCCAGGAAACATGTTCCATATTTTCGGCCAAAGTGCGGCCGGTCACCGTCAGGCAATCGCCATGAAGATAGCCATGGTCGAGCAGCGTCTTCATCAAGAGCGGAATGCCGCCGGCCTCGAACATGTCCTTGGCGACGTATTTGCCGCCCGGCTTGAGGTCGGCGATATAGGGTGTTTTCTCGAATATCTTGGCCACGTCGAAAAGATCGAACTTTATCCCGGCCTCGTGCGCGATCGCCGGCAGATGCAGCGCCGCGTTGGTCGAGCCGCCGGTGGCCGAGACCACGGTCGCGGCATTTTCCAACGCTTCTATGGTAACGATGTCGCGCGGGCGGATGTTCCTTGCGATCAGCTCCATGATCTTTTCGCCGGAAGCGAAATTGAAGCGGTCGCGCATCTCGTAGGGTGCCGGCGCGCCGCAGGAATAGGGCAGCGCCAGGCCGATCGCCTCAGCGACGGTGGCCATGGTATTGGCGGTGAACTGGGCGCCGCAGGAGCCGGCCGACGGACAGGCGGCTTGCTCGATCTCGAGCAGCTCGGCGTCGCCGATCGTGCCGACCGAATGCTGGCCGACCGCCTCGAACACGTCCTGCACGGTGATCTGCCGGCCACGGTAGCTGCCGGGCAGTATCGAGCCGCCATAGATGAAGATCGACGGTACGTTGAGGCGCACCATGGCCATCATCATGCCGGGCAGCGACTTGTCGCAACCGGCCAATCCAACCAGCGCATCGTAGCAATGGCCGCGCATGGTGAGCTCGACCGAGTCGGCGATGACCTCGCGCGACACCAGCGACGACTTCATGCCCTGATGACCCATGGCGATGCCGTCGGTGACGGTGATGGTGCAGAATTCGCGTGGCGTGCCGTTGGCGGCCGCCACGCCCTTCTTGACCACTTGCGCCTGGCGCATCAGCGAGATGTTGCAGGGCGCGGCCTCGTTCCAGCAGCTGGCGACACCGACCAGAGGCTGCGCGATCTCGGCCGCCGACAGCCCCATAGCATAAAGGTAGGAGCGATGCGGCGCCCGCTCGGGACCAACGGTCACGTGGCGGCTCGGCAGCTTGGCCTTGGAGATCGCTCTGGCGTCCATACTCGTCCTTGCCGCGGGCGGTGCGGCCTGCCTCTTCGCCTAGCCTTTTGGCGCATGTCCCGAGACAGGTTCGAGGTGCGCCGGGTTTATGGCGGGAAATAGGCAATGTTCCCGGGCGGCCGGGCGACGCGAGGGTTGTTCAGAAACTGTTGCCAAAACGTCACAATTACAGAAGCGAACATCATGGGGACAATTGTTGCGCCGGCCGAATGCCGGACGCCACGCATCCAACCAACGGCCGGGCAGTGCCCGGCCGTTTTGTCGTTTAAAATTTAATAGTTAGAACTTGATCTTGACGGAAGCCGAACCGGCGAGAAGCAGGTCGTTGCCGTAGGTATAGGTAACGGCATTTGCCACGTCGCCGACACCGCTGAAAGTCGATGACCCGCTCGTCAGCACACCGATCGAGCCGCCGAGCCTGACCTCGACCTGGTCGTTCGGCGAATAGGAGACGCCGCTGGCAACGGCCCAGGTATCCGACTGATAGCCGGAGGTCGTCGAGGTGCCGCGATCCCAGGTCAGCGAAACTACGCCCGACAATTGATCGGTGAACTTGTGCCCGATACCGCCCGTGACCGTCCAGCCGTCGCGATAAAGCAGGTCGAATGAAACGGGCGAGGGCAAACCGGTTACCGGACTGCGCACGCCATTGATGGCAATAACGCCAAGCTTGCTCCACTCCTGCCAGCGGACGGAACCAAAGGCCAGCCAGCCAGGAGCTATGCCGCTCTGCAGCTTGAATTCCAGAGCTTGAGGTATCTCAGCCGACGCCGAGACTGGGTACACGCCGGTAGAGCCGGGAATCAGATCCGCTGGAAAGGCGCCCCTGAAGCCGGTCGTGTCGACGGTTCCCGACAGCCCGTCATATTTGTAGCTCGAAGAGTACATCAGGCTGGCGCGCAGAGCGATCTCGGGGATCTCATAGGCTGCGCCCGCACGCCAACCCCATGCCTCGTCGGATAGCTTGAAGACGCCGAGGCCGGTATTGCCGAAGGCGAGCAGTGTCTGACGGGAAAGAAACGCGTCTACCTGCTGGTAGGAGACACCGCCGATGAATCGTATGGCGCCCTTGCCGACGTTCACCTTATAGGAGCAGGTGAGACCGAAATCGTCTGTGTCGACGGCGTATTTGACCGCTGTCGGCGAATAGGCGTTGTTCATGCCGAAATTCGCGTCCGCACCATACGGTCTCGTATAGGTGGCAAGACAGTCTACGGGCTCAAAGATGTTGGCCTTGATGCCGACATGCGGCACCGCATAATCGCCACCAACGTCCACCGCCGATGTCGACAAACCTGAGCCATCGAGACGCTGCACATTCTTGAGTTTGCGCTGTGGCGAAACATAGGTGACGCCTGCGTCGAACGAATATGGCGCCGCGTCGAACAGCTGGTCGATATTGACGCCGCCCCGGTCAAAGCCCCCGGCTTGCACCGCCCCAGCCAAAGCCAGCGAAAAAGCCCCCGCGCCCAGCAGCACTTTCAGACGCGAATAACACATGAATCTCCTCCCCGAAATGTCCTTGCATCAAGCTAGAACCAATTCAGGTTAACGGCGCAACAACGAATTCGCCGTGCGTACATGTACAGCTTGGCTGAACGCATTTCCGACAAGGTGTCGGCCTTCTTACCGAGGCGGGAAAATGGCCGCCACAATACAGATCGACGAGAAAACTCGGGAAAAACCCCTAAATCACTACAAAACAGGGCATTTTGCGTGCCCAGTCAGCCATTGTTACATTACGGCAACAATGGGGCAAAAACATTCAGTTTGCCTCAAGATTTACGCTGCGGAATGCCTGTTTTCGTGGCAGGCGGCCTGTCTGGAAGGCAGATTCGTGACCGGCGAATCTATTGCGGCCAGCAGGCCCAATTTGTTTGATCAGCCGGCCCAACCTGTTCGATCAACCGGCCCAATCTGTTCGATCAACCGGCATCGCGCACCCGCGCCAATGCCACCGAAAGCTTCTCTTGCGCCTCGCGATATTCGGCGAGTTTTTCACGCTCGGCCTCCACCACCTCTTCCGGCGCGTTGGCGACGAATTTCTCGTTGGACAGCTTCTTGTAGAGCCGCGCTATTTCCTCGGTCACTTTCGCAAGCTCCTTGTGCAGGCGCGCTGCCTCGGCGGCAAGGTCGATCAGGCTGCCGAGCGGCAGGCAGATCGTCGCCTCGTTGACCACGATCTGGGCGGATCCCCTCGGTGGCGCCTCGGCGAGCGAGATGTCGCCGACCCGCGCCAGACGCTTGATAGCCGAGCCCTGACGCTCGAGCCTTTCGTGTGTCGCGTCGTTGGCGCCGATCACCACGAGCGGTGCGATAGCCGCCGGCGGCACGTTCATCTCCGAACGCACCGAGCGGATGCCGGAGACAAGGTCGACCAGCCAGTTGATATCGGCGGCGGCCGCCTCGTCCTCGAAGTCGGGCGACGGCCATGCCGCATGACAAAGCAGCGATTGCCGTTGCCTGCCCTCGCCGGCGGTTTCGGCCCACAGTTCCTCGGTCATGAACGGCATCATCGGATGCAGCAGCTTGTAGATCTCGTCGAGTACGAAGGCAACGCATGCCCTGCTCTCGGCCTTGGCGGCCTCGTCGGTGCCCATGAACACCGGCTTCAGCAGTTCCAGGTACCAGTCGCAGAACTGGTTCCAGACGAAGCGGTAGGCGGCACCCGCCGCCTCGTTGAAGCGGTATGAGGTGATACCGTCCGTTATGTCCCGCGCGGCTCGCGTCAGCTCGGTCAAGATCCAGCGGTTGACCGCCAGCTTGGCGTCCTGCAGCCAGAAATCGTCGTCGCGCGCCACTTCGTTCATCTCGGCGAAGCGCGTCGCGTTCCACAGCTTGGTGCCGAAATTGCGATAACCGGCAATGCGGGCCGGATCGAGCTTAACGTCGCGCCCTTGCGCTGCCATCACAGTCAAGGTGAAGCGCAGCGCATCGGCGCCGTATTCGTCGATGAGCTCGAGCGGATCGATGACGTTGCCTTTCGACTTCGACATCTTCTGCCCGTTCTTGTCGCGAACCAGCGCATGGACATAGACGGTATGAAACGGCTCCTGATCCATGAAATGCAGGCCCATCATCATCATGCGGGCGACCCAGAAGAAGATGATGTCGAAACCGGTCACCAGCACGTCGGTCGGGTAATAGGTCTTCAGCTCCCCCGTCTGGTCCGGCCAGCCAAGCGTCGAGAACGGCCACAGCGCCGACGAGAACCATGTGTCGAGCACGTCCTCGTCGCGGGTCAGGATCTCGCCAGGCTGGAAATTCTCAAGCTTGTCCTCGACCCAGGCCTTCCACGGCCCTTCCAGCGCCAGATAATATTCGACGGCGGCACCGAGCGCCTCTTCCTCGGTCTTTTCGACAAAGACATGCCCGTCCGGCCCGTACCAGGCAGGGATCTGGTGACCCCACCAGAGCTGGCGCGAAATGCACCAGGGCTGGATGTTTTCCATCCAGTCGAAATAGGTCTTTTCCCAGTTTTTGGGCACGAAATTGGTACGGCCCTCGCGCACCGACGCGATCGCCGGCTTGGCCAGTTCCGCCGCATTGACATACCACTGGTCGGTCAGAAACGGCTCGATCGGCACGCCGCCGCGGTCGCCATGCGGCACGGCGTGGCGATGCGGCTCGACCTTTTCGAGAAAGCCGCCCGCCTGCATCAGTTCGACGATCTTCTTGCGCGCATCGAAACGGTCCAGGCCGTCGAGGCCGTCCCAGACGGCCTGGCGCTCCGGCGTCACGTCCAGTCCGGCGAGAAAGTCCTCATTGTCCTTGAGGCTCACCGCCGCATTGACGGTGAGGATGTTGACCGCCGGCAGCCGATGGCGCTTGCCGACCTCGAAATCGTTGAAGTCATGCGCCGGCGTGATCTTGACCGCACCACTGCCTTTTTCGGGATCGGAATACTCGTCCGCCACCACCGGGATCCTGCGGCCGACGATCGGCAGGATGAGGTTCTTGCCGACGAGATGCCGGAAACGTTCGTCGTCGGGGTGGACGGCGACAGCCGTATCGCCCAGCATCGTCTCCGGGCGGGTCGTCGCAACGGTAATGAAGGTCTTCGGATTTTCCGGATCGAAGGTCATGCCTTCGACCGGATAGCGGAAGTGCCAGAGGTTGCCGTTGACTTCCTGCTGCTCGACCTCGAGATCGGAGATGGCGGTCAACAGCTTCGGGTCCCAGTTCACAAGGCGCTTGTCCTTGTAGATCAGCCCTTCCTTGTAGAGCGTCACGAACACTTCGAGCACGGCCTTGGACAAGCCCTCGTCCATGGTGAAGTGCTCCCGGCTCCAGTCGGCCGAGGCCCCGAGCCGCTTCAGCTGGTTGAGGATGGCGCCGCCGGACTCGGCCTTCCACTCCCACACCTTGTCGATGAACTCATCTCGCGTCAGGTCGCGGCGGTGGATCTGCTTTTCCATAAGCTGGCGCTCGACCACCATCTGCGTGGCGATGCCGGCATGGTCCATGCCTGGTTGCCAAAGAACGTTCTTGCCGCGCATGCGCTCGAAGCGCACCAGAATGTCCTGCAGCGTGTTGTTGAGCGCATGACCCATATGCAGCGAGCCGGTGACATTCGGCGGCGGGATGACGATGGTGAAGGCTTCAGCCCCCTCCTCGGCCCCGGCACCGGCCCGAAACGCGTCGGCCTCTTCCCAGATCCTGGCAATCTTCGGCTCGACGGCTTTGGCGTCGTAGGTCTTTTCGAGCATGGGAAAACGGTCCGCGCTGTCCGGAATTTGTGGTCCGGTGTAAATCGGAAGGTTGTTGCCAAGTCAACCGCAAGGGCGGCGGGTTTGTTCCACCTGGCTGCCCTGATGAGTTCTTTACTTGGCGGCAAGCCCATGCCCGCATTCGGCACAGAATTTCGCCCTTGGCGTGCGGTATGGTTTTCCGCAGGCCGGGCAATCGGGGCCATAGTCGGAACGGCGGACGTGCAGAAGCCAGTACGTGTGGCCAAGCGTGACCCCGGTGCGTTCGCGATAGCGATCGGCAGCCGGATGTTTCATTTCCTTCCAGAAGCCATTCTTGGAAATGAATCTCTTGGTTTGAAAGTAAAGCGCCGCAGGGTCTCCGACGATCTCTCGATACTCCTCGTCGGTAAGCATGGGCACCCAAGATCGCAATCGATAGCTCTAGGTCTGTTTGCGGATCATCGATCGACGATAGCAGGCGGGCTGCTCCGGCGAAATGCGTGGCGCGCAACTCGCCCTCGCGCGGACGCTTAATGCTATTCGGCCGTTTCAGGACATCGGCTGTGCGCAACTAGGCCCGCAAGCCGGAAAGCTGCTACTGCGCGCCGCGCGCGACGCGCTCGATTTCCTCGCGCACCAGCCGCTCGACCAGCGTCGGAAGGTTGTTGTCCAGCCAGTCCTGCAGCATGGGCCGCAGCATCTCCTCGGCCATCTCGTCGAAAGTCTTCTTGCTGCGGCTGGCAAACGCGTCGGAAAGCTCGCCAAAGGCGGCGGCAACCTGCCGGCCCGTATGCTCCGAAAGGATTGCCGGACGTGCGGGCGGCGCCTCGCTGGCCGCCGGACGCGCCGATCCGATTTTAGAAGATTCCGGGCCGATTTTCGAAGGTTCCGGGCCGCTTTCCGAAGGCTCCGGCCCAATTTCCGAAGCCTCCGGCACAGGTCCAGCAGTCGCCTCGTTCTCGAAAACCTCGGCTTTCGGCTCGGCGTCCGGCGTCCGGAGTGGCTCGGCGCGCTCCGGCTTGGCCATCGCGTCGCCGACCGCGGCGATCTCGCGCCGCCAATCGGCGATGATGGTGTCGGTCGTCTCGGCAGCCTTGGCTGTCGCAGGCCGATCCGGCTTTGCGGGCGGTTCGGGAGCGGCGTTCACCTCAGCCAGCGTCACCGCTGCCTTTACCGGGCCGGCGCGCAGCGGCGTTTCCAGGCGCTCAATGACCGGCGCGGCCGTTGGCTGCACCTCGGCGCGCGTGGCCGGCTTGGCGATCTCCAGTCCGCCGCGCAGTTCGGAGCGGAACGCATCCCCCTCCGCTGCCCGTCCGGCTGCCGGCGCCGGTTGCAGATCCTGGCGCAGCTCGTCCGCGTCGCCCGGCTGCTTGCGGCCGGTATCGCTGTCCTCGATGATCCTTCTGATGGAAGCCAGTATTTCTTCCATGGAAGGTTCGCGCTGTACGCTGCTTGCCGTCGCCATCGTCACATCCGCCGCCCTTGTGACTCGTTCTCAGATTTCCTGTCCGGCAATGCCGGATTCGAATCATGGCAACAGCGTAACCGACGGAACGGCTTGCGAGAATCCCCAATCTGGCGACATCTCGGATTTCAACAGATTAGGGTCGGGAGTTGAAAGCCCGCGCGTCGTTCGAGCGCGGGCTGAAAACATGGCTTGGCGATCAGCGGCCGTCCGGCGTGCGCAGGCCGATCCACTTGTCCTTGACGGCGTTGTAATGCTCTTCGGGCCTGTACTTCGTCACATTGAGCGCAAGGCGGTCTGCCGACAAATGGCCAACCGCCGAGAGGATGGCATAGCTCGCCACCACCACGTCGCGTTCGGCGCTGACAAGATTGATCTTGGCAGTGATGAGGGTCGCCTGCGCATTGAGCACGTCGAGCGTGGTGCGCTGGCCGACATTGCGCTCTTCGATGACGCCGTTCAGGGCAAGCTGCGCGGCGGCGACCACCTGCCGGTTGGCCGTGACGCTTTGCTGCGCGGCGGTGTATTGCGACCATGCCGAGGTAACGGCCTGGCGCACCTGGTCGCGACTCACGTCGACTTCGATCCGCGCCTGGCTGAGCGATTCCTTGTTCTGGCGCACGGTCGCCGAGGTCCGTCCGCCGGAATAGATCGGCACGGTCAGTGTCGCGCCGATGTTCGCCGACGTCCTTGTGCCATCCTGCGATGCCCCAAGGACGCCCGGAACCGTGTTGCGATAGTCGCCGGAAACGCCGGCGCTAGCCGAAAGCTGCGGCAGCAGCGCGCCTTCGGCCGATTTAACCGAAAACGCCGCCGCGTCGACCAGGTGCTCGGTGGCAAGGATGGCCGGATGTTCGGCCGATGCGATCGCGATCGCTGCATCGAGGCTCGACGGCAACAGCTTCGACAGCGGCGAAGCCGGCCTGAGCCTGCCCGGCTCGTCGCCGACGATCTGGCGATAGGTCGCAGCGCTTGCCAGCGCCGTCGCGCGGGCGGCGCTCAACTGCGCCACCGCGGAGGCACGCTGCGCGTCGGCTTGCGCGACGTCGGTGCGGGTACCTTCGCCGACCTCGAAGCGCGAACGCGCCGCACGCGCCTGCTCGGTCAGGAACTGCAGGTTCTGTTCGGTCAGCACCGCGATCTGGCGGTCGCGGATGACGTCCATATAGGCGCTTGCCGCGTTGAAAAGGGTGTTTTCTTCGGTGTTGCGCAGGCTCTCGACCGAGGCGCTGACCCGCGCTTCGGCGGCCGCGACGTTGTTCCTGGTCTGAAAGCCGTCGAACAGGGTTTGATTGATCTGGACGCCAAAGTTGCCGGTAGTTATGCGCGCGGTTCGACTAGTACCATTGATATGGGTGCTGGTGTAGTCGATGTCCGCGGAACCGGTGATGGTCGGGCGCCAGCCGGACTTTGCGATTGCAACGCCCTCGTCGGTGACGCGAACGCCGGCGCGTGTCGAATTGAGCGAGGAATTGTTCTGATAGGCTTTTGAAAGGGCCCCGAGAATGGTTTCGGCCGAGGCGGCCATTGGAGACAGCGCTGTCGCCGAAACGAGGACAGCGGTAAAAAGCAACTTGCGTACAGACGGCACGTTATATTCCCTCATTCGTTTTGCACGGGAACTGCGCCACGCTGGCTTCTCCTTCTGATCAGCCGGCGCCGCGTTTTTTATCGTTCCCCCGCTGAAAGCCCCCAGAAACGCCCGGTTATGCAGATCAGCAACGATTGTTCAAACGCAAGCGATCATGACAGCGCCTTCGCTGCAAGGCAAAATCACTCAGAATTCGAAGGCGGGAATGCGTTCGAATCCCGGTAGTGGCTTAATTGCCGCATTAAATGCGCGTCTTCCCGTTACAACCCCTCCAGTCTTAAAAAAAAGCCGGGCTACGCCCGAATTGCCCTGCCCCTCCACGGCGACGAGTCGGCCGCCTTCGGCAAGCTGGTCGAACAGCGCCGCCGGCACCTCCCCGACGCTGCCGCCGATCAGGATGACGTCGTAAGGCGCCTTATCTGCGTGGCCTTGCGGCAGCGGCCCGTGGACCACGGTGACATTGCCGCAGCCCAGCGCCGTGAGCGTCGAAGTGGCGGTCTCGGCCAGCGCCTCATCGCTTTCCAGCGCCACCACGGAGCTTGCCAGCCGCGACAGGATCGCCGCCGAGTAGCCGGTGCCGCAGCCGACATCGAGCACCGAATCGCTTGGGCCGATATCGGCCAGTTGCATCAGCTTGGCCAATGGCGACGGCTCCATGAGATAGCGCGGGCCATCGGCCGTGTCGGCGATGCGGATGTCCTCATCGATATAGGCAAGATCGCGCTGGCCGGCGCTGACAAAGGCCTCGCGCGGCACGACAAGCATCGCTTCGAGCAACGGTGCGCTGGTCACGTCGGTGGTGCGGATCTGGCCGTCGACCATCTTCACCCGGCGTTCGGCAAAATCAGCGCTCATGTTCCAACCATCCGCTTGCCGCGCAAAGGCCGCGGCTGTTTCGACCGGAACTGAAGCCCCCTGGCGCTGACGCGCGGGAGCTCGGGCATTGGAGGCCTCGCCCGGAGCCCTCGTTCCGTTCAGTTTCATTCTATTAGCGGAGGGTGTGGCAGAGTCAAATCCCACGGTCAACCAGGGCTTTCTGCAGCAGAGTGCCACACCCTCGTCAACAACATGCTAACAACGATGCAACAGAAGGATCGAACTCTGAATGGAAAAACTGTTGTTGGTCGCGCTGCTCTCCGGCTGGCCTGTCGTGCTGGACGGCGACACGATCGTGCTCGACGGAACGCACATCCGCGTTGCCAATATCGACGCGCCGGAGATCCATGGCTATCACTGCGACGCCGAGTTGCGGCTAGGCATGGCGGCCAAGCGCCGGCTGGTGGAACTGCTGAACAGCGGCCCGGTGACGGTGCATCCTGGCGATCCGAAGAGCGGCCGTCTGACGGACCGCTATGGGCGCACGCTGGCGACGATCGACGTCGACGGGCATGACGTCGGCGACATCCTGATCGGCGAAGGCCTGGCGCGGCCGTGGACCGGCAAGCGCCGCCCGTGGTGCGATTAACTAGCGCCAGTCCGCCTTGACGACATAGCGCGTATAGGCGCGCTCGACGCCGGCGACTGCTTCATCCTTGCTGGCGACGGTTCCCCTCGCCCCGCCTTCAAAGCATGTCCAGAACCATGTGTCGGCGCCGGGGCCGTGTACCGTCTTGAATATCCGCCCGACCGCATCCTGCTGAAACATCGCAGTGAAGTCGAAAGGCGGCGTCTGGGCGCCGATCACCGTCCGCAGCCAGTCGAGCCAGACGCGGGCGCCTCGCCCGTGCACGAACTTGAAGGCGTCGTCGCGATCCTTGAAAGTCTGCAGCACCGTGCTGCCGTCGACGACCTGGAAGCCGCGCTGGTAGGCCAGGCGCACCTTCAGTCGATCAGTCACCGCGCCATCCTCGCGGCGGCCGTGCCAGCGTTGCCCGGCATGGTGATGCCGACGGCGACCCGGCGCGAACCGCATTTCGGGCAGCGCAGCCGGCCGGACAGCATGGCCAGCGGAAAGTCCCGGCCGCGCGTCCACAGCATCGTATAGACGTCCAGCTCGTAGCGGTTGCCGCACTCGCGAATCGACTTCAGGCCTTCCCGGTTGCCCCAAACGCAGCGCGCGGTCAGCCTCACGCCGTGGTTCCAGGCATCACCCAACGTCTCGATTTCCATGAGAACGGAATAAGAACAAATTCCTGCTCCCGGTCAAGCCGTCTTGACGACCATCGGGCGCGCACCAGTATCCTGTCGATGGATGAGAACTACATCTATGGCGAAAGAACCGGCCTGCAGCTCGTTCGCATGGCGATCGAGCTAACCTGCCCGGCTGGCGTGCTGCCGAGCGAGGAAGCGGTCAACCAGCTCTATGGACCGCTGCCGGTGCATGAGGGCGAGGCGCTGGCAAAGGCGATCATCGAAACTATCGAGCGACTAACCCGATAGGCTATGCCTCGTCGGCGAATCCCAGGAGCGAGCCGTGGCGTATATATTTGTGCTCGCCACGAAGGTGCTTGACACGGAGCTTCACCTCTCCCGGCTTCACCCACTTGGTCGCAGGTCGTTTTCTAATGCCCTCGGGCTTCTGGGCGGCATGATCCTGGACGCGCTGCCACAGCCGCTTCTTCAGCTCTCGGCTGAGCGAGATAAAGGCTGTCCCGACATATTGCCCGGTGCCAGGCTGCGCCAAAAGGGCCATGGCGGCGTTACCCGGCTCGTTCTCAACGCCCATCAGCTCATATTCGTTGACGACGAAACTCTTGGTCTTCAGCCAGTCGCTGGTCGGGCCGCTGCGATATTTGCTGTCGGCCCGCTTTGATACGATCCCCTCCAGGCCGGACTGATCCGCGAGATAGAACAGCGCTTTGGGATCGCCAGGGATGGTCTCGCTGAACTGGATCCTGCTGTTCGGCTTGATGATCCCGAACAGGATCTCGCGGCGCGCCTTGCAGCCGATGTCGCGCAGATCGTGGCCGTCGGGATGCATGATGTCGAAGGCGCCGAGGATCATGGCGTAGGGATCGCTGTGGACGGCTTTCTGCAGTGCGTCGAAGTCGGGCAGCCCGGCCTTGTTGGTGACCACCGCCTCGCCCTCGAAGATGGCGTTTTCGACGTCGAGCTCGCGCGCCGCTTCGACAAGTCCGGTGAACTTGCTGGTCCAATCGGCGCCGGATTTGGTGAAGACCCGGATATCGTCGGGACTGTTGATGACGATTTGAGCGCGGTAGCCGTCGAGCTTGATCTCATGCATCCAGTGTTCGCCCTCGGGCGGCTTGGCGACCAGCTTGGGCTCCATTGGCGGAATGAACTCGAGGCGACCGGTACTTACAATATTACGCACCCAGTCAATACTAGGTACAAAGCTTATATTAGCCAGAGTGAACGGAACGTGATTCTAGTTCAGCGCCGGCGGCCGGCCGGGCCTGAAACCCTTGAGCGCCGCGGCAATGCCCATCATCACCGATTGCTTGGGATAGTCGAGCACACGCAGTGTGTCCGGATCGTCGCCGACCACGCCGCAGATCGGCAGCACCTGGTAATCGCCGTCGAACGGCGTGGCCTCGCCATTGGCGAGAAAATCGTATTCCGGGAAGCAGCCCTTCAGAAAGGCCTCGACCTCACGCAAGGCGGCGTCGGAGCGAGCGCTGGACGGCGCCAGGACGACGAAGCTGTCGACCGCGTCGCCGGCCGGCATATCGGAAATATCGATGGCGAGATGCATGAGAACCCCTTTGGATGTTCTCATTCCGTTCATGGTCCGGCGACGTTGTCAATCCCGCTCCGCCAAACGCAAAAAGTCCGCCGCACCTTTCGGCACGGCGGGCGATCATAATGCCGGCGTCGGGAAGGTGATCAGCTGGTCGCGGCGGCCTTCGCAGCCTCGATCTCCTCGGGCGTGGCCTGGCGCTCGAACACCTCGAACACCGAGGGGCCGCCGTTGTTGTGCGGAAGGCCGAACGACTTTTCAGCCGGGAAGCCTGGACCCACCGTGCCGGACTCGACGCCGTTGATCTTGATGGTCGAGACGTAGTTGCCGTTGGTGTTCACCTTAATGGTCGTGGTCATGTAAGTGTTTTCCTTTGGGAGATTGCCCGGAGCCGCCGGGCGCGGATCGCTAAGGCGCTTCCGGGGTCAGCGGCGTCAGCGTCGCCGGTGCCGGCACGATGTCGAAAGTGACGGTGGGCGCCGTCACCTCGATCGGGAAGGCGAGCTTCTGGAGGACATTGCAGGTGTAGGTGAAGCGCGCCTCGTAATGCGCCCGGCCGAGCGCGGTCGCCAGCGGGATGGTGATCGAGCGCTGATAGGTCTCGCGGCCCTCCGGCGGATAGCCGTCGATCAGCGGCCGGCGGCCGACGGTGTAGGTCGAGGGCACATGCACGATGCCATCCGAATCGGTGACGTAGCGCTCGACGGTCGCCGCGCAGATGCGGTTCTGGATCACCGTGTACTGAACATCGAGCACGCCGCCCTGCGGCACCCGAGGCGTCAGCACGCTCGCCGTCTCGAACACGATCGGCGGCTCGCGGTCGATCAGGATAGTGACCAGCCATGCCAGCAGCACGGCAAAGGGCGAAGCGACCAGCGCCGATCGCCAGTCGAAGGCACGCGTTCTTTCCAGCACCGTCATCTGGCCCTCATTTGAGCGATCTCAGGTAGGGCGCCAGCAGCGCCCAGAGCTGGTTGAGCGCCACCAACACGGCGGCAAGCCCAAGCACGAATTTGGGCGCCGAGCGCAGCGTCTTGTTGAAGATCACCGAGCGGGTAACGATCCGGAAGCCGGCCTCCCATTTGTCGTCCGGCAGCTTCAAAAACTGGTCGAGCCGGTCCATCTGCTTCCTGGACAGATGGCTGATCTGGATGATCCGCTCCCGCTCTTCCTCGTTCCAGCGCGCCACCATTTCGATGGTGCGCTTGTCGAGCTCCCGCCAGCGCTGCGGCAACAGGAGCGGATCTGTTTCTGCCATCGTACCCCGCCCATTCAGGATTTCAGTTCAGCGCGGCGTGCCGAGCTCGCCTTTGTGTGGAAATCGCATTCGGTTGTTCTGTAGAGGCCGATGGCGCAGCCGGGGGCCATGGTGCGGTCGATGCGGTTCTGGTCCTCGACCGTCTTGCCTTGCGCGCCCGCCAGGCTGTTACCGAGGGCCGAGCGAAACGCTGGAACACCGTTGACGCCGGAAGTCCCACACCCCGCCAGCAGCAAGGCAGTTGTCAAAAGAACGGCTGGCTTCGATGCCCTTGCGTATCGCATCCTGATTGTCCTTCTCGATCTGGATGCGGACTTCCTCCGCGCCCTTGTGCTTGACGTAGGCATAGACGCCCCATGCCGCGCCCGAGGCGACGACAATGGCAGCGCCGATGGCGATGAGGTTCGCCAGCGCCTGGCTGACGCCCAGCCGGCCGACGACAAGCGTGATAATCCAGGCCGTCACGCCAGCACCGCGTCAGGCGCCGCGGCATCGGCGGCGATATCGATGTCGCCCTCGTCGGTGTGGCGGCTCTTGAACCAGCCCCACACCGCGTAGGCGGCAAGGCCGAGGCCGATGACGCTGGAGCCGGCCAGCAGCGCGTTGGCGACGGTCTGCGCCGTGTCGGCCTCGATGCCGGTCAGATAGCTTGCCGTCTCGGCGACCTGGTCGCGCGCGGCTATGATCAGCACCAGCACGCCGCCGCCCTTGGTGGCCTCCTTGACTTCCGGCACCTGGCTGACCAGCTGTTCGCCCGGCTGCTCGGCAGCATTCTGTTTCCATGCCTCGAGGCGGCGGAAGGTCTCCGGCCCGGCGACGCCGTCGACGGTGACCTTCTGCGCCTTCTGGAAATCGCGGACCGCATCACGTGTCGACGGGCCATAGTCGCCGTCGACGTTGACGGCGTAGCCGGCGCGCGCCAGCAGCGTCTGCAGGTCGCGCACACGCGCCCCGCTCGAGCCCATCCGCAGCATGCCGGTCGAGGCCGAGACAGGCGGGGAGCCGCTGAGGCGCCGATAGGCGGCCGCCATCTTCAGGTGATAGCCCTGCTTCTTGTAGGCAGGGCCATTGTAGCCGCGGGCGAAGGCGGCAAAATCCAGCCGGCGCAGCTCGTCGGCGAGGCCGAACTTGTCGATGAAGCGGGCCACGATGTCGATCTGGCCGGCGGCGCCGCTGCGCGCCAGCTTGATCATGTCGTCGACGCTGGCGAAGCCGAGCTTTTGCCAATGCGCCGTCATCACCTGGCCGAGGCCGATCGAGATCGATTCGAGTGCTGCCTGCCGGTCGATCTTGGCCGCGCGCGCCAAGAGCATCCAGCGGGCCGCCTGCGAGGCCGGGCTCTTCACCTTGCCGGCAACTGGGCTGGAAAGGCCTTGCGCGCGGGCAGCGGCGCGGTTCGTGGCATTGAGCCTCGCGTCGAAGTAGTGCCCCTCGAAGCGGATCAGCGGCTCCTGCTTGCCCTTGACCATGGCGAAGACCTGGCCGTTGCTCTCGACCTCGGCGACGGCCCGTAATGCGGCCGGCGAGCATTTGAGGCGACCGGCAAGGCCCTCGATCGCCTGCAGCGTCGAAGCGTCGAACATGGCAGTTCCTTTCCGCCCCGAACGGGCAGGTTGAGATAGTTGGATGTGCTATGGGGAATTGACTTGGCTGCTGGGTGAGCGCCTATGTTGCACTGCACAATGGCGGGGCAATCAAATGACGTTGCGGATCAGGCTGCCTGGCGGCACGCTGAAGATCAAAACCTATCGAGAGCTAAGAACGCGCGAACGTGACAGGCGCGTGCCTGTCACGAAGGTCGGGTCGATCTACCTGATTTGGTGGTCGAACAAGCAAAGGCCCTCCGAAGACCCGTGACACGATCGCTAGGTAGCTCAAGCAAAACCGGCGTCGAAGGGAGGTCTGTCGTCCTTGGCGCGATTGCTCACCTAGTCAGACGTAATCGACAAAGTTTCTGACGTCGGAGCTTTCGACAGAGAGAAAGTTCTGCATTTTGCCACTCGGCTCAAATACAATGCGCAGCTCTTTTTGCCATGCAAATTCGGCCTTCTTTGCGAACGGATCAGGGGTGAGAGGCTCAGACCCGAAGATGTCATACTCGCGCGCTCCGTACCGCACGGCGCCAACGCTGAAGCGCCCGATGTTTTTGGGATCTGACTTTGCAATAGCCGCCGCAAACCCATAAACGTCGCTAATGCGTAATACGGTGTCATATTCCTTTCCAAAAAGCCCTGGTGTGGGGTCTGTGGTCAGGCACATTAGATATCGTGGCGCATGTTCAGAAATAAACTTGCAGCCCACGAGGTTTAGCTCAGTTTGGAAACCATAATCAGCTATGATGCCCATTTCCCAAAGTCTAATCCGGAAGGGTACGCCTTCAAACGCCGGTAGGTGAATTGGAATGTGGACGCCTATAGCGCAGAGCTCGGCGTCATCAGCAACGCCTTCAGGGGCGTTGTCAATATTGTGATAAAACCCCGCAGATCCTAAGCGAAGGCGGCCCTCTTCGACGAGCTGCTTTGCGAAATTCGCGGCCATATGTTTGTATATTGGAATTCGACTGTTTCTATTCCAAGCTTGGCCGGAGACTCGTTTCATCCACACAATACCTTCAAAAAATACTCAAACTTAATCATGCCCGGCCTTGGGTGGCAAGCGGGGCAGACGATCTGCGGGAAAGTGGGGGTACAGGCGAGTTTCTGTTCGTCTGGTCTCATTTTTGAAGCGCGTAGTAAATTGACTTCGCACGTTATTGGTGCATTGTGCCCCTGGGCTTAGGGGTAAAATCATCATGGCACTGCGCGTTGAGCGGCAGCGCGGCGGCATTGATCTTGTCGTCGCTGCGGTTGTAATTTTGGGCGTCTGCTTTTGGTCGCTGGTCGGCGGCGAACTATTCTGCCGGTACTATCTCGGCCTCGGAACGCCACCGCTTTCCATTCCGCACCCGACGATCGAATATCTTTTTGCACCCGATCAGGATCTGTTTCGCTTTGGCAATCGCGTTGCCTACAACCACTGGAGCATGCGGAGCGAGCAGATCATAGAAACGAGGCAGGCCGACCAGGCCAGAACCATGGTCGTTGGAGATTCCGTCCTCAATGGCGGAAGCCTGACCGATCAGTCGAAGCTGGCCACCAGCATGCTCACCAACAGCAAGATGCTATACATGAACGTGTCTGCTGGCAGCTGGGGACCGGCGAACGAACTGGCATACCTTCGGACCTATGGCTTTTTCGATGCCGACCGGTTGATCATTCTGATCTCCGGCCATGACGCGAGCGACCTGCCGACCTTCACCGCGCTCGATCCCAACGTTCTGCCGCAAAGACGCCCCTGGCTGGCGCTGGACGAAGCTATTGAGCGATACTTGCCGCGGTACTTGCCTGGCCACACAGCCAAAGCCAGCATCCTCGACGAGGTCCCAAAACACGCTATCGATCTGTCGCCGCTGCGCGAGATGATCGAACTCGCCAAGAACAAAGGCATTGCCGTGTGCGTGGTCCTCCACCACACGCGATCGGACCGGCGAGCTAAGATCGCGCATGCCGGCCTGCTGGCCATTATCACAGTTGCGGAGGAACAGAAGGTAACGGTGGTTGACGACGCCGGATTACTCGACCCGACGACGTCCTATCTGGATGACATCCACGTCAACGACAAAGGCCAGCGCGAAGAGGCAAAGGCGTTCCTGGACTGCCCGGCAGCTAAACACCGCGCGTTCCTTTTTTAGGCTGTCACCGCCAGCAAGCCCATGCCTTCATACCCGGCCTGCGTCATGTGGTTCTTGTCCGTGCCAGCGCTTGCGTAGTAGCCAAGTGCAAGCATCTGAGCCGAAGTGATCTTGGCTGCGAGATCGATCGCGTAACCCTGCGATAGCGTTGCAGCATAGGCAAGAATAGCTGAGCGATATGATTCGAGTTCTGCATCGTCTGGGTCCGACTGCGGATGCGAGACCATGAACACGAAGTGCAGTTCGTCCTGGCTCCATCCGTTGAGCGTCCAGATCGCCTGAATGCGCTGAACAATGGCCGTGCAATTGTCAACAAATGCTTCGGGGCTATCACCGTCTGCCACGGCGGCGGGGCCAACAGACGCTTGCGTCTCGTTCCGATCATTGAGGCCGGAGTTGACCATGATAATGACACACTTGATCGGGCCCTGAAGCCTTCGAACCTCGGCGAAATAATGTGTCAGCGTCTCGTTGCTGGCCTGTTGAATATCGTAAGCCATCGTCCTCGCTGGTTGGCCGCCGCGATATTCTAACGTGTGATAGGAGAAGCCGTTGGGGCGGGCAGGATTGCTCGCCCTCATGTAGGTGCTGAAGTATGGACCAGTGATGCCATCGGAGGCGGTACGGAGAGGCTTGAACTCCACCTGCTTGTCCGCTCGCGTCGGGTCCGCTGCAATGGATAAGGTTGTTCGCTGCATCGCGAACGCGCCCGTATTTGAACTGAGCGGCACCGCAGCAACCGCAAGCGTCGTGAAAGGCGATTGTCCTAGCCTGACATACGGCCGGAACGTTCCTGCCCCACTATCGAATGATCCCCAATGCAGATCGAAATCAAGAGCGCCGCCGTTGTCGATCAGGCAATTAGGCGACAAGACCAGACCGATAAGGCTGTTTGACCCGACGATATTTCCGTCAGCGACATAGGTGTAGTAAGCGGGGAATAGCGCCCCCGAGCCTTTGTTGAGATACTTGCCGAGATCGACGGGAGCGCCGCTGACGGCCCCAATAACTCCTGCGGCCGCTCGACTGTAGAGATAGCCGACGCCAGACCCTGATCCGTTGTTTTCGTTCTGGCTGAGCAGGCCTGTTGCGTACATCGGGAAGTAGCGGCTCATGGCATATTGAAAGCCATGATCCCAGCCGAAACCAGAAAGGACTTGGTTGCTATCTCCAATACCCACGATATCAATTCGCTGGGTTGCGGCTTTCGCGAACAGAGCGAGTGGGCTTACCCCTCCTCTCTGCTTCCCCAGCAATGCGCGGCCCGCCGGCGTCAAGCTAAGCATCAGTTTTGCAACACTTCAAAGACGACGGTGAAGATCTTGCCGGAACCGGGCACCGCGACCGCCGTGCGCGTCTCTATGACGTAGTAGAGGTTCGGCGACCCGGCGTGCGCATCGAAGTTCATCTCGCTGCCGGCCCGAGGCGCCCCAATCCCCTTGACGAGGGGGTCGGAAAACGAGCGATCAAGCGTCACATCGAATGCGCCGATGTAGTTCGATTCCGTTAATCCGGCAGCGAACGCCGCGTTGTCACCATTGGCGAAGGTCGGAGTGTCCTTGAACACATGGATGTAAAGCTGGGCATTCAGCCATGCCGCATCGTTCACCTTAACGCGGCAGCGGCGGAGCATGCCGGTGGCATCATTGGCCCTCGCAACGGCGACAGCCACTCCGGAGCAGGAAGCCGCAAGCGTATTTTGGGCCACGATATCGCCGACGCTGTAACCGCTGGTGTCGGCGGGGCGCTGCATGGTGGCGCCCACCGCTGCAAAATAGCCAGAGCCGGTCACAGGCAGAGCGGCGCCGCTGCCATCAACCTTCAGCCCGCCGCCGGTGCCAAGTCCTACGGGAAGCTTGGCGAGAACCGCCGCTAGCGTAGCTTGGGTAGCCGGATCTGCGGAGAGCTTTGCCAATATAGCGGCATTGCCGACGTTCGTGGTGCCGATCAGCGATTCTAGACCGTCCAGATAGGCGGCCAGCGTCGTGCCAAGATCGGCGTGGATGAGATTGAGCGCAGCAATAGCCTCGGGATCGCGGTGGTGAGGGGTGTGCTCAAGGTCATCACCAACCACATCCATGGTAGATGCGACGACGCGCTCCAATCCGATAGCGTCTTTTATTCTCAGGCCCATGGTCTAATTCCTTTATGGGAGAGGGAGATATTGGCTGTTCGCAGTTTCGGAAAAGTCGAGGCTGGGAATACCTGGCGCGAATGCGAGATAGCCAAGTGCTATCGGCCGCCAGGCCGTTTCCCAATTTGCCCCAACGCCAGGGTCGGTATCGGCCGAAGCTTCATGTTCTACCATCGCGCGATAACTGGAATTGCCGCGAAATACGCCGTCATGCATCTTATAATGAGCGCCGGACACCCATTCATCGCGCCAAAGCACGCCGGGCGCACCACGGACGATGACGACGTTGGGAATTTCGAGGATCGCGTCATACGACATCGCGGGTCACCGTTGTCAAAACTGGCCAGATCACCTTGTCGAGGACCATGCGGCTATCGACATCATCGAAGCGGGCGATATCGAACACGACGATGGTCGAGGCAGCGAAGGGTCGCTTCGCTTCCTCCGATAGGAAGAAAGCCAATGTGCGCGGCGCTTCGCGCTGCAGTGTCGCTGTCACCGTATCGGCCTCGAACAGCACCGGGCCAGGCACGGCCGAGCGGAACTGCGCTACCAGCCGGCCGCTGTCCATCTCTTCCGCCTCCCACAGATCCTGCGGGAACTGCAGGCGCATCTGGAAATCGTAGCCGGGCCGGATCGGCTCGACATCGGGGAAAACATATTTTGCCATGATTTCAGAGAACCGATGCCGCTGTGAAGAAGGCATCAACCTGCGCGCCCGAAAAGCCGAGCGCGGCAAAGCCGGCCTGCATCGTCGGATCGGTACGGACGAAGCTGCCGCTGTTTTCGTAGGCGATCTGGACGGCTGGGCCTTGCGTTGCAATCCAGGCTTCGACATCGGTGAGCAGGCCGGCGGCGAGCAGCTGCAGCTTGAACTGTCGCGCGGATACCCGGTCCGGAATGACCGGCACCGGTACGGGCGCGGTGAACACTTCGCCATCGAACAGGAAGCCGGGGCAGACCGCATCATCGGCTTCGATAAAGCCTTCCGGCGCGGCGCCCGTTCGGTCGGATTGAACGACGATGCCGTTTTCGACGAGGACGAAATTGCTCATCTAGTCTCCCCAATATTTCAGGCGGGCATAGACCTCGATCGAGCCGAAGCCGAAGGCCAGGCCGAGGCCGTTGGCATGAGTGTGTGACGTGCGCCATTCCAGGCGATAGGCGTGGCCGCCGACGACCATCGCGCCGCCGATGGCGATGCAACCGGTGTCCGGCGACGTGTTGCCTCCAGCGCCCATTCCGATGCCGACTTCGGCTCCGGCGGTCACGTCGAACAGACGCACCTGCAGTTCGGTGCCATAGCCGACGACTTGCCATTCAACCCGGCCATCGTTCGCCGGCGTGAAGACGTTGCTGGCCAGCGCCATCAGATTGTAAGGGTCGCGAACCTTGGTGTTGAGGATGTGCGTCACCCAGGCGCCATTGCCGGGCGCCGAAGAGCCGCCGCTGACGCCAGACGCCTTCTGGTCCTCGAGGATGGCGTCGGGCAGGCCGTTGCCGCCGCCATATTCCAGTGCGGTCGCGGCGGCATTCATGCGCAGCGTCCGCCGGGCCGCACCCTTGGGCAGTCGCGCCAGAACCTTCGGCGCCGTCGCATAAAGCAGGTCGCCCGCCATCAGGCCGGCCGGCACCGGCAGGAACAGTTTTGGCCCGACGCCGTCGCCGATGAGCAGGATATTGTCGTCGGTATCCCATCGCGCGTCGCCCTCGGCGGCCGGCAGCGGGTTTGAGCCTTGCCGCAGGATGCTGCTGAGCGGCGCGCCGCTGGCCCTGAAAAAACCGAGCATGCGCCAGTTGCCGGAACCGAGCGACTGCATCCACGCGGTGTCGCCGGCCTCGGTCGCAAGATCGGCGCCGCCGATCAGGATCAGGCTGGTGGCGTTATGGGTCAGCGTCAGTGCGGCGGCGAAGGTCAGGCGGCGGATGGCACCGTTCGGCGCCGAGCCGAAGGACGAGATCGCGTCGGTGCCGGTGATGCGGATATTGATGCCGGTGGCATCGCCAAGATCGGTGGTCGCAGCGCTGGCGATGTCGGTCGACATGGCCGACAGATTGTCGGCGGCATCAATCAGGCTCGACGCGCCGGTGCCGCCATGGTCGATATCGATCAGCCCGTCATTGTTGGCGTCATAGATGGCCTTGGCCATCATGCCGTAGCCGCCGACATCGACGCCGGACAGGATGTCGGTGACCGCCGCACCCAGATAGAGCTCCAGCACGGTCTTCAGCAGCGCCGGGTCGGCCGGGTCGAGCGTTGAAAGATTAACCCCGGAGGCGATCAGCACGACGCGCAGATTGGCGATGATGCGGTTCCAGTCGTCGGCGGTCAGCTTGGTCGAATCGCCATAGGACAGGCCGTTGCGCGCCCAGGAGAAGCCGTCGACATGGGCGGTGCCCATGCCCGCCGGCGGCGTCAGCTTCTTGACGACATCAAGGATACCGAACAGGTCGGGTGCGGCCATGGGTCAATCCAATTATGGGGAAGAGCTCTGAGGCCGAAACGGCCGGTGCGCGTCGCGAGGCGTCAAGTTTTAATTACATACAGAACGGCCCGGTTGCGCGGACGCGTTTCTGCGTCGCCGGTCACGACGTTGACGATGTCGACATAAGGGTTGCCGCCGCCGCCCGGATCGAAATCGCCGGTGACGATGCGCTCGCCGAGCTTCGAGGCGCGGACAAAGCCGACCTGCGACGGATTGGTCGCCGGCGACGGATTGCCGGCCTGCTTGAGCGTGACGGGATCGCCGGTTAACGGATCGATGCGCTGAACGGTGTCGTTCTGCGGCCGCGCCGTCGCATAATCCTGCAAGCTCCCGAAGACACGGTCGGCGTCGATGCCACGTCCGTCGTCAAAGCCGCGCAGGAATTCGCCACGAAAGTCCGGCACGTTGAACGTGGTGACCGCATCACCGGCGCCCCAGCTGGTGCCGATCGCCGCGTACAGATCGGCATAGGTGGTCCGGCTGACCGCCTGGCCGTTGCATTTCAGCCAGCCGGTCGGCGCCGTCGCGGCGGCAAACATCGAGACCGAGCCGGGCGGCACCTCGATCGACGGCGTGCTGCCGGCGACGATGCCGGCGATCAGCGCCTGCAGCGCCTGCCAGAGCTGCGTCTTGTCCGCAGCATCGGGTGTAAGGCCGGCTTCGACGATCACCTTCAGGATCTCGTCCTGCGGATCGTTGAAGACATCGGCCGGAGGGATGGCGCCGGTAAGGCCGGCCGGCCGGTTCTCGTTCCAGTAAGGAATGCGCTCCTCGGATGGCGGCGCATTGCGCGGATTGACGAACTTCATGGCGGCCTCTTTTCAGACGGAAAAAACGATGGTGGTCCAGGCTGGCTTCAGCGCGTTGAACAGGCAGATAAGATCGTCAGGCAGGCCGAGCCGGCCGAGCGGCGTTTCGCCGGCGCGGCCATCGCCGGCCCGGAAATATTCGACGGATACGCCCGGGACGCTGACGATCCAGACATACTCGACGACATCGCCGCCCGCGATTGCCTCAGGGCCACCGCAAGTCGAGGCGCCGGCCCGGAACGGCGTCGGCTCCTCGATCGAGATGGCATAGCCGGCATCGGCGGCGAGCTTGATGAAATCGGCCGGCGTGATCGTGCCGCCGGAGCGGATTTTCAGCAGCAGCGAGCGCATGCGCGCGTCGATCGTCTGGTCCGGTCCCAGGCATGGATCGGGCAGCCCGTATTCGATTTCCCAGTCGTCGAGCGACGTGACCAGCGTCACCGCCGTCGATTCGAGCGCGACCCCGAACAGCGCCCGATAGGCATCGGCAAAGGCCGAGCCGGCCGCGCGCCAGAACCGCGACAGCACTGACAGCGGATCGAGTGCCTGGTTGTCGGGCGTGCCCCATGCCGCACCCTTCGGCAACAGCGCCGTCAGAAAACCTTCTGCGGCTTCATCCGAGGGATCGGACAGGACATCTCCCTGCGGCGGCGCACCGATGAACGGATCGTCCGGGGCGAAATGGAAGAAGGCAAGCTCGTCCTCGCCGGGATAGCGGGGCCAGCGGTCAGACATAGTTGACCGTGCCCAGCACCGGCATTTCGCCGCCGACATAGATGATGTCGCCGGACGGGTTGATCAGGAAGTGCCGGTCCTCGCCGACCGCAAGGCTGATCGCTTCCGAGATCCACGAGCGCGACAGGGTGAACGGCGCGGAAGCGACGCCCGGCCGGGCGCGCCTGACCAGCATGGCGGCGATCGAGGCGGCAATCGCCGCGCGCGTCTGCACCGTGTCGACGGCAAGATTGGCGATGGTGATGTCGAGCGGCGACGGGATTGGCGCCGAAACCGACAGGCCGGCACGGATCAGTCGCCGCGCTTCCAGCGCATCCTGGACCAGAGCGATATCGCCCGCTTCGGGGATACCGTTGACGCGGCCTTCGAACAGGAACCAGACGCCGACCGTGCCGGGCGCGTCGGCGAACGGAAAGGCCCAAGCCTGAGTGACGCCGGGCACGGCACGGGCAAACTGCTCGTAGTCCGAATAGGCGCCGCCCTGCGGCGGCCTGCGCTTGCGGTCGAGGATACGCGCGCGCAGCGACGCGTCGGTCTCGGTATCGGCGCCGCCGCCGATTCCGCCGCTGGCCACAGTCGCCTCCAGTTCCAGGTTCGGGAACTGCGTCGGGTCGGCGCGCTGCATCGTCTCGCCGGCGGCGATGTTGGTAGCGACGCCATAATCGTCGGACAGGACGGTCAGCGCGAGCTGCCCGGCCAGGTCGGAGCGCGCATCGGAAACCGAGCGATAGAGCCGGTTGCCGGCGATGAAGGCGATGCCGGCCGGATAGATGGTGTCGGCATAGCCATTGAGCGTCACCACGCCTTCGGCACGCGCCATCGGCCGGCGATAGATGCCGAGTTCGGCACCGTGCCGTTCCAGATGCTGGACGCTGGCCGTGGTCGCGAAAATCTGATCGTAAAGCCAGGCGGCGCGTAGATGCATGTCGTGCATGCCTGCGGCGACGGTCTTGACGATTGCGGTCAAATTGTTCGGCCAGACCAGCGCATCCGTCCCCGGCAAATAGCGCCGCAAGGTGCCGCGCAGCCGGGTCGAAATCTCAGTTGGCGAGAGGACGGTCCAGGCCACGCAATTGCTCCCACAGGACGCCGAAGCGGCGATCGAAGACGACCGCGCCATCGCGGTCCTTCAAGGTAATTTTCAGATCGATACGCCGCTGCGCCGGGTCGGCCGTACCGGTCACCTCGGCGGAGGAGACGGCGCCTTGGTCGATCAGCGTCTGCAGGGCGGCACGGGCATAATCTTCGGCGCGCAACGCGGTAGCGTCGTTTGCCGTCGAGCGGCGCAGCAGCCAGAGTTTCGAGCCCATCACCGTCTCGCCGAGATCGGTGCGCAGGTCGAAACTGTCGCCCGGCCAGCCGCGGTTCTGCTCTTCGGGCGGCAGCTCGTCAGGCTCGACGCGCGCATCGGTCATCAGGCAAAGCAGCACGGCGGTGGCAAGTTCCGCCTTGGCGCGCAGGCCGCCGGCATTGGCCTTGTCGTCGCCTTCTATGGCCCAGTCGCCCGACGTGCCGTCCCATAGTGTATCGGGCGACAAAAGCGGTTCGCCGTCGCCGGTGAGTGGAACGATCCTGATCATCAGTGCGTGTGGTGCGGTGTGTTGCCGCCGGCGTCGATGATCGAGCCGGTGGCGGTGATGTTGCCGTCGACGTTAAGGTCGCCCTTTACATTCCAGGTGCCGCCGGTCAGCGTGATGGTTCGCGAGCCGAAATCCATGGTCACGCCTCCAGCGAACAATTTGATGATGTTTCCCGACGCGTCGTAAAGCGCCGCGGCGCCGTCTGGCAGGTCGGGTCGGTGCTGCGCATGCTCGATGCCCATCAGCATCGCCTGTGTGCGGCGGCCAGGCATGACCATGGCAACGCCGATCGCGCCCTTGGGCGGACGACTGGCGGCGCCATGCGGCTGGACGTAGAGCAGATCCTTGAACGTCTCACCGGCAAGTCCGCGACCGGAGATCAGCAGCTGGCCGTCGTCGAAACGTGAAGAGTCGATCTCGAAACGCGTCAGGTGCGCAGAGGATTTCATTGCGCCGAATACTCCGCCTTTGGCTCCGGCGCGGACCAGCCCTTGCCCGATTTCGACCCGGACGAAGAGCCGCCGAGCGCGCGCGGATCGGTCAGCGTCAGGATCGCCCGCGTGCCGTCACCATCGGCTTGCGTGTCCTGCGTCAGTTCCACCGACTTGATGACCATCATCTGGTCGAGATAGACGCGAGGATGGCGCACATAGACCAGAAAGTTCGGCGTCCAGATTCTGCCGCCAGCATCGCGCCAGCCGGAAACGGTGATGGTTGCGTTGACCGCGAGACCAGCCGCCGCGCGGGCCTCCCATTCGACCGCGTTCTTCATATGCTTAGTCGTCGCCTCGCCATCGAGAACAACGATTTTGGGGCGGCTGCGGCCGACCGATGGATCGGACGCCTTGGCCTCCGGCCGCAGCGCCTGCGGTGTCGTGCCGCGCGATTGCTGGCCGCGAACGATGACCGGGTTGAACCTGCCCTCGCCCGAAAATTCCGCTGCGGCGGAGATGATGTTGACGCCAGCCGCCAGGCCGCCGCTGTGCGATCCCTCCGGCTTCTGGACGATGCGTAATCTGCCTTCCGGCGTGTCGTGGATGATCGCCGCCTCGGCGCGCGCCAGCGGCTCCAGTGTCGAATAAAGCGATTCGCCAGGCTCGATCTGATGCTTGGCGACGGTTTCGAATGATCCCTTCGCCTCGATGCCGACGCCGCAATTGTCGAAGGCCTCGCCGATGCCCTTTATGTTCCTGTTCTCGACCAGGCCGGTCTTATGCAGGATCGAGGTCTCGACCGCATCAACCGTCCGCGAAACCAGCGAGATGGTCGCGCGCCAGTCGTCCGATCCCTGGTCGGGCCGGAGGTCGCGGACATAGCCAGTCAACAGCAGCGTGCCGTTCGCCGTCAGGCTGGCTTTGTCATCAGGCCAAGGCGGTGAGGCACCTGGCGGTATGTGCCCGGTGACCACGGCGCTGCGCACAGCCTCTTCGGCCGAGATCGAGATCGAGACATCCTGCCACGGCAGGAACAGCCCGCCTGCCTGGATGGCAATGGTCTCAATCGGCAAGGCACGATCCTCTCAGGCCGCCCTGTGAGGGCAGCGTGTACACGTAGGCTAAGGGGCGATGGCCTCGAAGCTGATCGGCATGGCAGCAGGCGTGGCGACGCTGTTGCGCTGGACCAGCTCGCCGGCGCGGCCAGCATCGCCATAAAGCGCGAAGGCCAGCGCCGTCGCCGGCAACGATATTTCGGTCTGAACGCTGACCAGCGGCGCCCGATTGGCGGCAACGGCACTGAGGTCGGATGCCGCGGTCGCCGCGATATCCGACAGCCATTCGCTGACTGCCACGTCGAGACCTGTGGACAGCGCCTCGAGGACGGGATCGACGACCGGCGCAATGCGGTCACGGGCACGGCGCGCATCTTGGCGCGAAATATAATCGCCGGCAGCAAGCGCCTGGCAAAAGCCGGCGGCGAAGGCGGCGGCCGACACCATGGCGAAGACATCGGTGCCGGAAGGTGCCGCCGCAACCGCAAAAGCTTCAGTGGCTTCGGTCGGGCTCGCCGCATCGGCGATGGCGCCGACCGTGGAGACGATCGCCGCAGCGATCGGCCCGGCCTGGGTGACCGGCTCTGACAACAGGCGCGTGATCGTCGCAATCTGATCGGCAATGATGGGTCGTGTTTCGGCCGGCATCTCCGCCGCATCGGCGACCGAGGCCATCGCCACCGCGGCGGATGCGGCAGCGAGTGCCGAGGGTGCCGCCTGACCGGGGGCGACATCGCGCATGCGGAAAGCGGCGGCAGACGCGATCATGTCGACGCCGGCAGCGATCTTGCCGGCAATCGCAAAGGCGCCGGGCACCGCGGCGAAAGGCAACGACGGCAGCCCGGCCGCAACGAACTCGACCTCGAAACCGACATACCCGGCTCGCGCCCGTTCGCGCGACTGCGACCAGCGCGGCACCCGCACCAGAACCGGACCGCCCATCGGCAGGATAAGCGTCGCGGTGCCCGGTGCGTTGAGCGCGGCGGTGAAGTTGCGGGCGGCAGCATCGGCAACGTCGCCGGCGACATAGGCCGACAGGCTGAAGCGCCTGACATCGCCGCCCATGTCTTCGGTGACATGCAGATCGGAATAGGCGATCGGCGAGATGGCGACACGCCGGCCGCCTTCGGCTTCCTCGGCCTCGACGAAGAACGGCACGCCACGGAATGATGCGGGCCGAAAGGCTTTCAGCCAGTCGCGCATCAGCGTGGTCCCATCAGATGGCCGGCATTGGACTTGCCGGTGTCGGCGCGCACCGCCTTAAGTGAGCCGATCGGCCGCGATAGATCGGCGGCAGCACTGCGGGCAGCACCGGCAAGCGCATTGGCACCGGCGACGATTGCCGCTTCCAACTTGCCCGCGACCGACGCCAGAGTGTCGGCACCCGACTTGATACTGTCGCCGGCCTGCTTGCCGCCATCGGCCACGGACGATGCCGTCTCGACGCCGGCTCCCTTCAGGTCGGCGGCTGCGGCGTCCGTGGCTCGTTCCATGGCGCTGAAATCGATTTCGTTGCCGAAGTAGCCGTCCGGCTTCTCGATCCGAACGCTGTTGCGCACCGCGGCTGCGTGCCCGCGACCGTAGAGCCGGTATTGCTCGGCCACGCTCGGCGCGACGGGACGCGGTGTCGGGATCGGCGTGCGGCCCGGCTGGTCCTGCCTGTGTGAAGGAAGTTCTGGATTGACATCGGGCGTACCTTTTGCGGCGAGCCGCCCCTCCGGCGACCGCCAGCCGCCCTTGAATGCGGTCAGCCCCTGGTCCTGATTGTCGAAGCCATTGCGCAGCCACCACATGCGCTTCTCCCACCAGCCCATGCCCTGCTTGTCGAGCTCGGCATTGATGAACTGTGCCTTGTCCATGTTGGAGCTGACGAAGTCCATGGCGCCCGTGGCGGCGGGTGCAATACCCGACCCGATCGCGCGCACCATGCGCTCCCACGACGCGCCCATTCGGTCGATCTTCGACTGGTTGTCATCGAGGACGCGGCCGAGGTCGCGCATCGTCGCGCCGTCGACATTTTCGAGCGCCTTCTGGAAACCCTCCATGGCGTCGCGGCCCTGCAAAAGGGCGCGCATGCCCTGCTGGAACTGCGCATCGGTGAACAGTTGCGGGATCTTCGACAGATCGCCTTTGAGCGCCCGTTCGGTGAGTTCGATGAACACATCGATAAGGTCGCGGCCTTCCTTCCGTGCCTTGGCCATTTCCTTGCGCAGATCGACGCCGAACTTCTTAAAGCTCTTCGCCGTCTCGTTCGATTCCATCTTCTGCAAGACGTTCTGCAAATTGGTCGCGGCCGAGCTCGCATCACCGGTTTGCAGGCGCACTGTCTGCAGCATGGAGGCGAGCTTGCCCAAGCCCTTCTCACCCTCGTATCCGAGCGAGGCCATGGCCGGCGCCAGCGACGGCAGGTATTGGGCCATGTCCTTCAGCTCGAACTTGCCCTGCTTGCCCGACGTCACAAGGATGTCGAAGGCGCGCTGCATGTTGTTGCCGGCGAAATGGAAAGAATTGCCGATAGCGTCAGCCGTGGTGGCGATATCGGCAATCTCGGCGCCGGCAGCTTGCGCGGTGGCGGCGACGGAGGGCAGGAACGAAAGCGCATCGTCCAGACTGCGGCCAGAAGCGACAAGCGATTCGAGACCGTCCGTGATGCTGTCCTGCGTCATCGAATAGTCGAGCGCAGCACGATCGACGGTGCGGAACATCTCGCCAAGCTTGTCCTTGCCGGCATCCGCATTGATGGCGATGCGGTTCAGCCGCCGTTCGGCGCCGGCAAAGTTTGTCACCATTTGCCCGGCCCCGCGCACCAGACCATAGGCGACGAGGCCGCGAATGGCGTTTGCCGCCAGCATGCTGTTGCGCGCCATCAGCCCTTGCGTGCGGTTGAACGCCAGAGCCTTCTGGTTGACCTGGTTGAGCTTGCTGGACAATTGGCCGAAGGCACCCATCGGGCCGAGCTTCGCCGACAGGCGCAATATGGCCTCGATCGTGCGGTTGCTCATGTCTTCGGCCTACGCTTCAGGAATTCAATGCCGCGCCTGTGCAGCATGGCGATGTCGGAAAACGCCATCGGCAGCACCGTGCCGGGCTGCCAGTTGAAGAAGAACATCAGGTCATCGGCCTGGATGCCGATGACGTCGCCTACTCGGTGACCGCCGGCGCGGTACGCATAAAAAAACCGATCACCGCATCGCGCACCAGCCTGGCATCGGCCAGCTCAAGCACGCCAAGCTTCTCGATCCCCGGCGCCACGACACAGCGGCGAACATAGGCAGCGACGGTGTCGACGTTCTCGATGACGACATTGTTGCCGCCGGCGCGCTGGATTTCGTAGGGCTCGCCTAGCGCCAGCAGATCCTCGAAGCGCGGCTCGCGCACGGTCACCTTGTCGAAGGCTTCGCCGTGCGCCTCATAGCGCTTCGATAGCGGAACGACCGTTTCCGCCATCGTCAGATCTTCCGGTAGACGCGGGCGAGCAGCGCCACGCCGGTGACTTCGCCGCTCGCCCGGTTGACTGTCGGCGTGCCGGTGAAGCCTGCTTCGGTCCACAGATGCTGGACGCCGGTGAAGCTTTCGTTGAGCGTCACGTTGAAGCCCGAGGCGCGCATCAGCCGATTCCAGTCGTCTGTGGGCAAATCCTCGAAGGTGAGATTGGCCTTAAAGCCGGTCGGCTCGACCGTGCGATAGGGCGAGCCGTCCTGGTTGGCATTGCCTTCGATGTTGACGTTTGACGGCATGATCTCGGCGGCACCGCGCACCACGATCCGCTCGCCGGTCGAAAGACCGAACGTCATTTCTCCGCCGAAATTCTGCATCGGTTTTTCCTCTCAGTTGAATGGATGGTCAGGCGGCGATCAGACGGCGCGATACTGGCTGTAAAGCATCGCGTTGGCGGCGATCACGTCGAGCGGGTTGACGCGGTCGAGCGGCGCCATGATGTCGACGCGGTTGGCGCTCTGGCTGTTGCGCTGGACGATCAGCCGGTCGGCAAAGCCGCGGGCGTTTTCCAGCACGCCGCGGTTTTCCAGCGTGTCGGCGGCGTGCACAAGTGTCGCCTTGATCGACTTCGGCGTCGAGATCGCGCCGAGGCCGCCGGGGTTTTCGTCGGCAAGCGACTTCTGCCCGTGCTCGTAAGAAAGCTGCGCGCGGAAATAGCGCAGGATGGCCACGAGCTGGCCCATTGCCTGGATGTCGCGGAAGGTTTCGTCCGGCTGCGAATTGGCGTCCTTCTGGTAGGTGGTGACAATCTTGTCGATCGCCACGCCGCCATCGGTATTGACGATAACGCTGGAAATGCCGGAGCGCAGCATGGTGTTGCGGCCGGCATAGGTCGGCACCAGCGAGCGGTCACGCGGCGGCCGCTCGCCCTGGACGACCAGGCCCTTCTGGTTGCGCGAGACATTGCCCGTGGCATCGTCGGACAGCCATGGCACTATGCGCGCCGTGCGGGCAGCGGCGGCCAGCCATGCGGGCGTCGGGTTGCCGGCGGCCGCAGGCAGGCGCGGATGAATGGTCAGGTGGCGGTCGTTCAGCGCCAGGCCGATCGTGGTCAGCGCCGACAGCGTGCCGGCCGCGGTGGTGAAGACATGCCCGTAAACCTGGCGGTTATAAGCCCAGCGGCCGGAGACATCGTTCATCGCCGTCGTGTAGCGGGTGATGTTGGTCGCATCCGAGAAGGGCGAGACGATCCAATCGAAGGGATCGTCGCCAAGCGCCGCCAAAGCTGCCGACAGGTCAGGGCTGCCGGTCGGAACCACCGTGTTGGTGACGGTGACGGCAGCCCCGGCGAAGGCGTTGCCTGCGACAACGGTCGGCACATAAAAATCATAGTCGACGTAGATCAGGCCTAGATGGCGGGCGGTAACGGTCACCGTGTCGGTGGCGACGGTGGCGGTGACCGACAGCGCCGCGCCGGTCAGCACGTTGAAATAGGCGTTGATGGCGGCAGCAAGGGCGGCGGCCACGGTATTGACGCTGTCGCCCGCCGCGATCTGCACCTGCACCGGCTCGCCGCCGATCTCGATGGTGGCGACGCCGCCACCGGCCGGAACCGAATTGACCTTGATCGTGTCGACGCGCGCCGTGCCGGTCGCAGGCGCGGCCATGATCCAGGTCTCCTGCGTCGGCGCGTTGAGAAAGGCGACGCGCGCCATTTCAGCCAGCATCGAACCGGCGCCGGCAAGCGCGACCGCCTCCTGCGCCGAGCCGACCGGCGTCGGCACATTGTCGGCAATCGCTGCACCGGTGTTCTTGTGGCCGATCAGAAGCAGGCGCGAGGCCGACTGATAGGAACCGCCGGAAGTGACCTCGAAGGCAAACAGCGGCGCGACGAGGCCGGCGCCGGGGATGTTGTTGAACAGGATGCCCATCAGTTTTTCTCCTTGCGCTTGCCTGCGGACCCATGAGCCGGAACTGGCTGGGCGGCAGGCGCTTCGATTGGGTCGACAACCAGCGAACCGTCGTTCACGAGATGCATCCAGACTGGATCTTCCATGTCGATCGTCTGGCCTTCGGCGGGAAAGTCCGTGTTCTGGCGGAAAGGATGCGGCATACGGTGCGAAGCATCCGCCAGCCTGGCATGAACGAGATTGGCCATGATCTAGTCCTCGATATCTGCGAACGGCGGTGCTACGGCGGCAGTGGTTCCCATCTCGCCGGAAACACCGTTTCGCTTCACCTCAAAAGCAATCGTCTGAATTGCCGGATAGGTCGGCGATGCTGCAAAGCGGCTGCTGAGGTCGGCGAGGATGCCAGCCGCGTATGATCCTGCCGGGAGAAGCGCGGCCAAAGTCGCGCTCGGCTCCGGCAGCTGCCCGCCGACAGTGAAGTCGTCGCCGGGGATCTGGCAATCGAACAGCATGGTTGTGCGCTGCCAGCGCAAATTGAGTTGCGGGATCGCATGCGGCTCGAAGTCGATGCCGTCGATGGCGATGACTGCCTTGCGAAACAGCGCGCCGGCAGGCGACGCGGTCAGCGTCTGGACGATCTGGCCGCAGAGCGCAGCAAGCGTCAGCCTGGCTGTGACATCGTCCTCCGCCAGCGCATCAGTGAAGTCGCCGGACTCATCGCTGGCCCCAATCGCCAGTTCGGCAACGATTTCCAGTGCAGTGCGGGCGAAGCGCTCGACACTGCCCTGCCCCAAGCCGCGCCGCGGCGATTCCGCCTTTCGTGTGTAGATCGACACTGCCGGCGTGAACCGTTCGATCGAAAGCTCACCCACCGAAATGCGCCGGCTGTCGAAAAAATTGCCGCCAGCCAATGTCGGAAAACCTCTGCCCGCCAGAATGGCGGCAGTCGGCGCCAGGCACTCGATCGCGACAAGCCGCGCCATTTCGGCCGAGATGGTCATGTCGGTGCCTTGATCGTGGCAAGCGTCAGCGTGAAGTGGCCGAGGCCATCGGGGTCGATTGATGTGATCTCGAAATGCGCCAGGCTGCCGTCGTCCTGACGCAGGATATCGCCCTCGATCGGCAATTGACCCTCCGGCCCCTTGCCGACAGAAGCGGTATGCCGGCCCGCCCGCATGACGCCGCCTGCATTACCTGATCCGCCACGGGGAAAGGCCGAGAGCATATCGCGATCAACGCCCTCGGCCTCACGATAGAACAGCGCCGAGACAGACCACGCCGCGCGAACCGACGAGGCTTGCCGCTTGCCGTTCGGACCGGTCGGGCGATCCATGGGGAGGATGGTGACAGCCTCTCCATGGACGCGCTCGACGGTCGTGCGGGCAAGCCCTGCCAGGGACGCGAAGAACGAAGACACGCCAGATTAGACTGCCGGAGCGCCAAGACGGATGCGGCCGGTGGTGTCACCGGAAGCGGCGGCCGCCACCGCGACGGCAAACAGCGTGTTGCTGGTCGTGGTCTTGGTGCCTTTCTTGGCGGTGGCGTCCCAATAGATCTTGTCGCCGACCGCCCATGCGGCACCGGTCGCCTTGTCGATGTCATAGACGCCGACCAGATGCAGTTCGTATTCCGCCGCCTCAAGCGCGGTCGTTCCGGGAATGCCGGCCAGCGACCCGACGATTACCGGAATACCGGAGACGACGCCGCCGACCGGCGCGACTGCCGAGATAGAATTGCCCGGCTGGATGAAGTTTTTCATCGCTTCTTTCCTTGTGAAATGGGCGGCTCCCAGAAGAAGGGAAACGCCGCCCTAAAGGTTTCAGGACAGGGTTTCAGCCGGGCGATCAGGCGCCCGGATTCTTGTAGCCGAAGCGGTAGTCGGTGGCGCCGACGCCGAAATCGTGCTCGACCGACATGGCGAAGCCCTGCTTTCCGAAGGGCTCGTCCATGCGCACGCGCGGCGCTTCGTAGCCTTCGAGATAGCCCCAGCGGTAGTTCGAGCCGGTCGAGGGATCGGCGAAGGTGTACCAGGCGTTGCCGGTGACCTGCGCGGTGTCGACGGGCTCCAGCTTGCCGGAGAAGATGTTGACGTTGGCGACGGTTGCCGGCGTGATCGATGCCAGCAGCATTTCCGCTTCAGTCAGCTTGTCCGGGCCGACCAGCAGGATGCGGGCGCGGTTTTCGAGCAACTGATTGCCGCCGAGGCTCTTCTGCTTCGACATGGCCGCACGCGCCTTGCCGACATTGGTCACATCGATCACCGTGCCGGCGGCGGCGAGATTGCCGTGGCTGGCATGGAACACCGGATTGCCGTCCGCCAGATTGGCGTTGAAGGCGGTGCTGTAGAACATGACCTCTTCGAACAGGGCGACGCTGGCGCCATAGCTCGACAGCAGATCGGCAATGGCGCCGATGTCGTCGTTGATCAGCATCTGACGGCTGACGGAGATGGCAATCGCGTAGCTGAAGGCCTGGACGGTTTCCTTGCCTTCATTGAAGGTGCCGTATTTGATCTCGCCAGTTTCCAGCACCTTCTGCAGCATCGGGAAATCGCCGAGCTTGACGGTGGTGTGCGGGCGGAAATCGCGGAAGTTCTGCTTGCGGGCGATGCGGCGGAAAGTCGGCTGCGCCAGCGCATAGCGGCCTTCCAGCGTGTGGTTGACGGCATTTTCGAAGATGATCGGAAAGTCCGAAGTCGAATGCATGCCGGCGCGCGTCAGGATGTCGTCGATCTGACGGGCATTCATGACCAGGCCGCCGCGATAGTCGATGCATTGCGCGGCAAGGTCGATCAGCCCACGGCCCATGAAGCCACGGGCAGCGGCCGAAGGACCGGCTTGCGGGATCGGTGCGCCGAGACCATAGGACAGGGCTTCGGTCATGGCGTTGCGGCGCGTCTCGCGTTCATCCTGGGTGATGCGCGCCGGATCGGTGCGGTTCTGGCTGGAACGGGCTGCAAGCCGATCGAACATCTGGGCACGGAAGGTCGCCGGCTCGACATTGGTGCGGATCGCGGTCTGCTCGTCTTCGGTCGAAACCTCGGCGCCGGCGGCACGGGCCGCGGCGGCGATGCCGACGATGTCGGCGGCACGGGTCGCCGTGTCGGGAGCCGGAGGCGCATTGCGGCGCGTTTCCTCTTCCTCGGCGGTCCGGATCTGCGCGCGGACCTGATCGATCTCGGCGAGAAGCCCGGCATGTTCCGTCTGGATCGTGCGAGCGGCTTCGGGAGAGGTGTCGTCCTTGATCTCGCCGATCTTCTTTTCGGCTTTGGTGGTCAGGTCGGCCAGCTTGCTGCGCAATCCGGCAAGCGCAACCGACGCATGCAGAACGTGATCGGAAAAATTGAAATGCTCATGCGAGATCGGCATCGAAAGATGAGGCAGAGCATGGGCCGCCTCTGCTCCCAGACCAAGAATGAGGCCGGCGCACAGGATCATGGCGACGGCCGCGGAGAATGAAGCCTTTTTCATGGCTTGTTCCTTTGCGTTTCCGGGGCGGTACGCCGTCGCCCTGCGTCCCCGGTGGAGCGCAGGCGGCCTGTGAAAATGATCTGGTTAGCGGCCGAGCCCGGCCATGCGCTGCTGCATGGCAAGGCGGATGCGGCGAACGTCGTTGTCGTCGGCAAGCGCGCGCTCGACCTTGCAATCGAACATGTCCGATTTGGCGCTGCGAACCTGCGCGCCCGGATCGGCCGGGATCGGCACGGCCGAGATTTCCCACGGCTCCCAATCGATGACGCGGTGCAGCGGGATCTTGCCGTCGCGCTCTTTCCGCTCGACCGAGTGGATGCGGTAGCCGACCGAGATGTTGGAAACGGTGCCTTCCTTTATCTTGGCGACGCGATCAACGGCATCCGGAGCGGCGGACAGCTTGACGCGGGCAAGACCCTGCCCGCCTTCGATCCGCGCCGTGCCGCGCACCACAGACCCGATGACGCTGTCGAGGCTCCACTGGCCGTGCGTATCGAGAAATGGCGCGCCGCTGTTGAGCCGGTCGAGCCGGACCGCGTTGGCGCTGACGATCAGCTCTTCGTCGAACTCGCCCTCCAACCAGGACACGCGGCGCACGGTCGCGCCGGTGGTCCAGATGACCTCGATCGTATGGGCGGCATCGTCGAACGAACCGGCGCGAACTTCGGCGTCGCGCAGCATCTGCGGCAGGCGAATGATCTCAGCCATCCTGATTTCCTTTGGTCTGATCGCCCGGTGCCGGAGCGGCGAGGCCGTTGGCGGGCTTGCGCGGATCGATGTCGAGCGGCACGCCGGCGTCGTCTATCGCCTTCAGGAAAAGGGCATAGTCGGCAACCACAGCGCGCCAGTCGCGGCCCCATGCCGAGATGAATTCCTGCGGCGACAGGCGGCCGGAGCGGACGGCGAGGATGTCCGCCTCAAGGTCCTTCTTGGGATCGATCGGCTCGTTGGCCGGCGTGATCCACTTGACCGGATAGCCTTCCCTGCGGTCGGGCAGGATGCCGGAAAGAACCGCCCTCGCCACAAAACGGTTCAAGACCGGAATACACAAGCGGGGAATGACAATGTGCCACTGGATCTGCTCGACCAGGCGGCGGAATTCGATCCGTCCGGCACGCATCGACGAATAGTTGGCCTGCCGCAGATCACCGGTCAGCTGGTCATAGGTCATGCCGATGCCGGCAGCCATCGCCTGCATGCCGGCGATGTAGACCTCGGCAAAGGATGACTGCGATGATGGCTGGGCGAAGACGATGTCGGAATCACCGATGTCGAAAATCATGCCCGGCTCGATCCGGGTCACCTTGTCGCCATTCTCATCCGTCTTAGCAGCAAAGGGCGATGCACCGGTGGCGGCATTCTTGCGGAAGGCGGCAAAACAGGCCTCGACGCGCGCCTTGACGATCGCCGCGTCTGTGAGGTCCTGGATTTCCTTGGCCGTCAGCAGGATCGGCGCGAACCACGAAGCGCCCCTGACCTGGCCCCAGCGCAGCGGCCGATAGAGATGCGACAGGTCATTCCAGGCGACCAGGTTAGACGAATAGGATGTGCCCTTAAGCGTCATCTCGCCGGGATGATCTTCGTGCAGGTAGAGCCCAAGACGGCGACCATTGGCGCCTAGCTTCACGCCAAGGCGGACATTCTGATCGGCAAGCTGCGCGTCCCGCGAGGTGTCGATCTGGTCGCCTTCCAGGCCCTGCAGCCTGAACGGGACGGTCCGGCCGGCCTCATTCATGGTGATGTCGTGATAGCGAAGGACGGTGTCACCACCCTCGATCATCGAACGAACGCCAAGCGACTGCTGGCCACCGAAATCAAGCACGCCCTCAATGTCGGCTGCGGCGCTCCACTCTTCCCACGCAAGCGAGAATTTCTTGTTCGCCCGATCGCTTCCCGTTTCGACGGCGGGCACGATGCCGGTGCCGACGACATGCGAGACCATCACGTCGAGGATGCGCTGGCCGGCCCAGCTGTCGCGGACATATTCGCGGGACCGGTTGCGAAGATTGTTGAGCGAAGCGCCGATCTCGGCATTGGACGAAGTCGACCGGGCACGCCAGCCCTTGTTGCGGCGACCCTGGCCGGCGGCGGCATAGGCGCGAGTCTCGGCAAGCGAGCGAATGGCGTCGCGCGCCAGAATGCGGCGCACACCACGCTCCGGCGCGACGAAGGCGATCAGGGCGTCGATCGGATTCAAAGGGATTACGCCCCGCTCTGGTATTCTGTGAGAACGACGCCCGGCGCATTGCCGGCCAGTTCGTCCTTGATGATCTGGCGAACCTTCAGCATGTCACTGAGGCTCTGGTACTCGACTTCATGCGTCTGGTAGCGCACGCGGCGCGCGCCGGTGGCGATGGCCTTTTCGATCGCATCGAGATCGATTTGCGTCCAAGCCATCGGTCAATCCCAGAATGAGGGCGAAGCGGGAGCGGACGGCCGGTCGGCACCGTCCTGTTCCTTCGGTTTCGGCATCGCCCTGGCCAGAATCGGCGCCGGCGAAAACATGTCCGGGTTGCGAGCGATTTCCGGCGCTGCGCGCTGCGCCGCGAGGTTTGCCCAATCGTCCTGCGTCAGGCGCGACAGGCCGAGATAGTCGGCCAGTGCCGAATTGTAGACTTCGCAGTCGAGGAAGTGGTTTTCCTCGCCGGCCCTGACTTTCCAGACCCGCCGCACCCTGCCCTTGAAATTCTCGTTGCCGAGATATTCGGATGTGATCTGGCGGAAATACACCTCGTCCAGCCAGTGGCCGAAATGGATATAGCCGGGGGGATTGGCATCCTTGCCGGACTTCAAACCTTCCTTGCGCAGGTCGTCATAGAAGGCGCCCTTCAGCGACCAGGTGCCAACGCCCCAGACATAGGCGCCGTTACGGATGCGCTTGCCGTTGAAGTCGATATCGACCGGCGTTCCGGTGCCAAGCGCCGGGCGGTGCCAGCCGTCGAGGCCCTTCAGCGCGAAGCAGCCGAGGCGGCCCTTGACCCAAGTATAAACGACATGGCTGCGGAAGCCCGAATCGACACCGAAGGCATCGACCTTGCGCCGGCTGCCGAACGCGTCAGGATAGCTCGTCTCGAATACCTTCGCCAGCTTCAGGAAGGCGCCGGCCTGCGGGTCGTCGGTCTCGCCTTCGATGACGCCGGCATCGACGACCCAGCTCTGCCGGTCGGGACCGAAAGCTCGGATCGAATAATAGATGCCGCGCATCTGCACGTCCGCCGACCCGACCATGATCAGGCCGAGCGGCGGGATATGGCCGCGCTTCAGTTCGGTGTCGCGCCGCTCCATCAGCCTGACATGGTCCGGGGCGTCGCCGCGGATCTCGTAGGGCAGGCCGAGATAGAGGTTCCAGAACGCTTTCAGCAGTTGCGGATCGCCATCCGCCTCGATGAACTTGCGGGCGATCTCGTCCCACGGCACCAGCGGCGACGACAGCGCGTCGAAGTGATAGCTGCGGCGCGCACCAGGCCGAGGCGCCGTCGCGGTCCAGATGCCGGTTCGGTAAACGGCGGTCTTTTCGTGCCCTTCGATGATCGTGCCGCAACACGGCGTCACGTAGTGCGCATTGAACGGAAACGCATCGTTAAAGCGAAAATGCTTGCGGTCGAATTCGAAGACGAAACGATCGCCGCAGCCGGGACACTTCACATGCCAGCGCCGCTGATCGCCAGCCAGATATTTCTTTTCGATCTTCGACGCGCCCTTGACGGTCGGCGTCGATATGAAGGCGCGCTTCCAGTCGCCCGAATTCAGGAACGAAATCTGGCGCGCCTCGATCATTTCCAGCGGATCGCCCTGCCCGTCGAGGTCGTCGGGATACTGGTCGATCTCGTCGCACAGCGCCTTCTTTATCGTCTTCGACCGCAGCTCGGCCGCAGATGACGCCAGCGCCAGGATCAGCGAGCCGCCGGCGAACTGCTTGGATGACGCAGTCGACCCTTCCGACGACCGCGATGATGTCGGGCGCACCTTGGCGGCGAGCGGTTCGGTCGCCTCGATCGCCGGCTGCAATTTCTCCTTGTTGAAGTCGGACAGCGCGCCGCTGGTCGGCTGGGTGATCATCAACCGGCACGGATCGGTGTCGATCGAGTGACCGGCGACGATGATCAGCGCGACCGTGTAACCGGTCTGCGCCGACTTCATTACCGCCGCTTCATTCTCCGTCGAGTCCGGCCCCATGGCGTCGACCATCTCGACGATGTGCAGGCCGTGGTTGATATCCCAAAGTTCGTTTGCTCGCGGCCCGTCCGGCAGGATCAGATGCCGCTTGGCCCATTCGGACGGCGACAGGCGCTCCGGCATCCTGATTTGGGCCATGAGCACGGCGGCGGCGACCGCAAGCGCCGAGCGCGAATGATCGATGCGCATTCAGTCGTCCAGGTCGCTGCCGACATCCGTCGAGATTGGACCGTCCCGCTCGGCCGCCTGCCCCTTGGCGATGACCTCGGCCAGCGCTTCTGCGACGCGGGCGCGGCGCTCGCGGATCGCTTCCTTCATGACGCGCTTGGCGCCGATCACGCCTTCCTTGGCGACCGCGACAGCGATGTCGTCGACCACCGTCATGAACCGATCGATCTCGCGGGCGATGATGACACCGGCGATTGTCAGCGCATTCTCGATACCGTGGTCGCCCTTGATGGGCAGGATCTTGCCTTGACGCTCGGCCAGGTCAAGCGCCTTTAGGCGCGCCTCGTATTGCGCACGCTCGGTCTGGGCGTCGCGCAACGGCTTGTGCGCCGGGGCCGGTTCCTTTTTGGTTTCGGCCGATGTTTCCCGGTAGGCGTCGCCGACCTCGCCAACCGCCCGATCATAGGCGGCCAGGTCGATCATCCTCGACCGACCTTCCGGCCGCGTCTCGATCAGGCCTTTCGACACAAGCCGGTCGACGCGTTCCTTGGCCGACTGGCGCGAAATGTTCTTGCGCTTCGCCAGATCCGAAATCGAGATCCAGACGCCCTTCGCAGCGGCATCGCTTTGTAAGGTTGTCATGGCGTCGATGTCAGGGTTGTCAGGTCAGTTTTTGACCAGCCTCACTAGCGGGATTTCGGGGTCGCCCCGGCCCGCATGGGGTGGAGGGCTGGGAAGGACCCGAAGGGGTGGGGGTGCCTAGCGGGGCAAGAGGTTCTCGACCTCATGCAGGTAGCGAGGCATCAGGTACTGCTCGATCACCTCAGCCATGACCTTGAGATAGACATCGGGATTGTTAGTGATGTCGTGGGCAGGGTTTGGACCGAATAGCTCGCGGATGGGCAGCCGTGCCTTGCCCTGGCGCTTGAACACGCCAGCATGGCCGCTGCCCATCTCTGCGATGAAGGCGGATTTATAAGATCCTCTCATGCGAACACGCACGCCCTTGGCGGTCTGGGTCGCGCCAAGTTTGTAAAGCGAAATCCAATTCGACCGCACGATGGTATCGTAGCTGTTGCCGCCAGCGTTGAAATGCGCCGTGGTCAACGCCCTCACCCGAGACTGCGGGATATCGACGCGTTCGGCATTGCGCCTGACGATGCGCGTCTTGACCATATCGGAGACACGACGCATGGCGCGCGCTGCGGCCTTGGCCTTGATCTGTTCGGGCAAGTGCGCAATGCCGCGCGCCAGGTGCTCGAAGTCTGACGCGTCGACATGAAGCTCAACGGACATCGTGCGCCCTGAAACGCGAAAACCCCGCGTCCGAATCGGCAGCGGGGTTTTCGAAACTTTTTATCCGTGACAAGACATCCTCCAAATCACTGCCCCCGTCAAGCAGGTGCTGCAGCGATTTTTTCACGCTGCTTTTCGAAGAGTTTGAACCATCGCGGGAAGCGCGCCTTCAGCGAGGCGTCAGCCTTCTCCTGCTGTGCCTTTCGAAGGGCGGCGTCGCCGACGAGATCAGGAAGTACGCGCGCCACGGGCGCATCAGCCAGCCACGGCGCCAGCGGCACGGTGCTCGGCAGCATCACGACATCTTCCATCTGACCAGCGACGGCATCGAAGACCATCGCCAGCGCCGACACCCAGATCTCATGCTCGGCCCGTGCGATGATCGCATTGACCGGGTTCGGGTCGAGATAGGGCTTGGTGTAGGCGCCGGGCAGCGCCTCGCCCTTCTTGTTGACGCCATTGACCTCGATGATGCGCGCCAGCGTCTCATCCTGCCCGTCGACGACACGGCCGGTGAGCTGGTGCTGCGTCGTCTGCAGGTAATAGCGCGGCTTGCCGTTGGCGTGCCGTTCGATTTCCTGCGTGGTGTCGTCCAGCGCCATGCCGTCGGCTTCCCAGCCCATCACCGCGCGGCGGATGATCAGTTCGGACGGCTTCAGCCGCAGCGTCACCCTGCCCTGACCATCGTCGATCGTCATGCGCCGCCAGGCCTCACTCAACGCCTTGGCACCAAGGCCGCCGAAGCGGTCGAGTTCGGGCGCCGGATGCCAGTCCTCCGGCAGTTCGAGCGCATAGTCGTCGAGCGCCATCACCGCGCCGCCGATCAGCTGCGCATCCTGGCAAGGCCAGCTTTCGGCCGAGAAGTCGGGAACGGCGCCGAACTGGTTGACGCCGAACAGATCGACCAGCGACAGCAATTCGGCAAAGCGTCCGGCGCGATCCCAGCCGCCTGCCATGGTCATCGGCCCGTCCTGGCGCCTTGGAACTTTGGGCAACTCGTCGCGCCATGCCCAGGCGATGACATCCTCAACCGGGCCGGCGCGGTTTCCGGCAGCGTTTCGGCTCAATGGCCGGTTCCTGCTGGTCACAAAACCGAGATCGGCACTAGCTGCACTGTTTTTCATTATCTGCACTCTCTTTCAAAGTTGAATAAACCCTTGCTTTCGCAAGCAAATCAAAGACGGCAAGTGCACCAAGTGCCGGAAGTGCGGGTGAACGCCGATAACGCATATGAAGGAAGAACTCTTGCCCCTATCCCCATCGCCAAGCCCTCACATGCATTACCCCTAGCAAACCGGCACTATCGGCACTTCCGGCACAACCGATTGATCTCCCTATCCCTTTCGCAGTGCTGGTCGCGCGGCGAGTGGGCATGACCGGCACTAGCGGCACTGGCCAGAGTGCCGACAGACGCGATGCCAAGCCTCGCAGCGCGAAGCCAGACCATGGGGAGAAGGGAAAAGGACATTGCCAACGCCTCAACCGGTCTCCATGATCGACGACACTGGGAAGGGGAACGGCATGGCTGATGAAGATGGCGCCGAGGCGCGCGATACACCCACCGCAATGAGCAGACTTGCTAAGCTCTATGTAGACGAGGAACCGATCGCCTTTTTGCCTGAAACTGGCGAGAATCCAATGAAAGATCAGGCTTTGGCCTATTTCTCGGAGAATGATCCGGAGAAAAGAAAGCCCAACCAAACATTGAAGATGCTTGATAGTGTTCTGGCAGCGTACTTTACGGTCAAGCAGCGTCAGATTGCAGACTGGATGCTCTCTGCATCCCAACAGGGCAGTGCTATTGACGCCACCTTGGGTGACGCTCAAATGAAACTTACCGATATGTCGGGTCGCCTGAATAAGTTTTACGACAGCATCTCTGAGCCTCATAAGGCCCTGGATGCCTTCAAAGCCTCGATCCGCGAAGAACTCAAACTGCAGGACGCTAGAAAGCTCTGGACGGACAGCGCGGCGACAGCTCGGAGTGCATATGCCGTTTCCTGGATAGTTTTGATCGCCCTCTTGCTTGTGGTGCCCGCCTACGCAATCTCGCAGTATCAGGCAATCATCGGCTTTTTTCACCAAGTGAGCGCGGGGATATTCCAAGACATCCCGCCAGGAACAAGCGACACGGTTGCTCTTATCTCTGCGGTATCGCGCCTGTTTCTTATAACGGTACCGATCGCGATGTATCTGTGGCTGGTCAGAATTGTTGTAAGGTTCAATATGCGATCGTTGCTGCTGATGGATGACGCTCGCCAGCGAAACACAATGCTCGAAACCTACCTGCACCTTGTCGAAAGGGATGCCGAAGTCAAAGTGGACAGAGCCCTGATTCTCGAAGCTCTTTTCCGAAGAACCCCCGGCCATGGTTCGGATACAATCGAACCGCCGAATCTCGCGGACATTATGAAGATGGGACATCCGGCAAAATAGAGCGCTCACCGTTCATCCTCCCCGTGACCGTGGCCGTGGTCGCCTTGCGATTGCCATTCGGTGCGGATGCCGATGCCGCGATAGTGCGTCTCGCCGTTTGACCGGTGTTTCTGGAACTGCCTCATCTGGCCGTCCGGACCGTCAAAACTGCGCTCGGCCGACTTGGCGAAGCGCTTTTCGAAGGTCGAGCGATTGAAGGCGAACACACCTTCCGACGCCGCGAACTTTTCGAACGCGTGATAGAGGTCGATCGGCTTTTCCTTGTCGTCCGGATTGCCGGTGACATGGCAGGCCAACCGGATGAAGGTGCCGATCGCGTCGCTTTCCTGCCGGTATTCGTTCGACGCGGCGCGCACGCCGGCCGGGATATCCAGCCCGTGATTGAGGTATTCGACCGCTCCCTCCACCATCCACGCAAAGACCGCGTCGGCCTCGGCGCGCAGCTTGCGCGGCAGCGCCCGGTCTGTATCGGCTTCGGCGATCTGGATCGTCCACGGCACCAGCAACAGCCGGCGCCAGATGCCGTCCGAATCGTCGTCGATGCGCGGCTTGTGATTGCCCGACAGGATGATCTTGAAGTGCGGGTCGACTTCGAAGAAATCCTTGTGCAGGCGGCGCACCGGGATCTTCTCGCCGCCGGTCAGCGTCTTAATCAGGGCGTCCTTCAGCTTGACGCCGGCTTCCGGCTCCGCAGCCGCCACCAGGCGCGCGCCGGGCAGCCGGGCCAGATCGGGTGTCGCCTCGCCGCCGCCGCGCTTGTTGTCGCCGGAAAAGCTGTCGATCGACAGCGTCACCGCATAGTCGCCCATTATGAAGCAGAGCAGGTCGACGAAGGTCGACTTGCCGTTGCGGCCGGCGCCATAGAAGAACAGCATCACCTGTTCGATCGTCAGCCCGGTGAGCAAGTAGCCGCAGAAGCGTTTCAGGAAGGCGCGGATATGCTGGTCGGGCTGGACCTTGATCAGGAACTTCTTGAACTCCGGCATGTCCGGCTTGGTGCCGTCCTGCCAGTCCGCCTCGACCATCTTGGTGATGAAGTCACCCTGTTGATGCTGGCGGATGCGGGCATGCCAGGTGAACCGGTCATTGCCATCCGGGTCCGGCTCTTCGTCCTGCATCTGATAGAACTCGATCGTGCCGGCACGGCAGTTCACCCAGTAGCGTTCGGTGTTGAGGTCCTGCACCTTGGCCGACATGTAGGGCTGGCCCTCGGCCAGCAGATTGTTGAGCTTCGATGACCCGGCCGTCGACTTGGCGTGGCGGCGGCGCTGGCCGCGCCTGGCCTCGATCAGCTTGACGATTGCCTCGGCCGCCCTGACTGCTTCCTCATTGTCGCGGATCGTCTGCTGTCGGGCGATGTCGGGCAGGCGCGGCTTGCTGTCGTTCATCCGGTCCAGCGTGTCGGCTGCGATCTCGCCGGCGGCAATGGTCGCTGCCTCTTCCTCGTTGGCGTTGATCATCGCCGCTTCCTGGCGGATCGCCTCGGCGGTCTTGTGCGCCAGCCGGCGGATCAGCGAGCCGTCCTCGTCCTCTTTCCAGCGCTTGCCCTCGAAGACGTGCCAGCCGATATGCGCGACGCATATGGCGATATGGCTTGCCGCGCCGGCATGGTGTTTTGCCAGGTCGCCGAAGCGGCGGCGGAGACGCCGGCCATTGCCGATATCGGTCTCCGGCTCGGCCGCGCAGGCAGCAAGCAAGGCTTGCTCTGGCGTCGGCCCGTCCTCGCCGCCTTCCGGCGGCGGCAGATCGTCGTCCGGCAAATCCGGCATGAAGTCGTCGTCTTCGTGCATGCGTCAGCCGCCAGACCGCCCGATGCGGACATGCGTGGTGATGCTGCGCAGATAGGGCCGCTCCTCGATTACAGTTCGCGGGGAGCGCCACGACTGCCGGCCGGCGCGCTTCGCTCTGTCTTCCTCGCGGAAGTTGGACGCCATGCGGTTGATGGCCTGGAACACGCGCAGCGCCTGCGCATTGGCGCGGTCGAAGCGGTGCGCCATGTAGAGATCGTAAAGCTCGGCACCGCGCTGCTTGCGGCGGTTGTTCCAATCGCTGCGGCACTTGGCCGAGCAGAACTCGCGCTGGCGCGTGGTGCCCGCTTTACCTTGGATAAGGAGGCCGCATTCGAGGCAAGCGTGTACACGGGCCATCAGGAAACAGCCTCCAGGACAGCGTCGGCATCATCGCCGTGCATCGGGGCATCTTCGGCCTCATCCTCGCCTGTGTGAGGCGCGACGGCGGAAAGCGAGTCCGGCTCCCTGTCGGCCAGATCGCGCGTCATGTTGAGGCGCGCCTGCCGGAAATACTTGTCCTTCAGCTCAAAGCCGAGGCCGCGGCGGCCGGAATGGATCGCCGACCAGACTTCCGAGCCGATGCCGAGGAACGGCGTGAAGACGATGTCGCCGGGATTGGACCACAGGTCGATGCAGCGCTCGATCACATCGAGCTGCAGCGGCGCGATATGGGCTTCATCCGCTTCGCCGCGCGCCGTCAGATATTGCAGGGTGCGGGACTGGCGGATATCCATCCACACAGGCGAGGCATAGCGCTGCCAGACCTCGATCGAATACCAGTTGCGGCTGTCATTGTCGGTGGTGAACTTGGCGTAGTCCGGCCCGTCGCCCTCGCCGACATAGCGTCTTAGCGCGCCGGCCACCGGCTCGGGATTGTCGCCGGGCTTGCGGAAAGCGACGATGTAGTCGGCCAGCGCCTGCCCTGAAATGGTCGAGTCCTTCACCACCTGCTTGTGGTTGAGCCGGTGCGACTTCGACCGCGCCTGCGCGACCACGGCATCTTTCCAGATACAAACCTCGGAATGGAAATGCCAGCCGGCATCCTGCCAGGCGCGAATGACCTCGCCGCGGAAGTCGCGCATGCCGATAAAACCGTCGCGGCGCTTCGATGTCGGCAGCTGCATGACATGCACCGCCTGGATGCGGCCGGGCATGGTGATGCGCAGCATTTCCGCGATCAGGAACTGGTAGTGCCGCCAGAAGGCGGCGCCTTCGGAATTCGATAAATCGCGGTCGGACCCCGAGAATTTGTAGAGGCCTTCGAAGGGCGGCGAATGGACGCCGAAATGCACGCTGTCGCCGGGAACCGCCCGGATCAGTTCGCAGCTGTCGCCCTGATACAGGGCGTAGCGGTCGGTGACGACCTGGTCGACGGCCTTGATGGCGGGGAGCCTTTTCAAGCGAATTCCTCCCACTGCGGCAGGCGCAGTTTCTGTTTCGGCTGATAGTCGGGACGGTCCAGCGTCGAACCGCGCACGGCGACCGACGACAGGTCAGCCATATGGCGGACCATGGCGGCGGCCATCCGCTCGGCGTCGGCTTCCTTGCGGTCGAGATTGGCGATGATCGCGCCTTCGGTGTCGGCGGCGATGAAGTCGGCGGTCACTTCGGCCTTCTGGCCGAAGCGCCAGAAGCGGCGGATCGCCTGATATACCTGTTCGAAACTATCATTGAGGCCGACGAAGCCGGTGCGGTGGCAGTGCTGCCAGTTCATGCCGAAGCCGCATATCGAGGGCTTGGTAACCAGCACCCGGATCTTGCCCTGGCTGAAGGCCTTCAGCTTTTCTTCCTTGTAGTCGTCGTGATCCGAGCCGCGCACCTCGACAGCGCCGGGAATCAGTTTTGTTACGCCCTCGGTTTCGGCGTTGAGGTTGCCCCACCAGACGAAGGTTTTATCGACCGGCGTCAGCGACACCGCCCTGGCGATGCGATCGTCGATCGTCGACTTGCGGGCGTGGTTGCGTTCCTGCAGCGTCTTGGCCAGCACCGGCAGCATGGAAAACTGGCCGTCGCTCTGCCAGTGCGATCCGGTCTCGACGACATGCAACCGCTTGGTCAGCGGCGGCAGCTCATAGCCCTCGTCCGAATAGCCGAGGTCGGACGGCTTGCGCAGCATCACCGCCCATGACGCCATCCAGCGCCAGAAGTCGTTTTCGGCGTGGCCTTTCAGCCGCCAGTTGCGCGTCTCCGACCCGTCATGGGTGAAGAAGGTCGCCAGCATCGAAAAGTATGACATGACGCCCAGAAATTCGGCATGGCTGCCAAGCTCCATGAAATCGTTCGGGGCGGGCGTGGCGGTGGCGGCGAGCCGGAACGGGATCGGCTTGGCCAGCTCGATCAACCTGGTGCGGTAGTGGCCGTCATAGCTTTTCAGGATCGAGCTTTCGTCGAGCGCGATGCCGCCATAGGCCGACAGGTCGAACTGGTCGAGCTTCTGATAGTTGGTGATCGCCGTTTCGTCGGCGACACCGTCGCGCGTCACCACCTTGGCCGACATGCCGAACTCGGACGCCTCGCGCTCATGCTGATGACTGACCGCGAGCGGCGCCAGCAGCAGCGTCGGCTTGCCGGTGTGGTTGGCGACAACGCGCGCCCAAACCAATTCCATCAGCGTCTTGCCGAGACCGGTGCCGGCGAAAACCGCCGCGCGGCCGCGCCTTAGAGACCAGCGCACGATGTCGCGCTGGTGCGGGAACAGGAACTCCGGCAAGTCCGGCAGCTTGATCAGGCCGGTGGCAACATCGGCGACGCGTTTTTGCGCAAGGAAATCGTGATAGGCCTGCAGCGTCATCGATCGTCTCCGATCGAAAACACGTGATAGATCCCCGTGGTGCCGCGCGCTGCGCTCTTCAGCCGCCGGATCAGGCCGGCGGTGACCAGCTTCGACATCATCACACGGATCGAACTTGGCGGCAGGCCCGTCGCCTCGGCGATGACGCCGACGCCATCGGCAAACGTGCCGCGCTCGCTGGCACCGTCCTTCATTGCGCGGTGAATGCGAAGCATCGATACCGTGATGCCGCAAGACCGGGCGGTCTCGATCTCGCGGCGTGTCTCTGCGATTTCCTCGGCCGACGCCATCACCGCCGGTTGATCAAGGATCTTCTCGAAAAAGTTCTGCACGAATGACGATGCCGAAATGCCGGCGGCTCGTGCCGCCTTCTCGATCTTGGCATTCATCGCCCGGTCGCATTTGACCGTGAAACGGAACAGGCCGGGGTCGCGCGCGCCGTTGCTCCAGAATGCATCGGCGTTCATGCTACCGCCCTCGCCCGAGGGGCCGCCATCGAGCGCAGCGCATCATTGAAATCCTGCCCGTCGGGCGCCCAGTCGATCTCGACATTATGGCCGGCCAGCTCGAAGCGCTTGCGGGCGCGCAGCATAGCTGCCTGCGTGGTGAAGCGGTCGCTGTCGCCATCGCCGAGCAGGATCAGCCGTTCGAAATCGTCAACCGGGATCTGCAGGCAATCGGCATCCGCCATGTCGGGCTCGTGGCCGCCGACCTTCTGGCGGCGCTTGCGGCCGAGCGCGTCGGTGATCGTCAGCGAAGGGTGCGGGATCTGCTCGGCGGCCTTGCCTGCGACGTTGCCGATATTGATGCCGACCCATAGGGCTGGCTTGGCCAGATGCCCCCTTGCTGCGCTGGCCTGCATTTCGGCCCACGACAGTACCGTCTCAATGCCCTCGCCCACCGCGCAGACACCGCCGGACTCACCGTCGCGCAGGACGATCTTGCCGCCCTTCTGGCTGCCCTCGACTTTCTTGGCGTCGAGGACCTCGCCCGTCTCCGGGTCGACGATCACCGCCTTGCCGTTGGCGCGGGAAAAATCCAGCCAGGTGCGGTGCACGCCGATGAAGTGGCCGTCCGGCCCGGTGATCGCCGCCAGCATCGCCGGGCCGCTATGGATAACGACGAAGGACTGGTCGGGCTTCGACCGGTGCCAGTAAGGCAGGTGCGAGACCTCGCGCAGCGCCTTGATGCGCCATGCGGGGAAAGGGATGGCGCGCAGGGCGAAATAGTCGCGCACCCAGCGGCCGCCACGCGCGGCCTCGATCGGCGCGCCGTCCTGCCAGATGCGCCAGGCGCGCAGGCGGGCTTTTTCGCGATAGATGTTTTTCTGGTCTTCGCTTTGCGCCGGTGCACGCCTGGCTGTGGCCAACGGCTTGGCGCCGGTCAGATGCTCGATCGCATCGCCGAAGCTGCATTGATGCACATGCTGCACCAGGGCGATCGGATCGCCGCCGGTGCCGGAATGCCGGCAGAGAAAAACGTTCTTGGCCTTGTCCACCGAAAACCGGTCAGTGCCGCCGCAGGCCGGGCACGGCACGCCGCGCTCATCGATCTTGACGCCTTGCGCGGCGCCCAGAGCCAGCGCCACGTCGACGATCGACATGTCGCGCGCCTTGGCGATGGTGTCGGCGGGGATCATGGCGATCACCAGCGCTTGCCGTTGGCGGCGAGGCGTGCTTCGGCCTGGTGGTCGGCGCGTTTGGCGTTATAGGCCCGCTTCTCGCGGACGGCGCCTTCAATGTCATAGCCGTAAGCACCAGCGTAATCGAAGATGCGGATCAGGGCGTCGGCAAGCTCGACTTCCGCCATCTTGCGATGCGGCAGCTTGTCGTCCATCAGGTCCTTGCGCTCGCCCTCCATGCATTCCGAAATCTCGGAATGAATAAGGCAGAGCAGTTCGCCCTTGTTGCGCTCCAGCCGTTCGCCGGTTTTCGGGTGATGCCACCAATGCTGATTGGCGGCATGGCAGTCGTGGGCATACTCGTTGAGGTCCATCACGCCCCTCCATCCGAAGGCTCGCAGGGCGCGTGCTTGCCGCCTGCGAAGACGTAGTCTTTCCAAGGCGTCCAGCACCACGCGCCGTCGCGGTTGCGCAAAAAGCCCCATTTGCGGCGCGGCCGCCCTTGCCAGACGACGGTGATGATCTTGCCCGGCCCGTATTGCGGCGGCACTCGGCCAGATCCGACGATGAAGGCGCGGAGCGCGGCTTCCGTCGTCGCCAGCAAATCATAGCGACCAAGCACGCGATGCGTGTGTTCGGCAGGCCTGAATGACCATCGCCAGGCAGGAACGGTTTGTCTGAAGGTGACCGCGCTTCGGGGCGTCTTGATCGCCACTTCCTCGACATAGGCGGTCAGGGGAAAGGTCCAAAAATCCCAGGGGTGATCGTGCGGATCGGGATCGGCATCGCCGCGGTGGAAGATGTGCATGCGAAGCCGACCGATCCAGATGCGCGTCAAATAGGGCGTCTCATGTTCGCCTTGCGCGCCATAGATCGTGGTGAAGCCGAGGAAGCGCTCTTTCATTTGGCGCCCCCAACCACCGTCAGCCCGCTGACGCGCGCGCTTGCCGCGGCGCGGCGCAGGTCGGACACGGCGTGCTCTAGCGATGCGGCCTGCCGGTCGATGCCTGCGGCTTCGGAAGGTGTCAGCCGGCCATCGGCGAAGGCCATGGCGCCCTTGGCCATCAGCTCGCCCGCCTGCACAACCACTTCGGCGTGGCTGGCCATGATGCAGGCGTTCGCCGCCTCGCCCACTTCGGCGTCGGCAAGGCGTCGGCCGTTCAGTTCGGCCATCACCTGCGTCACTAGGGGCGCCGCGCATTCGGCCTCCAGCATCAGCACCGCCGACAGCGGCATCAGTTCCGGGTCGCCGGCATTGTTGAAGCGGCCGATCTGGCTTTTCGACAGGGACGCGATCTCGGCGGATCGCTCGATGCCGCCTGCCCGCGAAATGAGATCGCGCTGAGCGGCTTTCAGCCGATAGAACCAGGCACTGGGCATTTTGTCGGACATGATTGCCTCGCGGACAAAAGCTTTCCCGCGCCGGGAAAATCCGGCGTCGTTTCCCGTGGTGGGAATGCTGCGGTGATGGTGATGTGGCGGTGTCTTAAACAGCCCCTATGGAGGCCAGCATGCTCGATGTCTCATTTGTCCGCCGTCTCGTGGAATTGCTGAAAAGAAAGGCCGGCCCCGGCTTGGGAGGGGCAATCGGGGCCGGCAGCGACGACCGCAGGGGCGGCGGCGTCGAAATCGTCGGGGTTGCTGGCGGAGGACCGCTGCGGCTGGCGAGAAAGCGCAGCCATGAGTTGGCGCAGCAGGATCAGCGCCGGCCCCTTGGTCGGCGGCCGCGTCTCCCAGGTGGAGACGGTCGAGCGGTCGACGCCGCAATGGTCCGCGAGCTGCTGCTGCGTCCAACCGAGTTCGCCCCGCAGGGCGACCACATCGACAGCCGTGTCTAGTTCGAACGAATGATCCATCATGACCGATAGTGTGAGAAAGTCACATCAATCTGTCAAGTAGAAACTCACGTCGAAAATGTGAAAAAGTCACGCCATGACGGATGTAACCCGAATAGACGAGCAGGCGGCGCGCTTACGCCAGGCGCGCGAGATGCGCGGCTTCGACAATGCGAAGGCCGCCGCGAAGCGTTTCGGCTTCAACTATAACACTTACATCCAGCACGAGAGCGGAAGGACCGGCATCACCCGTGCGGCCAAGGACTATGCGCGCGCTTTCCGGGTCAGGGAAGCATGGCTGATCACCGGCGAAGGCTTACCGCAGGATATCGATGGCAGCGACGAGTTGCGCGAGGTTTTCACGCGTCTGGCGGCGGCGCCGCGGGAGGTTCAGGCCGCCGTGCTGACCTATGCCAGATTCGCGCTTGGCGAGCCCAGCGGTGCCGAGAAATCCCGCGAAACAGCGACCACGCCGACATCGTGATCGATAAGCACGCGCCAGCACCCGCCGTGGATTTCTCTCATCGCCGCGGCGATTGATCGCGTATCCCTGTCGATGCGCCTCGCGATCAGCGCGGCCCTTGATTGCGGCGACATCGCGATCGCCCGCAACTCTTCCATCGCCTGCTCGCCCGCCGCTTCGCGCGATTCGTACTGGATCACTTGCTTTCTCTCCCAAACCGGACGGCATCGAAATTAGGAACAATTTCCTTTAGGCTGTCAAATCAGTTTTTTCACGCGGTCCGGTTGTCCCGTTTTGATACGCTTACAACCCTTGCCGATAGATCACCAGATTATTTCAACGTGTAACCATACCCTGTGGATAGCGGGGAAAGTAGTACCAGTTTCATAGCAAATCTGGAACCATTTCGAAGACTTGACCTTTCGGCGATAAGTCGGGGCATGTCACGACCGCCACGCCCCAGCTTTCATGTACGCCTGCCGTCCGAACTCAAAGCGCGTCTTGAGGCGGTTCGCGACGGCAAGAGCCTCAACCGGGAGGTGATCGATAGGCTGGAACGGTCGTTCGGCGAAGACCTGGCCTCTCAGTTTGGCGAGGTCATTGCCGCCTACCTTGCCCCACTCGACGACGAGGATCGCGCCAAAGTCGTCAGGCTGGCGGGCGAACTGGCGGCAATGCTTGCGGCCAGGCCGCGCAAACGGGCTCCATAAGAGCTGCCTGATTCTCACGGCTTGAATTGTCAGTGTGAGTTAATCACATTACCGCTTGACACCATGATGTGAGTAATTCACACTTTGGGCCATCGCATCAAACCGATGGAGCGGCCCCGTGTCATCGCATTCCAAGATCCTCGTCGGTCACAAAGCCGCGGCATCCCTTCTGGGCGCCGTCTATGACCAAGATGGTCTTCGATGCAACGCCGGCCCTTGCGATGACCACAGCGTGGTCACCATTCTTGACGACGCAGGCCATCAGGCGAAGAACCATCTGCGGGTCGGTCTTGTGCACGCCGGCCCGAACCAGCGCCAGCCCCTCGCTCCACGCATCGTAATCCCGCCACACGTAAACCTGTTCCATGCCGGAACGGCCGAGCACGGCAGGATCGTCTGCTCGCCCCTGCCCGGCCCAAGCCGTCACCAGCGCCGCCGCCACCACCAATCGTCGCATCCAATTCCCCCGCGCAATCTCGGCTGCATCGAAGGCGAGTTGAAGCAGCGCTCCGCAGGTTACCACGAGGACTATTCGCTGGCCAAGAACCTCGCCTCGCTGGCGGCGGTAGCGGCGGTACTGTTTTGCGCGGCCATTATCATGGGAGCGCTCTGATGAGCTCACCCTGCGATCCGCTGACGCCACGCCAGGAATTGATTTCCGAACTCGAGGGCTACGGCTTCGACTTCGCCGCCGCCGCCGATTGGCCGATGTCGGACGCCGATCTCAGCCTGACTGCCGCCGCATGGCGTGACGACAGCGGCTTTCCTGAGACCGCCGAAATTGTCGCGACCATGCGCGAAGTGGTCGACGCCGCCGAAGCCTACACCGACGCCGATACGCCGGAAAACGAACAGCGCTGCCATGCCGCGCTCGACCGGCAGAAGGATCTTCTTTCCCGCATCACCAAGGCACAGGAGGCCTGAATGGACGCCCGCATCACCGACACAGAAACGCTTCGCGGCGCGATCCCGCAAAGCCTTGCCGGGCGCACCGGCGAGCGCCCGTCGCCGCAGATCAGGCCGCATCATCCGGAGGCATCCGAGCGTCACCCCCGCGCGACTGAACTGGCCGATGCAATGCGCGAGATCGCCGGTTGCGGCCTTGGCGCCACGGAGAAAGATATCAGCATGCTCGGCTTTTCGATCGGCGAGATCATCGAGCATCTGCCCATGGCAAAGCTGATCCTAGCCGAAAGCTTCGTCCGCGAGATCCAGCCGGCTGGCGACCGGGTGCCGCAGATAATCGAAAAGGCGCTGCTTTCGGCGGCGCACATCATGCCGAAGACGGCCGGGCTCGATCCGGTCAGCGAGGATGCCGCCGAAAAGCGGTGGCGTGCTTACTGTTCAGCCCGTGCGGCTTTCAAGCTCGATCCCTGGTGGTCGCAATCGGAGCGATGCCTTAACCACCTGCAATCCTTCCTGCGCAAGCTGCCGCTGATCGATCGCGAGGTGAACCGCGTCCTCTATGCGGTCGCTAGCGCGCAGAAGGCCGATGTCAGCCGGAGCGAACGCGCATGAACGCACACGCCAGCAATCGAGGTTTGTGGAAGCAGACCATCACCGGCCGCGCCTTCCCGATGACGGGCTTCTCGGCGCTCGACATCGACCTTTATGGCGATGTCGCCGAGGGCCTGGCGCGCATCTGCCGTTATGGTGGGGCGGTGCCGGGCAATCCCTTTTGTGTTGCCCAGCACAGCGTCGTCGGCGCCGATGCCGTGATGGACGAAACCCGCGACATCAACCTTGCCGCCTATTTCCTCGTGCATGACGGGCATGAGTATGTCTTCGGCGACATGACAACGCCGGTTGCCAAATGGCTGGCGCTGATGGCCGCCGAACTTTATGGGACGGCCGCCGCCAGCATGGTCGAGACGCTGATCGCTACCGCCAAGGCGAGGCTGGATGCAGCCATCTGGCGCGCCGCCGGCCTGCCGCCGCCCGGCAAGACTTATCGCGCAGCGATCGCCGACTTCGACCTGCGCATGCTGGCGACGGAGCAGCGCCAGCTGCTGATGCCTGCGCCGAAGAGCTGGGGCGCGGCGATCGACGCGGCTAAGCCGATCCCGATGCGCGGCCGGCTGACCGCATGGCCGGTGGCCAAAGCGGCGGAAGAGTTCCGCGACCGCCTCACGCGCTACTGCCCCAACGCGCGGAGGCTGTGATGTCGCCAGAACTGGAAGAGATCTGCGATCTCATTGTCGAGGGCAGAAACCGCGAGGCCTATCAAAAGGCGCGCGACTACTTCCGCGACCTGCCAACATGGGAAGCGCGCGCCCGCTTGATTGCAGCGCGCAAGGTGCCGCAGCCAACGCCATTTCCGACCGAAGCCGAGATCGACGCGCGGCATGATCGAGCCGTCGCCAGTTTTACGCCAACAAAACAGCTTCATGGCGTCGTGATGGAGTACCCGGAATGATCAAATTCTCCGTCGCCGGCTTCGCCGAAGCCGCCAAGGCCATCCGCAACATCCCCGGCGCCTCGCGCGAGATAGAGATCCTCGATCATGCCAGGTTGCACGCGCGCAAGGGCCAGATGACGCTGACCATGTCCGACCTCGACATCGAGGCGCATGTCACATTTCCCTGCGAGGTCAAGGGTGAAGTGCTGGCGGCGGTGCCGCGCGCGGTGCTCGAATTCTTCATCGCCAGGACCGGTGGCGACGATGCCGGTACGCTCGATTTCGACGCCGATATGAAACAGGTCGTCGCCCGCCACGGCAAGGGCCGCGTCACCATGCAGATCCTGCCCGGCAGCGATTTCTATCTGATCGAGACCACGAAGTTCGACTGGACGATGAAGCTTCGCGCGCATGAGCTTTGCGAGGTCCTGCGCCGCTGCGAAAAGGCACTGTCGGCCGATCTCAACCGCGTCATGCTGCACGGCCCGTTCCTGCATCAGCGCGACGGTTTGAAGCTGATCGGCGCCGACGGCAACCGCGTCCATGTCATCGATCTGGACGGGCCGGAGATGACCGGCGAACTGCCCCAGCGCAACACGGATATCCTTCCCGGCATCATCGTGCCGCCGAAGACGGCGAAGGAGATCCAGCGCATCTTCGCCGGCGACGAGAGCGAGATTATCGTGTCGGGCACCGACCGGCTGTTGGTGATCGAGGCCGAGCATCTGCGCATCGCCTCCAAGCTGATCGACGCGACCTATATCGACTATCCGCGCATGGTGCCGCAGCGCACCGAAGGCCGCATTGTCGTGTCCGCCGACGCGCTCGGCCGCGCCTTGGACGGTTTGCTGGTCGTCCCGAAGAGCGATGCCAAGGGCAAGCGCGAGACGGTGCGCACCGTGCGCATCACCATGCGCGAGGACGCGATCGAATTGTTCGCCCGCGGCGACGGCGGCGATGCCGAAGACGCCGTCGAGATCACCAATGAGGGCGTCAAGGACGGCACGGAAATCACCTTCGCCGCCAACTTCCTGCGCGACGCCATCGACGCGGCGGGCGCCAAGCAGATCGCCATCCACCCGCCGGTCGATTTCGGCATGCCCTTCCACATCACCGGGGCGGAAGGCGCGATGTTCGTCATCGGCCAGCGCCGCATGTAGCCGCAGAGGATCTTATGGACGACATCACCGAAACTTCGCAGACCGTCGCGGCAGGCCAGCTGCGCGCCTTCATCGAGCGCATCGAGCGCATGGAGCAAGAGCGCAGCACCATCAATGCCGACATCAAGGAAGTCTATGCCGAGGCCAAGGGCACCGGTTTCGACACTGATGCGATGCGCACCATCGTCGCCTTGCGCCGCAAAGACCAGGCCGAACGGCAGGAAGAGGAATCGATCCTCGACCTCTACAAAGCCGCGCTGGGAATGGTCTGATGCTGACCAAGGCAGACCTCGCCAGGGCACAGAAGATATTCGGCGAGCGCGACATCGCCCAGCGCATGCGCGACCGCGTCACCAGCCAGCGCGTCGCGCTGATGGTCGGCGAAGGCAAGGATGCCGGCGAGATCGTGCTGTCTGCCGCCTACCTCGCGCAGATCATCGCCGATGTCACCACATCGCTGGATCAACAGATCGCCGCCGCCAACGCGGCGCTGACCACCATGGGAGTGGAGCCGTAATGGCCGGCAGCGTCAACAAAGTCATCCTCGTCGGCAATCTCGGCGCCGATCCCGAAATCCGCCGCAGCCATGCCGGCGATCCGATCGTCACCTTCCGCATGGCGACCAGCGAAAGCTGGAAGGACAAGGACAGCGGCGAGCGCAAGGAAAGGACCGAGTGGCATTCGGTCGTCGTCTTCAATACGCAGCTCGCCGAGGTCGCGGAAAAATACCTTAAAAAGGGCATGAAGGTCTATGTCGAGGGCCAGCAGCAGACCCGGAAATGGGCCGGCCAGGACGGCATCGAACGCTACACAACGGAAACGGTGCTGAACCGCTTTCGCGGCGAAATCCAGATGCTCGACAAGCTGCCGTCCAACCGCCCGCCCGGTGCCGAAGGCGCTGACGATTACGGCACGCAGCGTTCTCGCGAGACTGACGAGCGCCGCGCGATCGAGGAGCGCACCCGCCAGGCGCAAGCCAATCGCGGCGGCTCGCGCGAACTCGACGACGAGATCCCATTCTGATGAATGCGCCGCTCTCCCGCCGCGACGCGATCCGCATGCGGGTCATGGCCTGTGTCGAAATCGTCGACACGGGCTATGTCGACGAGAAGGGCCGCAAGTCACCCTGCCATCTGTGGACCGGTCCTGATTCTGGCAATGGCCGCGGCGGCGGCTATCCGCGCATGGCGCTCGACGGCCAGACGATGGCCGTCCACAAGGTTTCCTGGACCAACGAGCACGGCATCATTCCGGGCAAGAAGCAGCTCGATCACAAATGCCGGATGCGCCGCTGCATCCGCGACGATCATCTGGAGCTGGTTACCCATAAGCAAAACCAGAAGCGCCGGGACAAGGCGCGTCGGAAGGCGAAGCTGTGAAGCATGATACGTCGCCGCTCACGGTCACCGTGCCGCGCCTCGCCATGTCGCTGACCAAGGTCGCGATCGCGCTCGATGTCAGTCCGACCAGCGTCATGCAGATGGTCGAAGAAGGCCTCCTGCCCCGGCCGCGCGTCTGGCGCCGGCGCAAATTGTGGCGCGTCGCCGAGATTGACGCAGCCCTTGCCGAGTGGCCTACTGACGGCGAGCAGCAAGGGGAAGACGGCGAACCGGGACGGTGGGACGCCGACTGATGGCGGATTTGGCGACAATCGACCTGCCTTACATCGAGAAGAACAAATCGCGCCACGGCACGATGCGCTACTATTTCCGCTTCGAAGGCGTGCGCATCTGCCGCCTGCCCGACGATTCCGAATCGGAAAGCTTTTCCACCGAATACTGGAAAGCCCGCAACCAGGTCGACAAATCGGGCGCACCGGCACCTGCGCCGAAAAAGTCTTTGCCCGGCCATCCGCAGCCAAACACGTTCCACTGGCTGTGCATGGTCTATTTCAGGTCTGACGCCTTCCAGAAGCTCGACAAGACGACGCAGGCCAAGCGACGGCAGATCGTCGACGCCATGCTGCTCGAGCCGGTCAAGATCGGCGGCACGGATCTGTTCGCCGACATGCCGCTGAAGGCGCTTTCGGTCGACAATCTCACCAAGCTGCGTGATCGCAAGGCCGACACGCCGTTCGCCGCGGATGAGCGGCTGAAGATCCTGCGCCAGGTGTTCGATGCTACGCGCCCCGGCCGCGACGGCAGACCGGAGCCGATCATGCCGGTCAACACCGCGCGAATGGTCCGGTCCTATCGCCGTAAGACCGAGGGGCACCATACGATCACCAGCGATGAAATCGGCATCTATGTCCGCCACCATGGCACAGAATCGAAAGCCGTGCTGGCGCTGGCATTACTGATGTATATCGGCTTCCGCGTGTCCGACCTGCAGGCTATCGGGCCAAGGCATCGCCGAGAGGAGCTTTTCATCTTCCGGGTGTTCAAGGGCCGCAACCGCAACCCGACGACCCTCCAGGTACCCATCCATCCGATTCTGGGCCATGTCCTGTCGCTACATAAGGTCACGGGCCTCTATTACCTGATGACCGAATATGGCCAGCCCTACTCAATCAAGGGCCTGTCGCAGCGCGTATCAGCATGGTTCAACCAGGCGGGCCTGACGCACTGCACAGCGCACTCGGTGCGCAAGGGCCTTGCGACGAATCTCGCGGAAAATGAGGCTACCGATTCGATGCTCGACGGGCTGTTCGCCTGGAAAGACGGCAAGACCTCGAAGATTTATACCGCCAAAAAGCAGCAATCCCGGCTCGCCAGGCAGGCAGTCGAGCGCATCGACTGGGGCGAAATGGGGAACATATTGCCACACCCTGCGGAGGGCGGTGCGGTTCCGGCTGCCACCCCTGCGGAAATTACCGAAGAAAAACAATCCTCAAGCGTCCGCCGCGCTTGAGAATGGAGGCCTCGCCCGGAATCGAACCGGGGTGCAAGGATTTGCAGTCCTCTGCGTAACCACTCCGCCACGAGGCCTCATTGCTCCCGGCGTTCCACCCGGCTCCAATAGGTTGCGGCGAAAATGCCGTCAAGCGGCCACCATGCATTCCCAACGGTTCCTCGACATTCCATGCCCTGCCTTATCAACGCAATGCCCATGTTAGCAATAACATATTAGCTTATCGTTAAGCATGATTCTGGGCGGCGGGAACCCGAAACCGGCGGCCACGTTGGGCAAAGAGGAGGCTCCGCCATGCGTCGAGCAGCTACGAAGGACGGCACGTCGCGCGGATTGTCGCAGTCTGCAGAGCTTGTGCGCTATGCCATCGACCGCCTCAGCATAGAAGGCGCAAACAGCCTGCCGCCGCGCGACCGGGCGCGGCTGGCATCGGCTACCGCCGTTCTCAAGGAGCTTTGCGAACGTCTGGAGAGCTGCTTCGACCAACCTCGGTAAACGTATGGGCGGACGACGCCGCTCGCCGACATATGGCAGGCTGGCGGCCGTCAGCGGGGCAATCTCAGTCAGGCCGGCGCCGTCGCTCCCACCAGACGACGAAGCGGCGCCGATGACGACGCACCAGGGCAAATTCGTAGGAGAGCACCAGCAGTCCGATCGGTACCATCCAGAAACCCAGGATCGGCAGGAAGCCGAGAATGCCGCCGATGATCAGCACAACGCCGATCGCAATCCTGAGGCCGCGCGAGCGCGGCATGGTGAACTGGCGGCCGAAGACCGAGATTTTCCGGGCCGGTGGCTGTTCGTCGCTCATTGCCGTCATGTGAAATGTCGATCCGTTTGCATCAGTAGCACCATCAGCCGGAGAAAGCCGCAACGGCCTTTTCTGTTCCGTGACAGGCGAGAGACAGCTCATATGAGGGCGCTCGCCGGCCATTGCCAGCAAGCCCTGCGCCAAAAAGCACCGAAAAAATGCGAAATGCTTCTTTGCAAAGCCGAAACGGGTTTGCTATAGGCTGCCCCACTCACGCAAGAGCCTCTGTTCCCCGGTAGCTCAGTGGTAGAGCAACCGGCTGTTAACCGGTTGGTCGCTGGTTCGAATCCGGCCCGGGGAGCCAATAATTTCAAAGACTTAGCAACGCGCCAAAACCGAAGATTTTCCGGTTATGTACGGCATATGTACGCGGAACGCTGTTGCTTGCTTGGAATCGCTCCGGCAGAGGCGACCCTGTTTCAGTGCTCTTCCCGTGAAACATTTTCCCGCACGCCAGGTCTCGACGGGCCGGGGATGCAAATCTGCACACCCAAAACAAAAAAACCGTTTTCCGGCCCGGAACGGTTTCCGCACCGGAACCGCAGAGGATCATTCTTCCCGGCGGGAAGAATGATGATCTGGACCTGGGGAAGTCTTCCCCACTGGCGCAGCGGTGGCGAAATTAGCCACCTTCTCAGCGGGTTACACCGCTGGTTTCCCGTGTAACGCTTTATCGGTCATCACCTTGATGTCGTCGACTAGGCTTTTCAGAATTTCAATCTCCAGGTCCTTGGCGTCGGTGTAATCGCGCTCTCTCGCTCTCATCTTCACGGCCAGACCCTCCAGGCTTCTTGCTCGGGTATTCATGATACGATCGCGGGCGCGGACGAAAGCCTCGGCTCTCTTCTCCTCCTTCTTTTCCGCTTTCGCACGGCGGGACCTGATACGAAGCTCCTCCTCCTCGAGCTCTGCCGTCCTGGCCGTGGCCTCGTTCCATCGATCGCTTGCGGCGTTGAATTTGACCTCGAGCCGGAGGAGCTTGGCGTCGGGCTTGGTGGTCTTGCTCATCTAGGCCACCTCCCCTGCAAGGCGCCTGATGTCCGCGGCGATCGACACGAACGCATCGTTTCCGGCGAAGCTCTTCAAATCCAGCCTGTCGGCCGTCCGGATCTTGATCACCATCCCCTCCAACGTGTTGGCCGGCGTTGCGAAGATGCGATCGCCGACCTTAAACATCTCGTCGACGAGGTCGTCAAAGGCCTTTTCGAGGGCATTAATTTTGAATTTTCGGCTCAGTTCCTTTCGCTCGGTCTCATATTTGTCTCGGGCGGCGCGGCGTATGGCGATCTCTTTCTCTTTGGCCCATTCATAGGACTGGTAGGCGGCAGGGAGGCGCCCGGCCCGATAATCGCCCATCGTCATGCCATCCCACGCAGCCGATACCTCATCTGACCATTTCACGTTCTCACAGTATTCATTCGGGTCCGGTGGTGGCGGCGGCAACGCTGCCTCATACTTCTTGCCGGCTCGGCTGCAGACCTTTGACGCCCGCTCCGTCCGGGCGTGAGCTTCCTCCAGTTCCTGATAAAGCCAGAAAAGATCGGCGTCGGGATGCTCGGCCGGCTCGGCCGGAATGGGCGTTGCCACCACCAAGGCAGCGGCCCCGGCCGGCAGCGCAGCGAAGGCGCCTAGCAAAACGCGGCGGGAGAACACGTTTGGAATAATTTCTGCCTTAATCATGCCGCTCATCATGACTGAGCTCCCTTCTCTGAGACCGAGCGCGCACGTTCGATCTCAAAGTCGATCATCGCATGGAACTGTGCACGGAGGCGTTTGGCCACGCGCGGTGGCAGTCGGTCCAGGCGCTCCTCGATGCTCATCTTATGAGCCGTCTTTGCGGTACCGCCGACGGCTGCCGCGGCCGGAATGGTCGAGGCCGCCAGCGCAACAGCGCCGGCTGACAATGCGGTCAAGCCACGAAGGACCTGGCGACGGGTGATGATGGGCAAGCCTTCGGCGGCTGCCCGAACAGGTATGTTCGGCATGCTCTTGCTCCTTTTGTCGCGTTATGCGATAACCGATTTTATGTAAGGTTACTCGGCAAAAGTCAACCGATTTTCGGTAAGGTTTCTCTTAAATGGAATTGTCACCCGCGCAATGCCGTGCAGCTAGGGCGCTGTTGGATTGGTCACAGGCTCAACTTTCGTCGGCGAGCAAAGTCGCTACAAAGACGCTTGCGGACTTCGAGCGAGGCAAACGTACCCCTTACGATCGGACGCTCGCTGACATACGCGCTGCCCTCGAGGCGGCCGGCGTGATCTTTGTAGACGAGAATGGCGAAGGGCCAGGAGTTCGTCTTCGAAAGAGCACCTCGGCGAGTGTGCACGACTAAACTCCAGTTCTTTACGCCACACAGGCCGCCCTCACGCGGCGAAGCTTGCGCGCGTTAAACTTATAGGCGATGCTCACTTTTACAATTTGGGGGATGACATGAGCATCGAATATGCACTGGAAAAGTTCACTGCGGTGACAGGCATGATGGCCACTTCGTCAGGTCGCCTGCAAGAACGCCTGCACAGTGCATACTTAACCTTCCATCCTGTCCAGGAGCGAGATTTCCCAACGGACGAGATGAAATCTCTGTATCGGGAGATTATGGAACGGTTGACGGTGGTCAAGGATCCTGACGCCGGATACGTCCCTGCCACACTGGCAGTGATGTCCGACGACGAAGCGAAGGTACTTGCCGACCATGTCTACGATCTATACGACCGTGTTCGCCGGCACGTCGAGGAAGACAGGCGGCGCCAGTGACGGGCTGGAGTTTGCCGGCCTCATACCCAGCCCCTCGCCCCGGCCGGCCCTGCTAGAGCGCCAAGGAGGCGGCGAGGTTGAAAACCAAAGACATCGACGTGTCTGCTTGGGAAAAGAACCCAGATGGCTCTTTAGTTTTGTCACTCGCAACTGGCCATCAGTGTGTCCCGCTCGATGGTAACGGGGTCGGACTGCTTCTGCAATTTGTCAGCCCAGTGGTACCCAAGGACGGTATTGCTCCAGGCGTGAAAGCTCTTCAAATCGCGCTTTCGACGGAAAAGGCCCGCCGGCTTGGAAAGCTGTTGGTCGCGTTGGCGGATGCTGTCGACAAGCACTCGCCGCCCAAGCATCAGCCTCGACCAAATTAAATGTCGATCGATAGTCGCGGACGATCCTGGTGGAAATGCCAGCGGCTGTAATGGAGGTCAGCTGCGCGAAGCCGCCAACGGAAGGATCGGCACGCTGAGAATCGACCAGGCGAGGCATTTCGGCCACCGGATTATCTGCCCAGAACACCGATTCAAGGAGGGTTTGGTCGATGACGGGCGTTGCGAGGCAATAAGGGATCTCGAACACCTCCCAAGGTTTGAAGCCATGATTGCCATGGTTGGAAACCAGATATGCGGCTGGCCCCTTCGATCCGACGCCGGCTACAACGACATCGAACTCGGCCGCCAGCGTCTCGACCTGCCACGGCTCAGCCATTTGAGCGCATATTGACTGCAGCCGGCAGAGTTCGCCCCAGAGATCGTCGAAGGATGTCGCCTTTGCGCAAAGCATCAGCGTCATCAGCCCGAGAAGCCGGGACGGGCCACGCGTCGCGACTATGGCGTCGAGATGGGGAATTGGAATTACCTTGGGCAAAGTTCCAATTGCAAGGCCGGCAACACCGGCACGCCCGTCGGTGACGAGATGCACCGAATCCGCAAGCTTCAGCACATTGATTGCGGTCATCACTTCACCTGAATGCCGGGCACGACTGCCGTGGTCGCGATGGCCGATAGCACAGTCGCAAACGTTGTCGATCCGAAAATGGTGAAATTGCCGGCGCCCAGGATTGCCGCGAAGATCGGAGTGAAGATCGGGTCCGCCTGGTGCTGGTCCCTGAGAGCCTCAATTTTCTTCCGGTACTCTGGATCGGCGTCGCACTGCCGGCGCATTTCCTCCATCCATGGCACGTCGAGCAGCCCGGAGCTCGCCGGCGGCGCCGTGGGATGCATCGCTTCTGAAAGCGCTTCCTCGAGAGGTGTTTGGAGGCGAAAGGGCGGTTTGCCCATTAGTTCAGTCCTTTCGCCCGGGGAGCTACGCCCGTGCGGCGGCGCTGGAACTCGTCGGCGAGGATCAGACATGTGCGGCGCCATAGATATTCCGCCAACATTGCCCGGCGCACCAGCAACGCTTGCGTCTCGGTCTCAATCTCATCTTGGATTGCATCGATCGCGATCGCCTTCACCTCGTCGAATGTGCGCCGGGCATCGAGTGCAGCCGTCTTCAGACCGTCGAGAGGTCACGCGGTTCGGCATCTCCTCGATGTCGTCGAGTTGCTTCGGTGTTGCCATAGCGCGCGCTAGACGGTCGTATTCAGCGTGTGGATCGGCCGCGAGAGCGCGGTCGTGAAGTTCAGGAAGTTCCATGTCCGGCGGTTCCTTCTGGTGGTGGCAAAAGGCGGGCCAATTTCAAGGCCCGCCACTTGGGCATCCCTATCAGGAGGCCGATACTTTCAGCAGCTTGATCGCCTCGCTGTTGCTTAGGCCGCCGCCGACGCGCTTGTAAGTGTAGAACAGAACGTGCGGCTTCGCGGTGTAGGGGTCGCGGAGCGGACGCAGCCCGAGACGGTCGATGATGGTGTAACCGACCTTGAAGTCGCCGAAAGCGATCGGGAACAACCCGGCGCCGATCGCCGGCATATTTTCGTCGAACTCGACGGGCGCATTGAGGAGCGACGGCGGCGAGCCGGCAGTCATTCCGGAGCGCCACAGGTAGTCGCCGTTGCCATCCTTCAACTTGTCGAGGGCGTTCGCGGTCGACGATGCCATCACCCAACTGGCGTTTGTGCGGTAGCCGGCTTTCAGGGACCAATAGACATCCCGTAGGCTATCCGCGGTCACAGTCGTCGCCGCGCCAGAGATGACATACTGCAAGACGTTCCAGGCGCGCGTCTCGTCACCCGTGGCTACGCTGTCGGCCGCATAGCTCATGAAACCGCGCGGCTTCTTGACGCCGTCACCTGACACGAAAGCCAGGCCTTCCGAGCGCGCGAATTTGTCGGCGATCTTCCCATCGATCCACTGGCCAATATTCAGATAGCTGGTGTCCAGCAGCTTTTGCGTCACCTTCTGAAGCGCGTAGATCTCATTCACCGGGATCGTCAGAAGGCCGAGCGAGCCGGAACTGGTTTCCGGCCGCGCCTCAGTTTCGCCCACCCAGGTCGCGCCGATGTCGGATGGATCGACCGGCTCTTCCCAGCTGTCGGCCGCGTCGAGCGTGATGACGCGGGAGAGACGGCGCATCGGGGTCGCATCGAAGAGGCGTTTCATCATGGTGTCGGAGCGCTGCGGCATGACGACATACCCGCCCTGGGGATCGTCGCCGACGGAATAATCCTTCAGCTCAGTCTCGATGCCCGCCTTGATGTAGGCGCCGATCGCCTTGTGCTCGGTCTGAAGATCCTTTTCGTCGCCGAGACCGATCTGGCCGCCGCCGCCGAGCC